>BDTO01000075.1 GCA_002897855.1 bacterium BMS3Bbin05
TTATTTTTGTCATGCCCGAAATCTGTAATTGGGTATCCGGAACTTATAGAAAAGAATAGATTCCGGCTTAAGGACTGCCGGAATGACAGATAGAGATGCTGACTTTATACGCAGGCTCTAAATAGAGGCTGTGTATAAATTGCCGTTTTTTATTTTTGTCATGTCCCGAAAGCGTTCGGGACATTTAGAACTTATAGAAAAGAATAGATTCCGGCTTAAGGACTGTCGGAATGACAGGTAGAGGGACTGACTTTATACACAGACCCTAAATAAATGTCCCCGTTCATTTAAATTAATATTTTAAGTTATAGTAGGTAATTAAATCTGCTCAAGACAGGAGTGATATTATGAAATCACTAAAAGTTATAATTATTGCTTTAAGTTTGGTATTTTCAAGTTTGGTATTTGCATCAACTGCGGAATATCCCAAAATACCGGAAATTGATACAAGTAACTATCCAAAAGGTGAAGTTGGAAGATTGGTAAAACTGGGTGAGGATATTATGAATAATACTTACAAACATCCTCTTACAAAGGATTTGGTCGGGAATAAACTTACTTGTACAAATTGTCATTTAGCAGGAAGTGATGGAAAACCGGGAAGTGCCAAGGGCATAGGAACATTTATAGGAACAGCCGCAGTGTTTCCTGCCTATTCAAAAAGGGAAAAGACAGTGCAGACCCTTCAGGATAGAATTAACAACTGCTTTATGAGAAGCATGAATGGTACAAGACCCATAATTGACACTGAAGCAAGTATTGCCATGGCTACATATATTACCTGGTTGTCTCAAGGCATACCTATGAAAATGGACGAAAAGAGACCTTGTGGATTATATAATTCAAACAGGTGGGCAAAAAGCGTTAAAAAGTTTGCAAAAATTCAAAGAAAAGCAACACATCAAAATTATCTAAACGGTAAAAAGATATATGAAACTAAATGTGCTATGTGTCATGGGAAAAATGGACAAGGGATAGCAACATTTCCTCCGCTTTGGGGTAAAAACTCTGAAGGCGAATGGTTGTCATACAATACAGGTGCTGGTATGAGCAAATTAAACAAAGGGGCTGCATGGGTTCAATCAAATATGCCTATAGGTCAAGGTGGAACTTTAACAGACCAGGAAGCAGCTGATATAATGCTTTATGTGGATGCTCAGCCAGGCGCGGACTTTGATCTTCAAAAAGGTTTGTTTCCAAGAGAAAAAATGGGATATTACAACTCTAAAGTGTTAAAAGAGCATCATAGTGTTAGAAGCAACTTCAAAGCATTTGGACTTGATGTAGATAAAATCAGAGGTGTCATAAAATAACACTTATAAGGCCCTTGTCAAGAGACAGAGCGGTCCTGAACGGAAACTGAGAAAAAAGGATAAAAAATAGAGAGGCAATTGTCTCTTGTCAAGATTCCTTTTTTGAGGCAGCGATATCCTTTTGTTCGGGTTTTTTATGAGGCATTTCGCCCATCAGGATTGCGAGCCACCGGGTATCTTCTTTGCTGTCTAATGCGATTTTGAGTGTCATTGTCAGGGGCACGGAAAGTAACATTCCTACAGGTCCGAATACCCAGCCCCAGAAAATCAGTGAAAGAAATACGACAAGTGTCGACAGGCCCAAACCACGCCCCATCAGTTTTGGTTCTACAAAATTGCCTATTACAATATTTACTGTTACATAACCTGCAATCGTGAGTATGGCGGGTATTTTACCGAGCTGAATAAAAGCAAGAAGGACTGCCGGGATGGCGGCAAGAATGGATCCGATATTCGGGATATAATTAAGGAGAAAAGCTAATAAACCCCATAAAAGCGGGAAGTCAACACCGAGAACAGCCAGCCAGATCGCAACAGCAATACCGGTACCGATACTTACCAATGTCTTGATTACCATATAGCTCTGGACATTGTGCATGAATTTATCGAAATAAGCTAATGATTTGGCCGGATCGGTCAGTATCTTTTGTAATTTACCGGAAAAACTTGATGCTTCAAGTAATATGAAGATAACCGTAAACAGAATAAGAAATCCGTTTGTGAGTACCCCGCTAAGCCCTGACAGCATCTTTGTAACAAGTCTCATCGCTATAGAAGGATTAAAGACTTCGTAAAGTTTGTCTATGGAGATATCAAAACCTGTATGCCCTATCCATGCCAAGAGAACGTTCGTCTTTTCTCTCAATCGTTCCTGATATAAGGGAAGGTTTCTTGAGAAGTCATCTAATGATGTCCCAATTAACGCAGCTATCAGCAAAACCAGTATCAGGACAGCCGATATTACAATAATCATAGCTATGATTGTCGGGACCCCTTTACGCTTTAACCAGAACAGTGGTGGTGAACTTATCACAGCTATAAATGCTGATAAAAGGAGTGGGATTAATATTGGAGACGCAACACGAAGCCCGGCAACAACTACAATAAACGCTGCCATGGTAATCAATATACCGGGTCCGGATGATTCCTTTGCCTCATGATTCATGATTGTCCTATAAACTCTTTTTCTTGCTTACCGTAGTAAGCCATAATATTATCTTACAAACCTTATGCAGAGAGGATAGCGGTATTTCTCTCCTTTGTTCGCCTTGACACTCGCAATGATTACCACTATAAGATTGAATACGCTCAGCCCGATCAACATTAATACGCCTATGAATGCAAGGATTAAAATGGATGAAATAATATAATAGAGGGTCATGGATATCTGGAAGTTGATGGCTTCCTTCCCCTGGTCATCGACAAGCGGGTATTCGTCCTTTTTTGTAAGCCATAGAATAAGCGGGACGATTATATTTGCAAGTGGGAAGAAGTAACCCGAGAAGGCCGAGAGGTGGCAGAATGTTGCCCATGTCTTTTCGCTATTGCCGACATCTGAAGCGGTTGGCCTCGCCTGTTGCCCTGAATCGGTTAGGGTGATATTTTCCGATTGCTGCAGCTTCTTTATTTTGTTCGCCCTCTTTACAAAGACTATCAGCAGGATAAGAGGCGAGACTATCCATCCAAGGATACTCAGAGGAACAAAAACGGCCAGGGCATGTAAAATATCCGAGCATGCAGAACGCCGGAGCATAAACACCCTTTCACTGAAATCGCCATTGACCTCAATCCTGTATCTACCTGGTTTGTCAAAGGATATGTCACTGACTGCCGTCCTGACGGAGGGTCCAGCGGATTCCCTTGCATTTGATGAGGATTTGAGCGGAACTGTCCTTCCTGTCAGCAGCTCATAAACTCTGATCCCGACACTGTCAGGCAGCGAAGAACTGCCCGTATACATACGACCGTTATAGATCACATTTGTCTCATTCCAGAGTATGTACTTGCCTGGTTTTTCGACTGTAATCGTTAAATCTCCGGGGACGATGAATTGCGTCCCGCCGGGAAAGGAGTGAAACATTGCGGAGAACAGGTATATGGTTCCCCCGACCGCACAAAAAAGAAAGAGCAGTAGCGACAAAAGATACCATATTCTGCCGGGCTTGACCGTCATATTGTTTGAAATGGAGTTTCCCATAATTTGTTATATGCTTTTTCAGGAAGACTAATGAAATTATATCAGAAGGCGTTGATTCTGTCTCCTGCATTTCTGAATTTCCTACGGCATCAGGATGTGGCCAAAATCTCCGGTCCACCTATTGTATTTCTCTGAATGCTGAATTTGAGCTGTGTCTGTACCAGTTCATTGCCTTCAACTGTAAACGGGAAAAAGACGAGCATGGCCTTTAAGGGCCTTATAGTGACGGACGGGAGTTTGGGGAAGAATTTTCTCTTTGCAACTGCTATATTTGCCAGTGTTACCTTTATGCTCTCAAATGCCTCTCCGGAATCGAGTGTTACAGGACAAAAGGCTGACCTCGGAAAGGAATCATTATAGTCTCCCTCAGGCTGGAGGATGGTCATCTGACGGGCAAGCCTCATGAACAAATGGGGATGGGTCCTGAATGCAGGCGCCCAGAAAAATATTTCCTTTTTTCGCCATTCCGGTTTTGGAGCCTTGGGCAGGTTTGCCGTCTTTACAAGATCTGCGTAGGATTTGAGATCGACCCCTTCAATCTCGGCGCTCATTCGCCAGCAGGGCAGGTAAATTACGTTTCTGTCTCTCCACCGGACAACCCTGAAATCCACTTTCCGAAATGTTCCTTTTACTGAATGCCAGGCCGAATCGCAATTCCTGCAGAGGAGCACAACACTGTCCCTGCCACCTGAAAGGTCCCAGCCGCAATCGGGGCAGAGGGCGGGTTTAAAATCTATCCGCCATGCCGTCTTACCGACGGGCTGCTCAAGGCACTCTTGCCTGGATTGTGTCAGGGTTGCAATTGGCCTGTCCAGCACCCCGTCATAGATTGCCCTGTTCCGGATATATAGCGGAGCATAGATCATACTTACTGTATCACCTACAAAGGCTTTATGAAAGATACGTCCCGTGTATTCATGGCTATCAAAGAAATGAGTCATTTTTTCAATGCGCGAAATTGCCTCGTTGACTGTTAATTGATTGGGCAGATATGTTGTCTTCATTTCTGAATCGGCAAATTTCAGTTTCAGCGTCTGTGTGCGAAGCCCCATTGATATCGGCAGGAACTCCTGACCGGAAGCGGAGAAGCTGGTATCGAGTACCTTGTTCTTGATATCGAACGGCCTTATGGAAAAATATAACCCCCTGAAACGCCAGTATGGAGCAAATATCGTATCCGATTCCGGATGTTTAGATGGGGGAAGATAGTAGCGGAAATAGTCTTTTGAAAAGATGTAAAGACGGACGTGGCAATAATTGCAGGACAGAAACCGGTCTGTCTCTTCAAGTATAACCGGCCCACCGCACTGCGGGCAGGGGTGTTCAACCTGAAGAGCGCTTCCCCTATAACCGCTCACCGCAGTGGTTGCAGAAGACCGATTCTTTCAGATTTTCTGTGCCGCAATGAGGACATTTCCTGGTACGCGGTGTGGTTTCCACCTTTGCTCCGCAATGGGAACAGAAACCGGCATTAGGAGGCAGATTTTTACCGCACTTTTGACACTGCTGAAATACCACTATCTGATGGCCGCAGGAAGGGCAGAACCTTGCATCCCTGGCCACAGGATTATGGCAGTCAGGGCAAACAGGACCAGCAGGAGAATCGGCCGATGCAGATGTGCCGGTGCCTCCCTGTCCACTTAAATAATCGGAGAATATCGCAGGCATCATGAACCCCATGCCCATACCTATCCCGGCGCCGGCCTCGCCCTGCTGTTCTGATATTTTCTCAACCGCCATGGCGGCCTTCATCTTTAACAGTTTATTGAGGTCGTCGAAAACACCGAGACGGCTCTTGTCGTCAATGGCCTTCTGAACCTCCGGTGGCGGGGTGATCGAAGTTATATAGAGGTGTGCCAGGCCGAGACCATAATGGCTGAAATCTTCTTCCAGCCTTCTGGTGAGTCCGCCTGAGAGTTCATCATATCGTCCGGGAAGATTCAGTACGGAATCGAGGTGCTCACCAAGATGGTCGTTAAACCTCGAAATGATTACCCTTCCAAGGAATTCCTCAATATCTTCGGTAGTAAAGACTCCCTGGGTGCCGACAAGGTTATTTATAAAAAGGACAGGCTGCAGAACTCTTATGTTAAATATGCCGAAGGCCCTGAGCCGTATCAATCCCAGTTCCGAGTCCTTAAAGGCGACAGGGTTTTTTGTTCCCCATCTGAGATTGGGGAATACCTTCATATTGACGAAATATGCCTCCGCCCTGAGCGGACTCTTCATTGCCCACGGAATGCTCAGCACTTTCGTCAGGATTGGAATATTAGCTGTTTTAAGGGTATGGCGTCCGGGGCCGAATGCGTCATAGGCCTTGCCCTGATAGTAGAATACAGCGGCCTGGCTTTCCCTTACAGTGAGCTGAGCGCCGAACTTGATCTCGCCCGAACCACCTTCAGGTATCCTGTGGACTATTTCCTCGCCCGTTTCGTCAAACCATTCCAGGACTTCAAGAAAAATAACATTGTCTGTCCCCATAGATATCGTTCCTCCGTTTTATTTTAATAATCCAGTAATAATTATACCCTAAAAATGGTTGAATTGACAGCGCATATAATTGCAATGATGTATATTTGAACTACTCCAGGGAGGATTGATCCATTAATGTGTTATTCAGGGCTGTTGTTATTTTCAGAATAATAATTGAAAAATTGCCTTGCGGTCCTGCCGCTCCTGAATGCACGTGACATTGCAAACATGCGTGCCGCCTCATGGAGCTGTTCACGGTCACCGGCATAATGCGGGAAGTAGCTGTCAACTATTTCAAGATATTTTTCCATATTTACATGATAAAAGGAGAGCAGCAGGCCGAATCTGTCCGATAGTGACAGTTTTTCTTCTACTGCATCGGAGTAATGTATCTCACCGTCGTCAACCCCTGTACCAATGTTCTCTTCCATGTATTCAGGAAGCAGGTGACGCCGGTTGGATGTTGCATAGAGCAGGACATTATCCGGTGGAAGTTCAACAGAGCCCTCAAGCACACTTTTCAGGGCCTTGTATGAACTCTCTACGGCCTCAAAAGAGAGGTCATCACAGAAGATGATGAATTTCTGCGACAGATCCCTTATTTTATCAACTATTTCAGGAAGATATAGGAGATCATGCTTGTCTACCTCTATCAGCCGCAGACCGCGGTCTTTATATTCATTCAGTACGGCCTTGATGAGTGATGACTTTCCGGTCCCGGTTGCCCCCCAGAGAAGGGCGTTGTTTGCCGGTTTTCCTTCGATAAACTTTTCGGTGTTTCTGATCAGCTCTTTCTTCTGGTCATCTATGCCGATGAGGTTCGCCAGCCTGACAGGGTCGATATTCCTTACGGGGCGGAGATATTCTTTTCTCTGCCGCCAGATAGCGGCAAATGTTTTATACCAGTCTATTTGCATAATCTGTAATCGATTGTTATAAATTCGTTTATGTCAATATCCGTTTTCACATGATTCTACTTAAACCGGCATGAAATATCAATGTAACGTAATACGAAAAGAGCAACATACTTTCTGTTTTGACGCTGAGAGACTTACAGAACCTTCCATTGCTGCGGAAGGAAGAGTCTTTCGTATGTGGATATTGCATAATGATCTGTCATCCCGGCGATAAAATCACATACGGCCTGATGTTTGTACATATTATTATATTCTTTATAATCTTCGGCCTTCAGGCCATGGTGATAAGCAGGCAAGTGTTCGGCAGAGTTTACGTAATGCTCGTAAATCCTTTTCAGTATGCCCTTTGCCTTGTTGAATTCCGCCATTATGCTTTCACTTTCATATACCCTTTCGAAAAGGAAATCCCTCAAAAGCCTTATTGCGTGAGTCACTTCCCCGCTCATTACTATTTTTCCGGTATCCACCAGGAGGGTGCTGTTAATGAGGTCCTTAACCATTGTATCAATCCTCTTTGAATGGGTATTGCCAACAGTCCTGATCAGGTTGGCAGGGATATCCGGCTTTTTGATAATGCCCGCCCTTAATGCATCATCAAGGTCGTGATTGACATAGGCAATAATATCAGATAAGCGTACGGCCTGACCTTCAAGCGTTTCTGCCAGACCCCCGCTGTCATCGGGCATAATGACACCCTGCCCTATTGAATGCTTTACAATACCGTCCCTTACCTCGCTGGTAAGGTTCAGTCCCTTTCCATCTTTCTCCAGCACGTCCACAACTCTCAGGCTCTGGACGTAATGATCGAAACCGCCAGGGTGTATCTCGTCCAGTACAGATTCTCCCGCATGACCGAAAGGGGTATGCCCGAGGTCATGGCCGAGCGCTATAGCCTCTGTCAGGTCTTCATTAAGTCTCAGTGCCCGTGAAATTGTCCGGGCAATTTGTGATACCTCAAGCACATGAATCAATCTTGTCCGGTAATGGTCTCCTTTGGGGGCGAGAAATACCTGTGTTTTATCCTTAAGTCTCCTGAATGCCTTTGAGTGTATTATCCTGTCCCTGTCCCTCTGGTAGCATGTCCTTATATCTCCCTCCTTTTCAGGCATGTGCCGGCCTTTGGACTCCGAGCTTCTGCACGCCCGGGGATGGAGATGGTCTTTTTCGAATTCCTCGGTCTGTTTTCGCAGGTTCATAAAGGTTATTTTACATCTTTTCGGCTTTGACGACAACAGGGCATTGCCCCCGGGGACTATCAAATCGCTCAATTTAGGTTATAATTAAAAATATTCAAATGAAAGTATGATACCTTACAAAGATGATAACCCCGCTGAAACATTTCCATTCGTAACGATTGGTATAGTAGTTCTGAACGTTCTGGCATTTATAGCCGAGTATCTTAATCCTGGAGGCATGAAATATGTTGTTTATAAATATGGAGCCATCCCTTCGGAGATGCTTTCCTTCAGGATTGGTGCAATTCTTAATGTATTTTATTCGATGTTTCTTCACGGAGGTTTCTTTCACATTGCAGGTAATATGTTATACCTGTGGATATTCGGAAACAATATCGAGGACCGTCTTGGCCATTTAAGATTTGCAGTCTTTTATCTTCTGTGCGGTGTTGTTGCAGCATTCGGACATGCCTTGAGCGCACCGTCTGCATCCATCCCCATGATAGGCGCCAGCGGGGCGATTTCGGGCATCCTTGGCGCTTACCTCTTGCTTTATCCTCACGCAAAAGTGCATACTTTAATATTCTTTGGTTTCTTTGTGCAAATAGTCAGGTTACCGGCAGTTTTTGTTATTGGTTTCTGGGCTGTGATACAATTAGTCAATGCAATAATAAGCAAGGGTATGCTGAATCAGGGTGGCGGTGTTGCATGGTTCGCGCATATCGGAGGTTTCCTGTTCGGCCTTATTATGATAAGATTCTGGATACCTAAAAGGAGGCCGTCTTGATTATAAAATGTCCAAAATGCAAGATTAAACTGAATGTCCCCGATGAAAAGATATCCCCTCAGGGGACCAGGTTCAAGTGTCCGAAGTGCTCAGCTGTCCTTCTTGTAAAAAAGCCTGTACGGAAACCCGTCGAACTTGATAAAAACAAGATTTTGATTGCAGTGGCGGATGATGATATTTCCGCCAGAATGGTGTCTCTCGTAAAAAGCGATGGGTTTAACGTGATAACTTCTTCCGACGGTGTTGATGCAATGGTCAGGGCCGTTAAGGAACTTCCCCATACCGCTATATTCGATGTCGGACTCCCGAAGATATACGGCTTTGAAGTCTGCAAGAGGTTAAAAATGCGTTCCGAGACAAAGGAGATGAAGGTTCTGCTTTTCACATCCGTCTATGATAGGAACAGATATAAGCGGCAACCAACATCGCTTTACGGGGCGGATGATTATATTGAGGAGCAGGAAATAGAAGAGCTCCTGTTGAAGAAAGTCCAGGCGCTCGTGACCGGCAAGATTGCAGATGGAAAGACAGTTCACAAAACCGGAGAGGATGTATCTGCCCCTGCTGACCGGACATCCGCCGATTCTGCCGTTGCCGGAGGGTTGGCCCCGGGAGATGATGAATGGATAAACAAGGCAAAGAGACTTGCGAGAATCGTCATGTCGGACGTATTCGTTTATAATCCGCAAAAGGCGGAGGATGTCTTGAGAAGCGGAAATTTTTTCAGTGTATTCAAGTCTGAAATTGAAGAAGGCAGGAAACTTTACGAAAACAGAATCCCCCAGGATATTCGGGACCGGGAGGATTTCTTCGGTCACGAATTGCAATCTTTCCTGGAAAACAAGAAAAAGGACCTTAATATTTAAAATATTCCCTAATCGTTAGTATTTCACAATTATTTGCTGATATTGGCAAAGATTCCCTGAATTTCTCCTAAACTCGCCCTTGCATCAATTCAGGTGTTGTTATATGATTATTAGCACTCACTTAAAGTGAGTGCTAATAATCATTGACCAAAATCATGGCGTACGCAGAATTTTTCAACACTATCCTGCACTTTGTGCAGTAACTATCTTTAACCGACAGAAGGAGAAAGGAGAAGAAGACATGAAGTTCAAGCCATTGAAAGACAGGGTATTTGTCAGTTATTCCGACGATGTTGAAAAGACAGCGGGCGGAATCTATGTCCCTGACACAGCAAAGGAGAAACCGCAGAAAGGAAAAGTAGAGGCGATAGGTCCTGAAGTCAAGGAACTGAAGATTGGTAATATGGTGTTTTTCGACAGGTATTCAGGCTCGAAGGTAAACATCGATAACACGGAATATCTCATTATTAAAGAAGAAGATATTTTGGGAATTATTGAATAAGAAAGGAGGAAAAAATGGCAGCAAAACAGCTTAGATTTAGTGATGAAGCAAGGGCATCAATCTACAAAGGTGTCTCAACACTGACTGATGCGGTCAAGGCGACACTCGGGCCAAAGGGCAGAAATGTCATAATCGACAGAAAGTGGGGTTCACCTAATATTACGAAGGACGGTGTGACAGTTGCAAAGGAGATTGACCTTGAAGAACCATATGAAAATATGGGCGCTCAGCTGGTCAGGGAGGTGGCATCCAAGACATCCGATACCGCCGGTGACGGGACAACGACTGCTACTGTGCTCGCTCATGCGATTTACAGGGACGGTATCAGGAATGTTACAGCGGGTGCCAACCCTATGGATTTAAAGAGAGGAATAGAAAAAGCGGTTGAGGCGATAGTCGATTCGCTCAAGAAGCTCAGTAAGCCTGTTAAGGATAAAACGGAGATTGCGCAGATTGGATCGATATCTGCAAATAATGACACCTCGATAGGTGACCTTATTGCAGATGCCATGGACAAGGTCGGAAAAGACGGTGTCATCACTGTTGAAGAGGCGAAGAGCATGGCGACAACTCTCGATGTCGTCGAGGGTATGCAATTCGACAGGGGCTACATATCTCCGTATTTTGTTACAGATTCGGAGAGGATGGAATGTAATCTGGAGGATGCCTTTATCCTGATCTACGATAAAAAGATATCAACTATGAAAGACCTTATCCCTCTCCTTGAGCAGACGGCAAAGATGGGTAAACCACTTCTCATTGTTGCTGAAGACATTGAGGGAGAGGCGCTTGCCACCCTCGTGGTTAATAAACTGCGCGGTACTCTGCAGGTATGTGCAGTTAAGGCTCCCGGCTTTGGCGACAGGAGGAAGGCAATGCTTGAAGATATCGCAATCCTCACCGGCGGTACCGTTGTTTCCGAGGATGTGGGACTGAAGCTCGAGAATGTTAATCTTAATGACCTTGGAAAGGCAAAGAAAATCAACATCAACAAGGAGGCTACCACCATTGTTGAGGGCGCCGGTGAAACCAAGGATATCCAGGGCCGTGTGAATCAGATAAAAGCCCAGATTGAAGAGACCACTTCGGATTATGACAGCGAAAAGCTTCAGGAGAGGCTGGCCAAGCTTGTCGGTGGAGTTGCCGTTATAAACGTCGGTTCCGCGACGGAAACGGAGATGAAGGAGAAGAAGGCCAGGGTCGAGGATGCTCTTCACGCAACCCGGGCTGCGGTCGAGGAGGGAATAGTTCCCGGTGGCGGTATCGCATTGCTCAGGTCCGCTGACGTTCTGGACAAAATAAAGACCGATAACGACGACCAGAAGATAGGCGTGGAGATTGCCAGAAAAGCCCTTGAGGAGCCTATCAGGCAGATCATCAACAATACGGGCCTTGAGTGCTCCATTATCGTTGAAAAGGTTAAGGAATCCAAAGAGGCAAATTACGGTTTTGATGCCCAGAAGGAAGAATATGTGGATATGATCGAGGCAGGTATCATTGACCCTACCAAGGTTACAAGGTCTGCCCTTCAGAATGCTGCTTCGGTTGCATCACTAATGCTTACTACTGAGGTTATGATTACCGAAATACCTGAAAAGGAAGCCCCTCAGATGCCGCAAGGCGGCGCCGGTGGTATGGGCGGAATGGGCGGAATGTACTAAAAGAAAGGTACCCACTGCTTTAATAAAAGGGCTGTCCCTTATATGCGGGACAGCCCTTAATTATTTTGAACTGTCCTGCCCTGGAGTAAATATAGACCTGATTGAAGCGGCTGCCCTTAAAATACCATGATGTGATAAAATTAACTATGTTCAGCTCGATAATCAAGGGCGGGTTCTGCTCCTCAAAGAATTTTATCTTTGCAATCTCTTCCATTGCAATATGTGTGCTAATATATTTTTCCGCACAGCTTTTTGTCCCCCTGCCTGCCGATAAAAGAGGGGCTGAGATCGAAATACCCCATGGCACCAGCTCGGGCAGGGTATTTGAGCTCCTGAACCAAAAAGGCCTCTTGAGGGATAAGAATATCATGCTTTTTATTGTTGAAATCCTGGGCGCTGACAGGGAGTTCAAGGCAGGACATTATTCTTTCAGAGACAGCCGGACGCCTATAGGTGTATTGCTTGACATTCTGAGGGGCAGGGTTATAGAAAATCGTATTACCATTACAGAAGGTGAAACAATATGGAATGTCGCAGAAAAACTCCAGAAGGCAGGGATAATGAGTGAAGAGGATTTCTTCAGGCTTAATGCAGACCCCGGATTCCGTTCATCTCTCGATATAGATGCGCCTTCTCTTGAAGGTTATCTTTTCCCTGACACATACAAGTTCCCCAAGGACTATGAACCCGAGAAGGTTATAAGAGTAATGGTGGATAACATGAGATCACATTTTACCCCCGACATTTTACTGGAAATGAAAAAGTCCGGCATGACGGAAAGGGATGTCCTTACCCTGGCTTCAATTATCGAAAAAGAGGCGGTTGTAGACTTTGAACGTCCCATTATTTCTGCAGTTTATCGAAACAGGCTTAAAAAGAGGATGAGACTGGATGCGGATCCTACATCAATCTACGGCATAAAGGATTTTAAAGATGGTATTACCAGAAAGGATTTGAGGCGCGATACGCCTTACAACACTTACAGGAGAAGGGGGTTGCCTCCGGGACCGATTGCCGCACCAGGTATCAAGTCTATAATAGCAGCCGTTTATCCGGCAGATGTCCCCTATCTTTATTTCGTATCAAAGAACAACAGGGAGCATCATTTCTCAAAGTCCAGCAGGGAACACTTCAAGGCTGTGCAATACTACAGGCTGAAAAGGCACGGGGTCAAAAAATCCGGGAAAAATGACAGAACGTAAGCCTAAAAGACAGATAATGGTTGGCAGCGTTCCCGTTGGGGGCGGTGCCCCGGTTGCAGTGCAGTCCATGACCAAGACAGATACCAGGGACGTTGTTGCTACTGTAGCCCAGATAGAATCTCTGGTCAGGCATGGCTGCGAGCTGGTCAGGGCGGCAGTGCCCGACCTGGATGCAGCCATTGCCCTTGGGGAGATAGTTAAAGGTTCGAAAATACCGGTGATAGCCGACATCCATTTTGACTGGAGACTCGCTCTTGAATCAATCAAGCAGGGGGTCAGCGGATTAAGGATAAATCCGGGGAATATAGGAGCAGAGTGGAAGGTCAGAGAGGTTGTGGCCGCATGTAAAGACAGTGGTATCCCGATCAGGATCGGCGTAAATGCAGGTTCACTTGAGAAAGACCTGTTAAAGAGGTATGGCCATCCGACCCCTGAAGCAATCGTTGAGAGCGCCGAAAAACACATCAGCATCCTTGAACACGGGGGCTTTAATGACATAAAGGTGTCTTTGAAAGGATCGAATATACCCCTGACCGTCGAGGCTTACAGGTTGTTTAACGGAAGGCATGACTATCCCCTTCACATAGGGATATCAGAGGCGGGGCCGTCTATGAGAGGAACTGTGAAGAGTTCCGTAGGCCTTGGCATCCTGCTGTATGAGGGTATTGGTGATACAGTCAGGGTCTCGCTTACGGCGCCTCCGGAGGAGGAGGTTGATGTGGCATATGAAATTCTGAAAGCAACCGGAAGGAGAAAAAAGGGGCCGGATATGGTTTCCTGTCCTACTTGCGGCAGATGTAATGTAAATATAATCGGCCTTGCGGGACAGGTTGATGACCGGCTGAGAAATTACGACAGGGATATCACCGTTGCAGTAATGGGTTGTGTAGTAAACGGGCCTGGTGAGGCAAGAGAGGCTGACTATGGAATTGCCGGTGGTAAGGGGGAAGGCCTTGTATTTAAAAAAGGGGCGGTTGTCAGGAAAGTGAATGAAAAGGATCTCTTGACCGAGCTGTTCAGGATGATCGATGAAGAAGATTGAGGTGGTCAGATCGCCGAAGGTAATGACCGCACTGGCGAAAGAGTGTCTGCAGGAGGGTCTGACCATCGGATTCGTTCCGACAATGGGGGCGTTTCACAAAGGGCATCTTTCGCTTGTAAAAAGGTCGACTGCCGAAAATGATGTGTCTGTAGTCAGCATATTTGTCAATCCGGCACAGTTCGGACCATCGGAGGACTTTAAAAGGTATCCCAGGGATCTTGAAGGTGATCTGGAGAAATTGAGAGAACTCAAAGTGGATACAGTATTTTCGCCGGAGCCGGAAGACCTTTATCCCGGGGGCTATCTTACCTATGTTAACGTGGAAGGATTGTCAGAAGGTCTGTGCGGTACCTTCAGGCCGGGTCACTTCAGGGGAGTAGCAACAATCGTTACCAAGCTCTTCAATATTGTTCTTCCCACACGGGCCTATTTCGGGCAGAAGGACTACCAGCAGGCACGCATTTTACAGACCATGGCGAGCGACCTCAATATGGATATTGACGTTATCGTGTGCCCTATCGTCCGGGAAGAAGACGGGCTTGCCATGAGTTCACGGAATGCCTATATGGATGAAGAAGAACGACGTGCCGCAACCATAATATACAGGGCATTAACGAAGATTTCCAACATGCTTGCCCATGGCGAACTGCCTGTTTCCCGGTCTTCGGATGGACTCAGGAATATCCTCCTGTCGGAACCCCTTGTCGATGATATACAGTATGCGTCGGCATATGATCCTGAAACACTCGAAGAACTGAAGCAGGATGACTGTACTGGCGAAGTACTGCTTGCCGTTGCACTTAAAATAGGACGGACAAGGCTCATCGATAATATGATCGTAAAAATCTGAGGCATCATATCTTTCAGGCTTTATTGAACTTCTACTGTAATCTCTCATAAACCCGGACCCTGCCACCATCCCTGATCGCTTCGGTCCTCTTTACAACTCTCTTTTTATGAAGATTCAGAAGCCTCGTTCCGCTGGTGTTTGCCTCGAGATTCAATGCTTCAGAGAGTTCTTTGGCAGTAAGCCTGCCTCTTTTGAGAATCAAGTTCAGTGTTTCCTTGAGATAGTTATTGAGGCTTCCTAATAGGATTTTCGTGCCGTCCTCCACCTCTGCCATCACTGCGAGGTCTTTTCTTTCGAGGGCAACTTCGATATTCTCCTTCTGATTTTCATTGAGTCCGGTCAGGATGATGTATCTGTTGCCGTATTCACTACCTATCAGTCTTGAAATGAGCTTTGCCACTATCTCATCGGCACAGGAGTAGTCAATAATGCCTATCCCGGAGAAATCGAGGGCGATAATTTCTCCACCCTTCTCATTCATCAAATCTCTCTCTATCCGGTCCCTTATCACCTGCCCCGACGGCCTTGTAACAAGGTCGCTCGAACCATTTTTGAGTTCTTCTTTGAGGAGTTTATAGAGATTATAAATCTTCATTATTTGCATTTTCTAAAGGCCCTTTATCTCATCCATCAGGGCATATCTCCTTTTGTATTTCGTACTGATGTGGTTTATATATCTGCTGAATCTATCCGCACTATTCGGAATCTCCTTCATGAGTTTTAAAGAGTATGCCACCTGCCGGTATGCATCCCTGCCCTTTGTTGTCTCAAGGAAGGCATTTATCTTCTTTTTATAAAGGTCAAAACACTCCCCGGGATATATCTTCCGAATCTCTTTTACTACCACGTGAAAAATGTGGTTCTTTCTCATTTCAAATGGGTAAACTGTCACCCTGAGAGTAAATTACTGTCACCCTGAGCCCTTCGGCTACTGTTATTCCAGGCCTGTCGCTTTTTGTCACCCTGAGCCTGTCGAAGGGTTCTCCTTTCCGTTTCTTTCCGCTCAGGACAGGCTCTGTCGAAGGGTTCTCCTTTTCTCGCCGTTCCGCTCAGGGCAGGCTCTGTCGAAGGGTGGCTTTTAGATAATTTTACCAACTCTTCATAATCTCCAGCGATTATA
>BDTO01000076.1 GCA_002897855.1 bacterium BMS3Bbin05
TCCGATCTCGTACATGCAAGGTTGATAACCCAAGCTCTTGCTTCATCTGTAATGACTGGATCAAATGGTCTGTGATAATAATCTTTCAAACCAGCTTCAGTACCGGCAGCCAATGCCTTATCAATGCATTTGTAGATGCTTGGCCGGCTTATATTAACCATTTTCTGTATTTCGATGATCGGCAACTCATTAGCATAGTGCAGCAATATCTGAGCTCTTTGTATTTCCCGTAATGGGGCTGTGCGTGAGTTGCTTAATAGTTCAAGCTTGTTGCTTTGGTCTTCGGTTAAATTCAATTTTGCGCGTTTTGTTTTTCGTGCCATGGCTACCTCCATATGTTTTAGGTAACTATAACACATTATATACTTACTGTAAAGGTTTTGATGAAACTCTATACTAGGGTGAAGAAATGATTATTGGAGGCCATACTATTACCTCCTGATAACCCGTGGCTTACACCTCGGGAGGCAGTAGATGATTGCGCGGGGAATATCGAGTTTAATGGAATATCAAACGGGGGACTATGGAGATACGCTTTAAGCCAATTGGTTATGTAAAGACCATGGAGAAGGATATACCCCGCCACTGGACGGTTTCCGATATTGAGGGAGAAATAGTTATAGATAAAAAATATAAGACCGGCCTGAAGGATATAAAAGCAGGGCAGAGGATTGTGGTTATCTTTTATTTTCACAAAGGTCCCGGGTTTACAGATAAATACCTTATTCAGAAACCACCACATAAGGAGAAGGAAACGGGTCTGTTCAGTACCTGCTCACCTGTGAGGCCAAACCCGATCGGCCTCTCCGTCCTTGATGTCCTGGAAGTAGAGGAAAATGTCATATACGTCAGGGGAATCGATATGGTAGACGGCACGCCTGTGCTGGATATTAAGCCTTATCACAACGAATGAGCTTTTCTTAATTCGCCATAGTAAATCTAAGATGTGAGCGCCCCTGCCGTAAGGTAATCCATGTCCAAATTTTCACTAAGCGACTTCTTTACCTGAACAAGAACACGCGCCCACATAAGAATATCCTCATCCTTCCACCATCTGGCGGCATTCAGTCTGTCAATTATCAGTCTTCTATGGAAATACCCCTGATCTCAATGTTCTCTCCAATAAGGATTGTATTTACCCTTTCTTCCGCTTCTTTACCCTCATCAAGGTCTTCTGCAAGCCAATCTATATAGATATCCAGTGTTTTATTGAACCGGACTCTGCCTTTTTTTATAAAGTTCCAACTCTTCAAAACTTCTTCAAGGAGCGCCTTTGGCGCCGTTAAATCAATATCACCGGTTGTATAATTCCTCCGGGTGTAAAGTTCAATGGCCTCTCTTCCGACAACTACAGGCAATCTGCCATCCATTTTTTTTATTTTCTCGGGCAGGAAGACTACAAAAAACGCTCTTTTTTTACAGTGTCGACTATCGAGTTTAATTTTTCTAATATCTCCACAGAGATATTATAGCATCTATGGAATCGGTAAATATGCACTTCAGCCCAAGAGGGATTGTATACATACATTTGTTTGTTGAACAGAAATATTTGATTTGCATTATATCACTATATCGTGATATAATAATAAACAATGCGGGATTTTTTAATAGTCACAAAGGCACTTTCTGACGAGACGAGGGTGAGGATATTGAAACTCCTTGAACCAGGCGAACGATGTGTCTGTGAACTTATGGAGGTACTCGGGATGGGGCAGTCCACTGTATCAAAACACCTGGGAATACTCCATAATGCAGGACTTGTTCATCGTCGAAAAGAGGGCACATGGTCTTATTACAGGCTTAATGACGAGGCGGTTAATAAATACAATCTTGTTTTTAGAGAGCTTATTAATCGGGTCTTAAACGGTGATAAAACCATTTTGAAGGATCTGAAGGCACTTAAAAAACTCAAATCAAGGGCAATAACCTGTAAACCGGTGTCTTTAAGGATAAAAGCATTAACCGCTAAATAGAGTCTGTGTATAAACTGCTGTTTTTTATTTTTGTCATGTCCCGAAAGCGTTCGGGGCATCCGGAACTTATAGAAAAGAATAGATTCCGGCTTAAAGACTGCCGGAATGACAGATAGAGAGACTGTCTTTATACACAGACTCTAAATAGTGTTTGTGTATAAACTGCCGTTTTTTATTTTTGTCATGCCCCGAAAACATTCGGGGCATCCGGAACTTATAGAAAAGAATAGATTCCCCGACTAAGTCGGGAAATGACAGATAGAGAGACTGTCTTTATACACGGACTCTAAATAAGAGAGTAAGGAGAAATATGAACTTTTCTTTTGTGATGCCTGCTTTTCTCAATATGGCATGGAGTGTGCCTTTTTTGAGAGGTTTATTAGTATGCACAGGTACAGGAATGGTTATTTTACCTGATAGAGAAGGGAGTTTATTCATTCACTACAAGTTCAAGTTTCTCTTTTATAGTCTTTTCGGAAAAGTGGGGAATATTCTCAATAATTGAAACTATAAGGGGTTTCTCCAAAGAGGGATTTTATCCCTCTTTCGCCCTATCTCAGGAGGTAATATGCTTAAAGTGATGTTTCTCTGTACAGGCAACTCCTGCCGTAGTCAGATGGCGGAAGGGCTGGCAAGACACTATGGTAAAGGCATCATTGAATCCTACAGTGCAGGACTTATACCCGCAGGTGTGAATCCTTATGCAGCCAGGGTGATGGAAGAGATTGGGATAGATATTTCAGGCCAGCAATCAAAATCCATTGATGGTGAACTTTTGAGACGGATGGATGTAATCATAACCCTCTGCGGGAATGCCGAGGCATCGTGCCCGATGACACCGCCGGAGATCAAACGCATCCACTGGCCCATTGATGACCCGGTTGGCACAGTGGGCACAGAGGAGGAAATAATGAGCGCTTTCCGGGAGGCACGGGATGAGATTAAGGAAAGGATTGAGAAGTTTATCGAGGAGGTAATGTAATGTTCAGAGGGGCTCTTGAAAAAGTGCACAACTTCAGGCTGCTGCCCGTATTTGTGATCGTCAGCATGGTTATCGGAATTGCAATCGGCAGATTATACGGGATATCCAATTTCCAGCTGACGCCCCCGATTGATGCAATTAAAGCCATCTTTCACGGGACATACGAATTCAGCATATCCAATACTCTTGCACTCGGCATTGTGGCCGGCCTCTTCATGATGATCTACCCTGCGATGGCAAATATAAAGTTTGAAGATCTGGGCAAGGCTGCCCGCTCGCCCAAACAACTCCTGATAGTCATGTTCTTCAACTATGCCATTGCGCCGTTTTTCATGCTCCTGCTTGCGAAGATTTTTCTAAGCGGAGAGCCTGATCTATATACAGGACTCGTCCTTTACGGGCTTGCTCCATGTATAGCAATGGTTATAGTTTTCACCTACCTTGCCGCAGGCAATGGTCCACTTGCAATCATCCTTGTTGCTGTAAATTCAATAATACAGATGATACTCATACCCGTCTATGCAAAACTCCTTTTAGGAGAGGTAAATTTCGATGTATGGGTGGTTGGAGAGAGTGTGGTCCTTTATCTCGGTATACCACTTATAGCCGGAATACTTACCAGATTCCTTGGCGTTAGGAGGTTTGGTGAGGGGTGGTTTCATAAACTGAAGTTTTATCTCGATACCATGTCTATCGTGGGCTTATTGTTCACACTCGTTGTGATGTTTGCCCTGAAGGGTGACCTGATACTCAAGAATCCTCTCTTGATAGTTCAGATGGCGATACCGATGACGATCTTCTTCTGGGTAATGTTTGTAGCGGTTTATCTCACCGGATGGAAGCTCGGTCTTGATTACAAGGATGCGGTTGCTGTCGGGTTTAATGGAACGGGAAGGGACTTTGAGATAGCAATAGCAATAGCGATAACGGCCTTTAGTCCGGCGGTTGCCCTCGCAACTGTCATAGGCCCGTTGATTGAGGTGCCTGTAATGCTTGTGCTTGTGTGGTTTGCAAAGAAGACGGAGTATAGACTCTTTGGCTCTTCAGGGAAAAGTGTGGGAGAATCGATAGTACAAGATAGAAGGCAGGGCACAGAAGCACTGAAAAACAGTATTAACTCTTAACGGGCTGTTGCCTAAATATGAAAATGCCCTTACTGTCATTCTGAATCCCGATTTAAATTCGGGAAATCTAACAAAAATAATGAGGTACGAGACCCTGAAACAATATCCCGGGAGTTTTCGGGACACATGGTTCAGAGCCTGCCCTGAATTTATTTCAGGGGTGACAATTTATGGTTTGGGCAACAGCCCGTTTATTAGAGACGTGTTTTTATATAAATGGAAATGCCGGAAGGATTGAGATTATAAAGGAGGTAAGTATATGAAGGTAGAAATCTATGACCCGGCTATGTGCTGCTCTTCAGGGCTGTGCGGGCCGAGTATTGACCCTGTACTCGTTAAAATGAATGATGCTGTGCTGGCATTGAAAAAACAGGGCGTTGAAATCGAAAGATTCAACCTTGCGCAGCAGCCGAAGGAATTCATGGCAAACAAAAGCGTAGCCGAACTGCTTCATAAGAACGGCAAAAAGAGACTGCCGGTTGTTTTTGTTAACGGTAAAATCTTCAAGACAGGCGAGTATCCGGCATATGAGGAGTTGTGCAAGGCCCTTGGGATTGAGCCGCTTGAGCATGGAAAACCGATAACATTAAAGATGGTATAGCAAAAATTCTGTGGCTATAGAATTTGTTCATCATGTTGTGGGTTAGAATATTTTTAATGGTTTCGTAAAAAGTCCCGGATTGTCATCCTGAACTTGTTTCAGGACCTCGTCATTGGTTTATATAGATTCTGAATCAAGTTCAGAATGACAGAACACAGTATTTCTGACTATTTACGAGTGCATCAATTTTAAATCTGCGAAAATCTGCGGGTATGAAATATCTTATAAGGAGCAGAAAATGACAAAACACATCTTCTTCTCGGGCAAGGGCGGTGTGGGGAAGACCACTATGGCCTCCGCCACTGCCATTCATTACGCACTGACAGGGGAAAAGACCCTGATTGTTACCACTGACCCTGCCTCCAATCTTGCAGATGTCTTTGAACAGGAGATAGGACACAAGATTACATCAATCAGAGGGATAGATAATCTCCATGCTATGGAAATTGATCCGGACGAGGCAACGAGGGAATATAAGGAGCGCATTATAGGCCCATACAGGGAGATCATGCCGGAGGATGTGATTGCGTCCCTCGAAGAGAATCTCAGCGGTCCCTGTACTACGGAGATGGCCTCCTTTGACAGGTTCATAGACTTCATGGAGACGGATGAATACGATGTAATCGTCTTCGACACCGCTCCGACAGGACACACAATAAGACTCCTTGAACTTCCCGTGGACTGGTCGCGGCATATTGAGGAGGCATCAAAAGGAAGCGGACAGACCTGCCTCGGGCCTGTTCAGTCCATACAGGACTCAAAGGACAAATACGACAGGGCAACCGCCCTCCTCAAAGACCCTGAAAGGACAACCTTTATATTTGTCATGAGGCCCGATGAACTCTCCCTTTATGAGACATTGCGGGCATCAAAGGAGCTTGAAACCATCGGTATCAAATCAGGAGAGATTATTATTAACGGCATCCTGCCTGAAGAGGTCTGTGAGGTTGAATTTTTCAAGAGAAAATATGGCTCCGAGCAGGCGGTTATTAAGAAAACAGAAAAAACAATTAAAAAATCAAGGCGCTATATGCTTTTAAGAGATAACGAGGTTAAGGGTGTCGATGCCTTGAGGAACATAGCGGAAGAATTGTTTGCAAGAAATCCCCCTCTGTCCTTTTCCAAAGTGGGATCTCAACCATTTCCTCATTCAGCAAAGCCCCATTCTTTAGTCCCCACTTTAGCAAAGGGGGGATTTTCATATGAAGAATACAAATCAGCACGCACTATTGAAAAGCCGGATATCGACGCTCTCTTCCTGCCGGACGGGCAGACAAAGGCAATCTTTTTTACCGGCAAGGGCGGAGTAGGCAAGACTACTATATCCTGCATTGCATCACTTTATATTGCGCAAAAGGGTGTTAAGACACTTCTTGTAACAACAGATCCTGCAGCCCACATCGGCGAAGTCCTTGATGTAAAGGTCGGAAGTGAACCGGCAGGGATTACAGATAACCTCTACGCTGTGATGATTGACCAGGCCGAGGCCTTCAAAGAGTATAAAGAAAGGATATTGAACGAGGCAAGGGGGAAATACTCAGAGGATATGCTTGCCGCAATGGAAGAGGAACTTAATTCTCCCTGCACTGAAGAGATGGCTGCATTCGATAAATTTGTCCAATTCATAGAAAGCAAAGATTATGAGATAGTGATTTTTGATACAGCACCAACAGGCCATACCCTGAGACTACTTGATTTACCCTTCGATTATGCCAAGCAGGTGGAGATGATGGTCGGAGCGGCAGAAAACACAGAAATAAAAGAGGCAACACAGAACAGGTTCAGGGATATAATCAAGATCATAAAAGACAAAGACAGGGCGGTATTCAGCCTCGTCCTTTACCCGGAATCCACGCCCATACTTGAATCTTACCGCGCGATGCTCGATCTGAAAAACGCAGGAATCGAGACTCAGTTGGTAGTGGCAAATATGATATTGCCCGAAGATGTCTGTGTGAATGACTTTTTTAAAAACAGAAGGCGCATGCAGTTGAAATATCTTAGAGAGATCAAGGAAAGATTCAATCTCCCCGTGCTCCGGGTTTCCCTGATGCAGGAGGAGATAAAAGGACTGGAGTTGCTGAAGAAGTCGGCGGGAACCCTTGGGATGGTGAAGTAGATGCTTAAGACTGAACCGTCAATGAAAATGATAAGAAAAAGGGTTGAAGGGAAGAGTAAAAGCCGGTACGAAGGTATCATGGCACGTTTATCCACATAGGATAAAAAAGTCAAATTTTTAAGGGGGAGAGAAAAATGGTCATTACAAAGTCTCTCTTTTATTTTTTCCTCTGCCGGTCTCTGTGAGATAGGCGGAGGATACCTTGTCCGGTTCTGGTTGAGAGAAGGTAAAAGTATCTGGTTTGCCCCTATGGGCGCAGTTGTACCGATACTATATGGAATAATACCAATCTTTCATCTTTTCGACCCCGAGAGCACTATCGATCAATTGAAAAATTGACATTGCCGGTGTCAATGAACGAATTTTACAGGGTTGTCCGTTATCGTATAAAATAGTCAGGGGAGATGATGAGGATGATATGGAGGTACATATTTATTGCTGTTGTTTTTTTATTGACGGTTCTCTCCCCCGCCAGTAGTCAGACCATTGACAAGCCGGTACGAATCGGTGTGGCCTCCATGATCACACCCGTTGGCGCCGTAAAATACTACCAGGAGATTGTTGACTATATTTCGGATAAACTCGGTGTGCCCGCAGAGATGGTCCACCGGCGTACATATGATGAGATGGATAAACTGCTTGAAAAGGGATCCGTCGATCTTGCCTTTATCTGCTCTGCCCCTTATGTCAGGAACAAAAGGGCCTTTGGTGTACAATTGCTCGTTGCGCCACAGGTGAATGGTACTGCATTCTATAAATCATATATTATCGTCCACAAAGATAGTAAGATAAGATCCTTTAAGGATCTGAAAGGGAAGGTTTTTGCCTTTACTGATCCGGAATCGAACTCGGGTAAATTATATCCTGTATATCGTCTTGCAAAGATGGGACTCAACCCTGAACAGTACTTTAAGAGATATATATACAGTTACAGCCATAATAAATCGGTTGAACTCGTTGCTAAAAAGATAGTGGATGCAGCAGCGGTTGAGAGCCTTGTGTATGAATATATGAAAAAGAAGGGGTCACCGTACGTAAAGGAGACAAGGGTGATAGAGAAGTCTCCTGATTTTGGCAGCCCACCTGTTGTTGTTTCTACAGGCAGTTCCCTTTTTGTTAAGGAAAAGATCAGAGAGGTACTCCTTGGTATGCATCGTGACCCTGAGGGTAAGAAGATTCTCAGAGCAATGCTTATCGACAAATTTGTTAAGGTTCCGGATAGTAATTATAACTTGATAAGAAAGATGGAGGATTTTGTCTCGAGATTTTCTAAGCCTTTTAAAATAAGGGTAAAAAAGGATGATAAGACGGTTTATTTCGGTGTCATACCAAGAGACAATCCACGAATCGCCTATGAAAAATACCAGCCCTTGATGGATTATCTTTCGGAAAATACACCTTACATATTTGAACTGGTATTGAAAAAGTCGTATGAAGATACGGTTAATGCCATTGGAAAAGGTTCTATAGATGTGGCGCTACTTGGTCCTTTAACATACCTTGAGGCACATGCAAGGTACGGTGCTGTATGTATACTGAAGAGCGTAACTGACAGGGGTAACTCCTTTTATCGGTCTGTTGTGATAGCAAGGAAGGATTCACCGGTTGCAGGTGTGATTGACCTGAAAAAGAGATCCGTTGCGTTTGCTGCCGTGAAGTCTACATCCGGCAACCTCATACCCAGATATATGCTTGCTGCGGCCGGGATACACCTGAGAGATTTAAGCAGATATAAGAATTTTGATTATCATGATTCTGTGGTGAAATGGATACTTAAGGGTGAGTATGATGCAGGGGCTGTCAGGGAATCGGTGGTTGAGAAATATCTACCTCTGGGGTTAAAGATTATTGCAAAGTCCGCTGCCATACCAACAGGCCCAATTGTAATAGGTCCGGGCACTTCTTTTGTAGTTGCAGAGACCCTGCACTCTGCCCTGTTGAACATGGATAAAACTACAAAAGGCAGAATGGTCTTAAAACGTCTCGACCCTGAATTAAGGGGGGGCTTTGTCGAGGCGAAGGATTCTGACTATGAAAAAATCAGGAAGATGATAAATGATGTTCCAAAGACGTGTGGTCTTGGATGTCATCCTGCAATAAAATTTTAGTAAATTATGAAGATAACGCTATCCCTACAGCAGAAATTCATTATCCTCACCTTTATTGCCGTGATAGTGCTGATGACGATCATTGGCTATATGGTTACAGTGAGAGAGAAGGATATCATGTATAAGGCTATAGAACGCCAGGGAAGGATATTAGCCGAGACCCTTGCAATCCCGATCATTAATGATCTTATATATGAGAAGCTCGGTCTGGTTGAGGAGGGAGGGCTTATTGACAATTATACCACCGGGATATTCAAACGAAAAGAACTTGACCTTCTCTATCTTGCTGTACTTGATGACAATGGAAAGGTAATATCACATAATGATTTCAGAGAATACGGCAAGGTCTATAAAGATCCCCTGACTCTCAGGGCATTAAACTCCAGGAGTACTGTTGTACAGAAATTCCATGATAAAAAGAACGGTTATGATGCCGTCGATTTTGCCACACCGCTTTCAATAGGAAAGAAGAGATGGGGTACACTGAAATTTGCTGTTTCACTTAAAAAGATACAGGAGGAGATAAGGGCTGTCGTTATGCGTGTGGTGATGCTGACGGTGGTTGTCCTTTTTGTCGGGTTTTTTATTATACTGCTGCTGAGCAGGCAGTTTATACGGCCAATAACCACGATAGCAAGGATTATGGAGAAGGCCGGGGGCGACAGTCTTGATGTAAAGGTGGATGTTAGAGGACATGATGAACTTGCGCTGCTTGGCCGGAGTTTCAACAGGATGATTGAACGTATAAAGGAGGCAAACATTGAACTCAGACAGACACATGAGAAACTCCTGCAGTCGGAAAAGCTCGCATCTGTAGGTATCCTTGCCTCGGGCGTTGCCCATGAGATCAATAATCCTCTCGGTGGACTTTTTAATTGCGTAGACATGCTGAACAGGAAAGGTGAAGATGCATCGTTCCGGCAGAAGTATCTCGACCTTCTGAAGGATGGTCTTTCGAGAATAGAAACAACGGTGGGCAAGCTGCTCTGGATGTCGAGAAAAGGGGAGGG
The DNA here is from genome assembly GCA_002897855.1 of bacterium BMS3Bbin05. GTDB lineage: Bacteria > Nitrospirota > Thermodesulfovibrionia > Thermodesulfovibrionales > BMS3Bbin05 > BMS3Bbin05. The sequence goes on from BDTO01000076.1 coordinate 9,918, forward strand.
GAATGAGCAGGAAGTATCAGTAAAAAAGATAATGAAGGACGTATACGATTTCGTTGAATACCACCTGAGAAAGAAAGGCATCTTCTATGAAGAAGATATTGAGGAAAAGTTGCATGTGCACATCGATCCCCATGATTTTCAACAGATCATCATGAATCTGATAATAAATGCCATACAGTCCATGGAAAACGGCGGCACTCTGTCTATCAGGGCATTTGGAAGGAATGGCCTGATAATATTTGAGGTGCGTGATACGGGTGAAGGCATTGCCGGGGATGAAATCGACAACATCTTTGATCCGTTTTTTACGACAAAGGCCCCCGGCGAAGGCACGGGTCTTGGTCTATGGTTGACCTATGAAATTGTCAAGAACTACAATGGAAATATCTCTGTCCGGAGTAAAAAAGGAGGAGGCTCCACTTTCTCGATTATCTTTAGGGGCAATGACATCAATGAAAAAAAAGATTCTGATTATTGAAGATGAAAAAATCATGAGGGTTACGCTTGAGGATGCGCTTCGCTCGGAAGGGTATGAAGTTACCACCTGTGAAGCGGGGATCGACGGCATCACTGCTTACAAGGGCGATAGCTTTGATCTCGTGGTCACGGATGTCCGGTTACTCGACATCAACGGCATTGGAGTGCTCAGACGGATCAGGGAGGCGGACAGTGAAGCGCAGGTGCTGATCATGACCGCCTTCGGCACCATCAAGGACGCCGTCGATGTCATGAAGATGGGAGCCTTTGATTACATCACCAAGCCTTTTTCCCTCGACGAATTCAGCCTTATTGTCAAGCGGGCCCTGGAAGTCAAGGACCTTCGGAAAGAGAATGTGCGTCTCCGAAAGGACCTGAGTGCCTGCTACTGCTTCCCCAATGTCATCGGCGAAAGCGACGTGATGCGACAGGTCTTCGATCTCATCACCCGAACCGCCCAGACCGACTCAACCGTGCTTATCCTTGGAGAGAGCGGCACGGGAAAGGAACTGGTGGCATCGATTATCCATTACCAGGGTCCCCGGAAGGATAAGCCATTCGTGAAGGTCAACTGCGCTGCCCTCCCCGACAACCTCATTGAAAGCGAGCTCTTCGGGTACGAGAAGGGGGCTTTCACAGGCGCTGCGAAGCGGAAGCCCGGACGGTTCGAGATGGCTGATGGCGGAACTATCTTTCTGGATGAGATCGGCGACCTTCCACCCCAGACTCAGGTTAAGCTTCTTCGTGTGTTGCAGGACGGCACCTTCGATCGGCTCGGTGGAACGGATACTATCACCACCGATGTGCGCATAATTGCGGCGACAAACAGGGACATAGAGAAGGCAGTAAAGGACAGATCTTTCCGGGAAGACCTGTATTACCGCCTGAACGTAATTCCCGTCCATGTGCCTCTGCTACGGCAGCGGCGTGATGACATCCCCCTCCTGATCGAACACTTCCTGCAACGCTATACGGATCGCTTCAGGAAGGAAGCGGAATTCGATGAATCATCACGTCGCATACTCATGGAGTATGACTACCCGGGCAATGTGCGCGAGCTTGAAAACATTGTGGAGCGGTGCGTGGCCCTCTCGGCGGGAAAGGTGATTACCACCGACGATCTGCCTCCTCATCTGATCCATACAGGGGACAAGGGGACGTCCCGTCTTACCCTCTCGGAAGTGAAGGCTGAGGCCGAAAAGGAATACATCGTGCGGGTCCTGCAGTCGACGAAATGGAACCGCACCCGCACGGCGGAAATTCTCGGTATCAGCAGAAAAACCCTCTGGGAAAAGATCAACACCCTTGGCATCAAATATTAGCCCTGCATGGTAGGATGGATCGGGGAATCACACCTGTGATGACGATTACTATACTTGATACCGGGATAAGGTGAGGTATATTTTTGCACATCTTCTTCCTTCAACTCATCATGGTTGCAGTGTTACTCATCCGAAACAGAGCAAATGTAAGCATGTCTTGTAACATCTTGGAAATGCTGGACAAATTATCTTTTAATGAAGGTTTGTAGCGAGAATTGCAGTTGTTACATAATCGTAACAGCTTAACATGTAATCACTATCCACCGTCTTTTATAGTATGCATTTACCTTATATTATGGCCAGTTAGGTGATTACCGATGATCAACTTTTCGTGAACTTCGATACAAATTCCTTCAGATAACCCGGAAAGCATTGATGACAATTTGAATTTTGTTACTTTCCGGTAACACTATTTTCTCCGGCAATAATTATTTCTTAAATATCAACAAGTTATCATTTGGCATGAATATTGATTTATAACATGCAGGTAATAGAATTGTAGAGAGGTTAAATCATTATTGTATTCGGTTATTCGATACTGTCAGTACCCGGTAAGGTTGCCGGGGACGGCTGGATTCAAGAGGAAGAAACAGGGGGTGGTATAAGAGAAAGGTTGATGCAAAACGTTTTTTGTGTATTTTTTCTGAAAGGAGGAGTATATGGCCTTAAATGAAATTGTAAGAATGCATGAGGATCTCGCCCGGGCGCTGAAGAAACCTGTCTCAAAGAGGTCGTGGGGGATGGTAATCGATGTAAGGAAATGTGTTGGAGACCGTGCATGCGTGGTCGCATGTATGGCGGAGAATGTCTGCCCGCCGGGGACATCTTACAGGTGGGTTTTTGAGACAGAGTACCGGGGTTATCCCGACCTGGACAAGTTCTATATGCCGGGTAACTGTCAGCACTGTGACAACCCTCCCTGCATGAAGGCGGCTAATAAACACAAAAACGGTGCGATTAAGAAGAGACCTGACGGGATAGTTGTATTCAACTATGGGAAACTTGAAAGCAGTTCCAGGGCGAGAGAGGCTGCAAAGAAGGCCTGCCCCTACTATGCGATTGTTGACGACAACGGTGGTTATTATACGGATAATACCCCGATACTCGAACCCTATGAGACGAGGACTTTCTATGAATATAATGAGAGGCTTACCCGTAAAAAGACAAAAGGGACTATCAGGAAATGCACCTTCTGCCTGCACAGACTTGAAAGCGCAATGATTCCTGCCTGTGTATCCACCTGTATAGGAAGGGCAATGTATTTCGGCGATAAGAATGATCCGAAGTCCCTGGTATCTGAACTTATCAAGAAAGAGGATGTATGGAATCCAAAAGCAAAGCTTGGGACTAAACCCCGTGTTTACTATATCGGTTATAAGGACAGGGCTAATATTGCAACAAGCACATCGGCTACATGCCAGGCATGCCACCAGTAAGGAGGAGATGAAAAATGGCTGAAAAAGACAAGATATGTAAGATAGCGGATATGATAAAGTCACTCCCGGAGAAGGAGGTTACAAGAAGGAACTTACTGAAGACAGGGGCTCTTCTTGGTGGATCTGCTATCTTGATGAGCAAGATGGAAGGTGCCTTCGGTTTACTGAAGAATGCAGAAGCAGCTTCAGGTGGAGGTTATCCACTTGCCGATGCAAAGAATGTCATCTATTCCGTATGCCTCCAATGTCACACTGCCTGTCCGATCAAGGTAAAGATACTTGATGGTGTGGCGGTAAAGATCGATGGTAATCCATACTCAGCACAGAACATGATACCCAATCTGAAGCAGCACACCTCACCCTGGCCCGCCGCAAAAATAGATGCAAAGATCTGCCCCAAGGGACAGGCAGGCATTCAGAGCCTCTACGACCCGTACAGGATAGTAAAGGTACTTAAGCGGAACGGTCCAAGGGGTTCAAATAAGTGGAAGACGCTATCCTTTGACCATGCCATCGATGAGATAGTAAACGGAGGCCGCCACTTCAAGGATATTGGTGAAAACCGCTATGTTCCCGGTCTTAAGGATCTATACAAACTGAGTGATTCAAATTTTTCAAAGAATATGGCAAAGGATGCCGGGACAGTGGCAAAGGGTAAGATGTCGGTGGCTGACTTCAAAAAGAAATACAGGGATCATCTCGATGTCCTTATCGACCCCGACCATCCTGATCTCGGCCCTGTTAACAACCAGTTCGTTCTGCAGTTCGGCCGTATCGAACACGGAAGAAAAGAGCTTGCAAAGAGGTTTCTTAAGGGCGGCTTCTGTTCGGTCAACTTCTATGAACATACAGCCATTTGCGAACAATCCCATCATATTGCCTATAAACAGGCAACAAGGCAGTACAAGAACGGAAAATGGGGCAAACCGAAATCTGAACACATGAAACCGGATGCCTTGAATTCCGAATTCATCATCTACTTCGGCACTGGTTTTGTCGAGGCAAATTTTGGCCCGCCAACCATGACTGAAAGGGTCACGGAAGGTCTCGCCACAGGAAGGCTCAAGGTGGCGGTTATTGACCCGAGGATGAGTAAGTCTGCTGCAAAGGCATGGAAGTGGCTGCCGGTCAAGCCTGGCACGGATGCGGCTTTGGCGCTTGCCATGATAAGATGGATAATTGAGCACAGGCGATATGATGAGAAGTTCCTGTCCCCTGCAAACAAGGCTGCTGCAAAGGCTGCCGGTGAGTCCTCATGGTCGAATGTAACCCATCTTGTAAAGATTGAAAAGGACGGACCCGGCAAGCTCCTGCGGGCATCCGAGGCAGGAATCGGAGGGAAAGAGCTTGTCGTTATAAGCAATGGAAAACCCGTGCCGGTTGGCAAAAGCGCAGTTTCCGGAACCCTCGATTACTCGGGCGAAATTAATGGGATAAAGGTAAAAACGGC
>BDTO01000077.1 GCA_002897855.1 bacterium BMS3Bbin05
GTATCGACCTGATTTTGCCCCGTCAAAGGAATTGTTGAATGGGTATAAAAACAAGTCAATTTCTTGGCAAGAGTATGAGATTGAGTATCGTAAAATCCTTAACCAAAGGCATGTAATTGAAAAAATAGATTGGAATATCTTTAATGATTCCGTTCTATTGTGCTCAGAACCAACAGCGAAACAATGCCATAGACGACTGTTAGCGGAATATCTTGCTCAAAATAAAAGTGATATAGAAATTATACACCTATAGCATATCAAATCGCTGAACTGGATTTTTACTCCGCTGCGCTCTGTAAAAAGCAGTGAGTTCAGTCGTTGAGCCTGTAGAAAAAGTTCTGAAAAGCTTATAATATTAGCATTCATCTTAATCAAAGATGAGGGTATAACGCTTAGTAGGGAGGGGACAGTGGCGAGATACAAAGAGTATGACTATTCACAGGGCAAGTTCATACCGGTAGACTTTGACAGACAGATATTGCCCGGCACATTCGAATATCCCCTTCACTACCTGATGGACAACGAAATAGACCTTACCGTTTTTGACTTACGCTACCAAAACAACGAAACCGGAGATCCTGCATACGATGCGGCAATCCTTTTGAAGATCATCCTCTATGCTTATTCCCGTGGGATCACCTCAAGCAGAAAAGATTGCGCAGAGTATTATGGGACAAGCGGTGGCTTGTACAGACCGAAGGACTTTGCGATGAGCGAGGACAGGACGCACTGTATCTGTCCGGCAGGGAAACGGCTCTACCGAAACGGTGGTAATGTAGTTGTTAATGGAAACAGCACAATAAAATTCCGGGGCCGGAAGACGGATTGCCGAGCATGTGAAGTACGCAAGAAATGTTTGAGAAATCCTGATACGAGTGAAACACGCCGGGTATACTTTTTTCAGGGACGCCAGGCAAGTGCTCCTGAGACCTTCACACAGAAAATGAAGCGCAGGATTGATTCGATAAAAGGACGGCTTGTTTACAACAGGAGAATGGGAACGGTTGAGCCGGTATTCGGCAATATCTGCTCTACCCCGGGACTGGATCCATTCACCCTGAGGGGAAAACGAAAGGTAAATACACAGTGGCTTCTCTACTGCACAGTTCATAACCTTCTTAAAGTGCATCGATATGGATCCGGGGTTGCATGATAACAGAAGAGAAACAACAGGATAATAGAGACCACCATGAGCGGGCACAGGGATTTCCGTAAAGATAAATGCCCAGAGTGAAACTAAAACAACTATTGGAACGAGTGGGATAAAGCAAATTGATCAAAGCAATAGACAAGCTATTCGATTTCGGACTTTTTCTACAGGCTTGTTAGGAGGAGAAAAAATGGACAAAGATTTTACTTTACTAATGGAGGAATCCACAAACCTTGAATTGAATGTTGCTGATCTATATTTACTGTTTAATAGTTTGTTTCCAGAAGACTCAAATTTCTGGTGGGAGCTGGCATTGGAAGAGAAAAGCCATGCCGCCCTTATTCGAAGTGGGAAAGATTTTTTTGAACCGAAAAACCAATTCCCGCATGATTTATTAGCAGATAGTTTGCAGACCTTGAAAGATATAAACAGTAAATTAAATTTACTAATCAAAAAATACAAAGACACTTCTCCATCAAGGGAGGAGGCGTTTAACATTGCCTTTAAGCTTGAAAACTCGGCGAGTGAACTGCATTATCAAAATTTCATGAGTAAAGAAACAAGCTCAAGGATAGACAATATCTTTAAGCAATTGAATAAAGACGACAAAGATCATGCAATGAGAATCTGTTCTTATATGGAAAATCATGGCATTCCGTTACAATCGAAAAATGGATAATTGAGCGAACGAGGCGCTGCACCTGACCACTATTCCGCTGACGCTCCATAGCGGCAGGTGAGTTTGGCCGTTATGTGAGAAATAATTATATCAAAAAAGGAGAAAATTAAATGAGAGATGCAGAAAAAACAATCGGAAGCATGATTGACAAAACAACCGTATCTATTATCGGCTCTGTGGATGAAGAAGGTTTCCCCAACGCAAAAGCTATGCTCCCACCACGGAAAAGAGAAGGCATAAAACATGTATTCTTCACAACAAATACATCTTCAATGAGAGTAAAACAGTATTCAAAAAATCCCAAAGCCTGCATATATTTTTTTGATAAAAGATTTTTCAGAGGCGTTATGCTCAAAGGGACAATGGAAGTTTTGAAAGATACCAAATCAAAAAAGATGATCTGGAGAAATGGCGATGAAATGTACTATTCAAAAGGTGTAACCGACCCTGATTATTGCGTGCTTAAATTTACTGCGCAAAACGGTAGGTATTATAGTAATTTTAAATCTGAAAATTTTGAAGTTGAATAAACCCATAAAAACACATAACACTTATAAGTATTGAAAACGTATCGATCACGTATCCTATTTTCGCACAATTGAGTCAGGGGGGGCCTTGAATCCGGTAACAGCATGGAACGATTTCAGGATTTTTTATCGGGTACTAATGCCGGGCTATTGGGAGAGAGGCGCAATTGTGGTTGGGGTATGTGTTGCGCTACAATAATCCATGGTCAGTTTAAAGGTACTGAATCTCAGAGAAGACCCGATAGGATACCTTGCCGGGCAGACGATTGATGACGCTGCATCAACACTGGTTGTATTCCCTACCGCACGGAACATCCGGTTTTTCCGTAAGACGCTTTCAGGGATGAGCGGTGACCGCACTGTAATATCGCCGTACTGTCTTGAGATAAGCCGGTTTATCAATCAGTGCCTTGATCCCGGGGGAAAGGCCCTGGTAGACCTTCGTATGAGGCCATTTTATCTTCAGCATGGTATCGGCAGGCTCAGGCGTGAGCAACTCGCCGGTCTTTTCAGGGACAGTTCAAAGAAGATGCAGGAGGATTTTTTCGAGTTTGCGGCAGCGGGTTCCAGGATACTGCGTTTTCTGGATGAAATCCATGCAGAGAAGATTACCGCAGATAAGCTCACGAAAGTATCGCTCTATACGGATTACGAAAAGCATATCAATATTCTGAAGGATATCGGGGATTCATACAGAAATGCTCTCGAGGAAGACGGATTAACCGACATCATGTTCCTCAAGATGGGTGGGGCCTTTCTGTTGGACTGGTTAGAGGATTTCAAGAAGGTTCATTTCCTCGTCGGAGGATACCTTACCGGTTTTGAACTTGACCTTATTAAAACTATAGGGCATAAAAAGGATGTTGAGATTATTGTTCGATACGAGGGTGAGCCTGATAAACAGACAAAGAAGATATTCGAAGCCTTCAGTGTTGACGCTCCTTCCATGAAAAGTGCGCCCTTTCCTTCTGCAATTGAAATCCGGGCGTTTGAGGAGGCTGCCGCCCAGTTTGGATTCATTGTTCATGCAGTGGAGCATGCACTGAGAGCCGGGATACCTCCCGATCATATTGTGGTGGTCCTGCCGGATGAGAATACGAAGCGTATACTGTTCAGCCTTGAAAGGAAGAGAATATTCAACTACGCTATGGGCCTGGATCTAAAGGATACGGTCTGGTATTCTTTTCTGAAATCCGTCGAAATCCTGTTTGCTGAACGTATTGGCTCTTCTCAGTACCGGTCTGAGCCGGTGATCAATTTCCTTACGCATCCATTTATCAGAAATCTTCCTGCTGCGGGGCACTGGATAGATGATTTTATATCGGAAATCAAAAGGGAAAACAGGCTCATACTGAATAAGAGTGACTTTTGCAAAACGGAAATCCTGAGGGATGTGTTTTCCAGGATAAAGTCTCTGGTAGTTCCGGAGGGTGATGCATGCAGTTACGGCGGATTCCTCCTTGACATAGCAGGGTTTATGGAAGAACTCGAATCAATGCTGAATCCGGAATTCCTTCAGACTATCTCCCGGAGCCCGGAATTTGCCGAATCACGGAACGCAATAATGACCTGGTTGTACCAGTCTGCAACACTTTTCCATGACAATGAATTGCGCGGTGCAGGGGCATTGATCTGCCTGAGTTATCTCCTGAGGCAGTTGTCTGCGCTTACATACAGTGACGTGGCGGGAGGCACCATTACCGTCATGGGAATGCTCGAGACCAGGAATATTGCGTTCCGGGCGGTCATTATACCTGATATGAACGAGGAGATGATCCCCCCCCGAAACGAAAAAGAGATGTTTCTGAATACGGCTATCAGGGAACGGCTCGGTATACCGGCTGCCCGGGACAGGGAAGGACTCGCAAGGCATTATTTCATGAGCCTGATCAAGAACGCAGAGATGGTCTTCCTGAGCTATGTGGAGAGGGATGATCGTCCCATACGGAGCAGGTTTATCGAGGAGATATTAATACAGACGGGTCATACCGGAGATGACCCTGAATGGCTCAGGCGAAGGAGTGAGTATGAGGGTCTTGTGTTTGATTGCGTATGTCCTCCTGTAGGGGCCTCCATGACGGATGCCATAAGAAAAGATGAGACGGTCCTGAAATATATTGACAGGATGACTCTTACCCCATATAAACTGAGTACCTACCGCCGGTGTTCATATAAATTCTATCTTGCACATATTAAAAACCTGGAGGAGCCCGTTGAGATTTCCGGGGCGCTCGAGGCTATGGATATAGGCAATCTTCTTCACCGGGCGCTTAAGGATGTCTATGACAGCGGGAAGCAATTTTCTGATGCGGGCAGGCTATATGAAAAAATACGGGAGGCAGTGACAAGAGAGGCGGAGGATGGATACGACATCATTAAGATAAGCCCCCATGCAGCATTTGAGCTTGATGTAATCATGGACAAGATGTACCGGTTTGCCGAAATGGAGGTTGAACGTTTTGGTGAAGGATGGAGGCCGGAGATGCTTGAATATTCTTTGAAGATGGATTTGGGTGGTGTAAGTCTGTCAGGCCGTGTAGACAGGATAGATATACGGGAAGGTAATGGTAAAAAACATGCATTTGTTATAGATTACAAGTTTGCGAATCTTTCCGGAATGAAGAGCCTGCGGTACGATGAGAATTTCTCCGGGTTTCAGCTTCCGGTATACCGGCTCATGCTGAATAATAGCCGTCCGGATCTCGATATCGAAGGCATAGGTTATTATGATCTGAAGGATAAGTTTAAGATAGTAACAGTTACCGAGCATGGGACGGCGGAGGATTTTCGCGCTTTATTGGAAAAAGTAATTGGAGAGATCAGGTCTGCCGATCACGGGTTTATCAAGACGGATGACCTGAGATTGTGCATGTATTGCGGGTTTGCGACGATATGCGGACGGAGATAATTGACCCCCGGAGAAATATAGCACTAAAGGCCTCCGCAGGGAGCGGCAAGACCTTTGCCCTGAGTCTGCGCGTGGTTAATCTCCTTCTGAACGGGGCCGAACCGGAGCGCATCTTATGTCTTACATTTACAAACAAGGCGACCAACGAGATGTGCCGGCGTATAATATCCATTGTCAGATACCTTGCCTTCGAACTTTCACCTGCAAACCTGAAAGACGAGGCAAAATATCTGCTGCTTTCTCAAAGGGGAGAGCAGGACGCCCGGGATGTTTCGGCCTGTTCTTTTTCGGATGATGAGGTCAGCGACCTGCGTAAGAGGTCCGGCGCAATCTACAGACATGCAGTAAGGAACATCTCGAATCTCAGGGTCTCCACTATAGACAGTTTTCTTAACAGTATCCTGCGGTTGTTTCCTTTCGAAGCCGGGATTATGCCGGATTTCGGGGTGCTGACGCCCCGGATGAACGACCTGGTTTACTTCGATGCCTTTGAGCGTTTCGTGCGAAAACTGGATGATGACCCGCTGCTCAGGAGGATGATATCCGACCTTATCCGTAAGAGCTATAAGGCGGTCAATTCCCCCGATACCTTTCTCCGGGGTCATTTCGACCGCCTCCTCGAGATGAGAATCGGCGCAGAGCGGGTGATCGTGAATACGCTTGCCTGCCTTCGGGAAGACGGGGATGTCAGGTGTGTGGAAGACATTTCGGACAGGCTTGACCGTGCCTCGAATCTGGACGTTGAGATACGGAAAGATGCACGGGCATTCGCAAAGACATTGAGAGAGAACTGCACGGATATTTCCGGACGCGGGCTGGGGGAACTGAAAAAGTATGAGACATCCGATGCCGCCTCTCTTGCCGGGCTTACGAGTATCGGCAAGGAAAGATATGATGAGTACTCGTTTTTCAGGAAGTGCGGCGGGGATAAAAAAGCGCATGCTCTCTTCGATAAGATAAAGAAAGAGCTTCCTCTTTTTATCCATCTGAAGAATGATGTGTACAGGGATGCGGTCCTGTATCTCTTCCATCTTTTTATAAAGGAACTGGATGAAGTAAAGAAGAGGAAAAACGGATTAACATTTTCGGATGTGACTAATACCTGCTATCGTTTGCTTGTGGATGGAGGTTTGATCGGGCAGTCGCCGGAGTATTTCTATTTCAGGCTCGACAGCAGGATCGATCACCTGCTTATAGACGAGTTTCAGGATACAAACTTTATTCAATGGCTTATCCTTAAGCCGTTTGTGGATGAACTTACGGCCGGTATAGGCCAGAGGGACAGTCAGGGATCGTTCTTTTATGTTGGAGATCCCAAACAGTCGATTTACCGCTTCCGCGGGGGTGAGAGCAGACTGTTTGATGCGGTGCTCAGTCAATACAGCGGCAGGATTATTCCTGAATTTCTGGACAGCAACTTCAGGAGCGCTCGCCGGGTGGTGGAGTTCGTGAACCGGCTCTTTACCCGCATAAGCATGATGTATCCCTTTGACTATAAGCCGCAGGAGTGCAGGAGGCCGGAAAGCGAAGGATATGTTGATATTGTCTTTTTCGACAAAAAAGGCCCGAACGGGACGAATGTAAAGAAGAAAAAGACCCTGAAATGGATAGAGGAGCTGAACGCAAAAGGTATAGGCCCGAAGGAAGTCGCCATCCTTTGCAGTGATAACCGTCAGTGTGCGGACTATGCCGGCTTGCTCATCAGCAACGGTATCCCGGCCGTAACAGAGGGATCGCTCAGTATCCTCAGCGTCCCGGCCGTTAATGCCATAATCGAACTCCTCCGGTATTTGAATGATCCGGCACAGGAGGTATACCTCCTGGGATTTCTTTTTTCAGTCCCCGGCCTGCTTTCATCGAAACAGAAGCGGTCTCTGCTTTCCACGTATAAGAAACCGACTGTGCCTGATTCATTAAAAGAAAAGATTAAGCTGATTATGGGTAAAGTGAATCTTCTGCCGGTATCTATTGTAATCAGGATGATAGTCGACGAATTCGATATCTTTGCACGGTTTGATCGTGAGCCGAATATAGCATTCCTTCTTGATCTGTCGGCAAGCCCGGAATTTGATAATACCGCATCACTCGGCAGGTTTCTTGAATTTGCAGAGACAACGCTCAGTGATATCAGGGCCGCACAGGCCGGGGCGGTTAATGCGGTGAAGGTCTTGACCATTCACAAGGCAAAGGGGCTTGAGTTCCCCTACGTAATCGTACCCGAAATTGAGATAGATATGACAGTCACGGCGCGGGAGACTCCGCTTATCTTCGAGTATGACGAAGACCTGTTTATCAGTGATATCCATCTTAACGAGAACGAAAAGGTGAGACAGTTTCACCATGAACTTACCGAAGCGGTGGATCGTGAAAAGGACCTGGCTGTAAGGGACAGGCTGAACCAGCTATATGTAGCGCTTACCAGGGCGCAGGAGGGGCTCTTTGTTACCGCGCTCGTTAAGGATGATAAGAAAGTCAACAGCACACTAAGGTTATCTGATATCCTGTTCGATGCCCTGGGAAGGGAAGGGTACAGTAAGGGTGTCATACCTCGTTATCCGCTCAAACTTCCGGAGCAGAGCAGAAAAACCCCGGGTCCGCACCTGCTCAATGAAGTATTCGATTATATAATCGCACAAAGGAAGGATTCATCACAGCTTGAAGAAAAGGCAGAAGAGTACGAAACGGTTTCATTTGATAACTACCGGGCCAGGAGGCTCGGAATAGCTTTTCATTATGCAGTGCAGGTGATAAGGGAGTTTACGGAAGAAGCGGTTAAGGGCGCTATGGCAAGGGTCATACAGATATATGGTTCGGGACTTTCTGCTGATGAAATCGGTTCGGTTCACAAGAGAATATCGATGCTTATTTCCGACGCTGAATTCCGTGAACTTATAACTGAAGCAGAGATTAACCGTGAGATAACATTCATAAGTGAAGGGAGAACGGCAGTAGCCGATTTTGTTACTGTGGGTAAGAACAAGGTAACAGTAATAGATTTCAAAACAAATTATGAAGAGGAGATGTTAGAGAAATATACAAAACAGGTCAGGGGCTATTGCAGTCTTGCATCCCGGATTTACGGTAGGGCCTGCGAGGGGTATATATGCTTTGTCCTTGAGAATAAAGTAAATTACATTGTTGTATAAATTTTCTATCTATAAGTATTGGGAGGAAACATTACATTGACATTCACGTTGGAGTTCTGTATAAATAAAGTAAGATATGTAGTTAATAGAGTCAAGTAGGTATGAGTATAAATTAAATGTTTTTCTTTAAGTTTTCAGGCTGGAGGATATCATAATGAGGGCGTGGATCAGCATTATCGTTCTTATTGCCGGTGTCTACCTTATCGCAGGCAGTGGTAACAATGCCCTGATTCCTGACAAAGGCATTGAAGCTTCGATAGCCGGTATTAAGAAGGAAGCCGGCGAAGCCCTGAAGGCAACTAAGGACTTTACTCTCAAGGTAAGGGATAGCTTACGTAAAACAGTTCAGAAAGAGGCCGGGGACGTAAGGTCCGAGATGAAGGACCTGAGAAAAAAGGTAAAGAAGGCGAGCGGCGGAGAGAAGAAAGAATTGACTGCAAGGCTGAAGAAGCTCGAAAAAAAGGAAAAGGCCTTAAGAAACAGGCTGAAGGAACTGAGATATACTGACGGAAGTTTCTGGGGGAAGCTAAAGACTGGATACAGAAAGACTATTGATGGTTTAATGGCCATGTGGGACGGTTTTCTCGACTGGGTCAAGTAATCATTTCGCTGAGGCCGCGGATTTACGCGGATTCTAAATAGAGTCTGTGTATAAAGTCAGCCTCTCTATCTGTCATTTCCCGACTTAGTCGGGGAATCTATTCTTTTCAATAAGTTTTGGATTCCCCGAACGCTTTCGGGGCATGACAAAATATTTTCTTTCCGTTTTCTCTTCAATGATTTTCATTATAATATCAGGGGTATCTCCAGAGGAATTGGTGAAATCAGCAGGATTCGAGAGTTCAAGTGAAACATTCATGAGCCCCGGGCTCACAAAGGAGGATGAAAACATCCCCCATAGTCCCCCCTTACCGGGAGGGGGGATATTTAAAAATGAAATGCCAGGGTTGAATGTATGGAAAAAGAACCTGATATTGCATAGTATCTTAAGGTGGTGCACATATGTATGAAGAGGATACAATAGCGGCTATTTCAACCCCTCTGGGAGAAGGGGGGATCGGAATAGTCCGGCTGAGCGGAGCTGATGCGGTCAGGATTGCCGATAAACTGTTTGTTTCCTTCAGAGGTAAAAAACTTTCCGATGCAGGTACGCATACCATCCTGTACGGTGCTGTTAAGGATCCCATTAGCGGGGAAGCTGTAGATGAAGTTCTCGTGAGTGTTATGCATTCGCCCCATACCTATACCAGGGAGGATGTTGTAGAGATCAACTGCCATGGGGGGGTGTTGCCGTTGAGAAACGTACTCGGTCTTGTTGTAAGGGCGGGTGCAAGACTTGCGATGCCTGGAGAATTTACCCAGAGGGCGTTTCTGAACGGAAGGATCGACCTTGTACAGGCCGAAGCTGTCATAGATGTTATTCGGTCGAAGACCGACGAGAGTCGTAGAATCGCCCTTGAGCAGCTTTCAGGGGGGTTGTCGGATGAGATAACCGGAATAAGCGATAAACTGACGGAGGTCTGTGCGCATATAGAAGCGTATCTTGATTTCCCTGAAGACGGGATAGCGCCGGATACGGAGGATGTGATACTGGCGGCGGCGGACGGGCTGCATAACAGGCTTGATAAACTTGTTGATACTTACGAAGACGGAAGATTTTTCAGGGAGGGCCTTTCCGTTGCAATAGTGGGGCGCCCGAACGTCGGTAAATCATCTCTCCTTAATGCACTTCTTGAAAGAGAAAGGGCTATTGTTACCGACACGCCTGGTACAACCAGGGACGTAATAGAGGAGTATCTCAATATAAATGGGCTGCCTGTCAGGATAATTGATACCGCCGGTATCAGGGAGAGTCATCTCGCTCCCGAGCGGGAAGGTGTCAGAAGGAGTTTGAGGGCGATCGATGATGCCGACCTTGTAATTGCCGTGTTTGACGGGAGCTCTGAATTGAATTATGAGGACAGGGAAGTCATTTCAAGGATTGAGGGGAAAAAAGCCATTATCGCTGTAAATAAAACGGACCTGCCGGCTGCCTTGAAAGATGGTTCAATGTTCAAATTTTCTGTTGTAAGGATTTCGGCAAAACAGAAAGTGGGGATTGGTGAACTCAGGGATACCATTGTTGAGCAGGCACTGAAGGGAGGTACTGAGCACAGGGAGGGGGTTATAATCACGAATATGCGCCATAAGGTCTCCATTGAATCTGCAAGGGATGCGGTTGCAAGAGGGATTAAAAGTTTGAAAACAAACCATCCGCTTGAGATTATTGCCATAGAGTTCAGGGATGCGCTCCGGAGGCTTGGTGAGGTAGTAGGGGTAGTGACTACGGATGACATCCTGAATAAGATATTCAGCGATTTCTGTATAGGGAAATAAGACTTGATAGACAGTTGCGGAGAATAAAGGGAAGAGAATAAAAAGCTGGCAAGCTCAATGGCTCAGGTGCAAAGAAAGAAAAGACTTTTTAGCCACGGACGGACACAGACTGAAGACTTAAGATAAGGCTGAAGGCTTAAGGCTGAAGAGAAAAATAAATGGAGATTTAAGGTTTTAAATTAAAAAGAAAGGTTCTTTTAAAAAAGTCTGTGGAAGTCTGTGGCAGAGAGAAAGATTTTTCAGCCGCGGATTTACGCGGAAAAACGCAGATAGGAAATTTAAAAGTCATTAAAATCCGTGCTAATCTGCGGCTAATTGAAGTTTTTAGTCTGTGGAAGTCTGTGGCAGAGAAAAGGATTTTTCAGGTCGCAGATTGGCACAGAAAATACAGATAAATTAGTTTGTTTGTACAGAAATATCCTATAATTGTATAATTTATATTCATTTCATTCTGTGGGCGGTTAGCTCAGCCGGGAGAGCACCACGTTCGCAACGTGGGGGTCGGGGGTTCGAATCCCCTACCGTCCACCATTCCGCTTTAGTTATACTAATACATGAAAAAGAAAGTTCTGGTTGGGATGAGCGGGGGGGTTGACTCGTCCATTACTGCACATCTCCTCAAGGAGCAGGGTTATGAGACCGAAGGACTGAGTTTTGTTCTATGGGAGGCCAGGCTGAAATCCGATTTTTCCACCTGCTGTTCCCTCCAGGCGATCAATGACGCCGCATCTACCGCCGAAGCGATCGGAATTAAACATTCAAAGCTGGATGTGCGTAATGCATTTGTCGAAAAAGTGATAGAACCGTTTATGGAAGCATACACAAAGGGGCTTACTCCCAATCCATGTGTCCTCTGCAATCAGCACATCAAGTTTCCTTATCTTCTTAACCAGGCCAACGAGAGAGGCTTTGACTATATCGCTACAGGTCATTATGCCAGGGTGCTGGATGATTACCGTTTGTATGCATCGGTTATGGATGATTCCGGAATGTCCCTGAACGGCAATCGCCACTCTTTTCTGCTCAAGGGAGTTGACCCTAAAAAGGACCAGTCATATTTCCTGTATGTCCTGAGACATGAAGAACTCGACAGGCTTCTTCTCCCGCTGGGACAGCATACAAAAGATGAGGTGAGGGGAATCGCCCGGGGGCTTGGCCTGTCGGCAGCTGAACGGCCCGAGAGTCAGGAGATATGTTTTATTGAGGATAGGAATTATTTCAAATTCATAGAAAAGCTGTCGCCCATAGCTGGAAAAGAGGGGCCTATTATTGATAAGGATGGCCATGTTATAGGTACGCATAAAGGTGTTTATGCATACACGGTTGGACAGAGAAAGGGCATAGGTGTTTCGTCAAAAGATCCGCTTTATGTAATCAGAATTGATCATCTGAAGAATGCCATACATGTCGGCCCCAGGGAAATGGGATATATGGATGAGTTCTATGTCGGTGGGATTAACTGGCTTGTTCCTTACCTGAGTGAAGAGTTGAATGCAAAGGTGAAGGTTCGTTCCGCCATGCCGGGCAAGCCGGCAAAAATAATACTTTCAACCGGCAGTGCAAATGTAAGGGTTATATATGGTAGACCTCAGTGGGCTCCTGCGGCGGGACAGAGCGCTGTGTTTTATATCGATGATATAGTTGCCGGTGGAGGAACCATTCTCTGAGGTGGACAATTAACAGAAGGCTTGTTTTTATGATGGTGGTTCTGAGTGGCGCATTGATAGGAAAGATGTATTCATTGATCTTCCCGGTGGCTCCGCCTGTCTGCGTGCGGCACGCACAGGCAGGTCGCCGGTAATCTAATGCAAGGAAGATTTTATTATTATATTCGCTCCCCGATAAAAGACTCGGGACAGGCACATCCGCTCGCTATTCATTTAATGAATATTCTGAAAGGCAGTTTTATACGGCTATTACCGGCAGGACACGGGACATGTTCCGTTCCCTTCAGCTTGCCGTGGAAGAGATGACCGGTTAATATCTGTTTGGGGCATTAACATGAAAAGGATAACGGAAGAAGAATTCAGAAGGATCTTTCCCATGTTCAGAAACAGTCCGGGAGGCCTGATTCGTGAAATCATTTCAGAATCCCGGTATCATCAGTTTAAACAGGATGCGACTCTTTATTCCGATGGGGATGCCTGCCCGGGGATCGGTCTGTTTCTATCAGGGGAAATAAGAGTTTTCAAGATTGGCGATGGGGGCAGGGAGATAACCCTCTACGAAGTCTTTCCGGGGGAGACATGCATACTTAATGCATCCTGTATTCTGGCACAAAGGCAATATCCGGCAAATGCCGTTGCCCTTACTGACGGAGTTCTACTGTTTATCCCCGAAGGTGTATTCCTCAGGCTGGTAGCTGAATATGAAGATATGCGGGGCTTCATCTTTGCCCTTTTCAGTCAGCGTTTTACTTCGATCATGGAGTTGATTGATGAAGTTGCATTCGGCAGGATGGACAAAAGGCTTATCGATTACCTGATAGAGAAGGGGGAGAACGATATAATTGACCGTACACACCAGCAGATTGCCAATGACCTTGGGACGTCAAGAGAGGTTGTGAGCAGGCTCCTGAAGGATTTTGAGAGAAAAGGCAAGGTCGTGCTTTCAAGGCATATGATCCACCTGAAAAAACTCTGAATTCGGGTTCGTCCGGTGGTTTTGTCAAAAATAAACCAGGCACGGAGACACAGAGAAAAAATACATCAGAAGGAATCTACATGATAGAACGGGATGATTAAAGAAAAATAAAAAATCCTGTTAATCCTTTCAAAAAGAAAAAAGACTTTAATGAATTTTTATTTCTTGTTCTTCGTAGTTCAAAACAAACTCCGTGTTTCCGTGTCTTTGTGTTATAAATGGCCTGTAGTTTCGCGGTAATCCTTTTGTAACAAAGTCACAGACATTTCTGGAAATATCTTCCATAATAAATGTGTGAATGTGGATATCCAACGTACATTATTCATGAGTTGGATGCCATTAGAAAAGAGGGCAGGGGGATTTGGAGAAACTATGTTGCAATATAATAAAAACCTGAAACTATACTCAAGAGACCCAGGAAAAAACATGATGGACATATGTTGTGAGTGAGGTAGCAGTGAGAACCGGCTGGCCGGAACATGCGGATTTTTGCAACATCCGCCGTCCGCCATGACGGTTTATGAAATATTGGGAGTAACCATAAAAAAGGAGGTACATGATATGAAACAGAACGTTGGTAATATTGAACGGGCCATAAGAATACTGGCAGGCATAGCCATAGTCTCGCTTGCTTTTACAGGTCCGAAGAGTCCGTGGGCTTATCTGGGTATAATCCCTTTTCTTACTGGTATTATAGGATGGTGCCCGCCGTATGCAGTGTTTGGTATTTCTACATGCAAGCGCACTAAATAGAAAAACAGTATGACCAATAAGGGACGGGAGGATTTATTCTCCCTCCCCCTGTTGTATTGAACCACAGGTTTAGCTCCTCACATTGTCCAAAAGTTATATATATATCCCAGATCCGGCGATGAAAGGCGCAGAACAGAGCGGTTTTCGATATTTTCCGGTAACAGTTTCCGGCGAAATGAAGCGTTCAGAGCCGTGGTCCGGAACTTGTTTCAGGAAACCTGGAGAGTGAGTTTCACGGATGCAGCGAAATGAGCCTCGAACTGTCGCAGAATATCGTCTCAAGCGAAGGGCAGCGCTCCTCATCACCGGATTCGGGCGGCAGGTTAATATTTTGATGCTTAATAAGTTATAATATTTTTTACTTTTATCTTTTCGTGAGATTATTAGCGGTTTCCGGATGCATGTTCAGGGATAAATATTCGGAGGTGTATATTGTCCAAAGGTATCAAGGTCGAGCTTTCTGAAAAACTGAATAAATTACCGCCATACCTGTTTGCGCGTATCGACGATATGAAGGTTGAGGCATTGAGAAAAGGGGTTGACCTGATCGACCTGAGCATAGGTGACCCCGATATCCCTACACCTGAACATATTGTTGAAGCAATGAAAGTTGCTGTCGAAAAACCGGAACACCACAGATATCCGTCATATGCCGGCATGCTGTCGTACAGACAGGCAGTTTCTTCATGGTACAACAGGAGATTCGGTGTTAAGCTTGACCCTTCAAAAGAGGTGCTTTCCCTCATAGGTTCCAAGGAGGGGATAGGGCATCTGCCGATTGCCTTTATAAATAGCGGTGATATCGTTCTATATACCTCGCCCGGATATCCCGTCTACCCGGTCGGTGCACTTCTTGCCGGAGGAGTTGGCTATGAACTGCCCCTGTATAAACAGAATGCATTCTATCCGGATCTCGATAATGTCCCTTCAGATGTGCTGGATAAGGCAAAGCTCCTCTTCATAAACTACCCGAACAATCCCACTTCCGCAACGGCTGATGAGTCCTTTTTTGAGGCTGTAATTGAGTTTGCCCTGAAACATAATATCATTGTCTGCCACGATGCGGCCTACACTGAACTCTATTATGACGGGGAAAGGCCGCTCAGTTTCATGCAGATTGATGGTGCAAAGGAAGTCGCCATAGAAATGCACTCCCTTTCAAAGACCTATAATATGACCGGTTGGAGGATCGGTTATGCCGTTGGTAACAGTGAAGTGATATCCGCCCTTGGCAAGGTGAAGAGCAATCTTGATTCGGGCGTGTTCCAGGCCATACAGGAAGCTTCGATTGTTGCACTGGGAACCGACGAATCGGTTCTCGATCAAATAAGGCAGACCTATCAGCAGCGGAGGGATGTTTTATATGATGGATTATCCTCTCTTGGCATCCGAAGCGCCAGGCCGAAGGCTACATTTTATCTCTGGGCAAAGGTGCCGGACGGTTTTGACTCGATGTCGTTTACTGCCCACCTGCTTGATAAGGCTGCTATCCTTACTACTCCGGGAAACGGCTTCGGCAACCCTGGTGAGGGATATGTCAGATTTGCTCTTACAGTACCTGTTGAAAGAATAAAAGAGGCGGTTGAGAGAATAAAGAATATCCTCTGATGCATGATGTCTTTATAGGGATAGGTTCAAATATTGGTAACAGAGAAGATAACTGTAACAGGGTAATAAACCGTATTGACGAGGCAGGTATGGAAATAGTTTCCCGCTCCTCCATGTATGAGACAGAACCCTGGGGTGTAAAGACTCAGCCGTTGTTTATTAATATGGTAATCCGTGTCAGGACGGATGCCGACCCTCATGACCTGCTCAGGCAATTGCAATCCATAGAAAAAGAAATGGGGAGGCAGAAAGGCCCCAAGTGGGCCCCCAGGGTAATCGATCTTGATATCCTTCTTTACGACGATTTAACAGTTGATGAGCCTGACCTGAAGATACCCCATCCGTATATGTCTGAAAGAGAATTTGTGTTGAAGCCCCTCTCTGAAATAGCCCCGGACGTAACCCGAAGATATACAGATAAGTATTAACATGTTCTTACGAAGATCAAGATAAAAAAGAGGGTTAGACTTTTTATTATGGAACTCAAGTTTATCGCCGACGCAATGCTGGGCAAACTTGCAAAGTGGATGCGGATAATCGGTTGTGATATTGAGTATTTTCCCTGTATTACAGACGATGAACTCATTGAAAAGGCCTGTCGGGGTAACCGGTTGATTCTGACCAGAGATACACTACTTATAAAGAGGAGAAAAGTCAGGGATAATTACTTCTTTATCAATGGCAACAGCTACAGGGATCAACTCAGGCAGGTAGTAAGAGAGTTGCCGGTCGATCCCTTTGCCGGAATTCTGACGAGATGTCTTATATGCAATGAAGGGCTGACTCCGGTTGATAAAACATCTGTCAGGGATAAAGTTCCTCCATATGTTTTTAAAACACAGGATACCTTCGAAACCTGTCCTTCCTGCGGCCGCATTTACTGGGGAGCAACACATAAAGAACAGATGCTGAAACAGTTAAAAGATATATTGAACGGAAAGGATTAATTCAATTTCATCCCGTCCGTTATTTGCCCGATAATTGTTTGCCTGCCTTTTCCAGAAGTTTAATCACATCTTCTGTCTTTTCAGGAGCTATTGTTACGCCCTTCTTTGTCGGTTTCCATTCACCGTCATTGGCTTCATAATAGATCCTCAGATCAATGTAGTCACGCCCTTTGAAACTTTCCGTACTCACTCTCAGCCTCTCGGTTGGGTTCCTTTCGATTTCCCCGATTAACATTTTTTTCCTCCTTCTTCATGCATGTTTTGTTCAGAAGCTTGAATTTGAATTTAATTATTCCATTATACCCTATTTATTTGTCAAGTTTTGTGAAACAGGAGTTCCCCCAAGAATCAGTAATCAAACCACATAACTCTTTAATGAAAAAAGAAAAACTGTTCTTAACTGGCTGTTGCCCAAACCATAAATTGTCATCCCTTAAATAAATTCAGGGCAGGCTCTGAACCATGTGTCCCGAAAACTCCCGGGATATTGTTTCAGGGCCTCGTACCTCATTATTTTTATTAGATTCTGAATCAAGTTCAGAATGACAGTAAGGGCTTTTTCCTATTTGGGCAACAGCCCGTTGGCAAGTGGCCGGTGTTGGTTATAGGAAATAGGGGAACTCCTGGAGTGAAAAGGCCGAATTCTTTAAATTCGGGGAAGATCGCTTATTGAAAAATACACGGTTATGTGATAAATTGAATCATGCCGTAAGGAATTCCCGGAAGGTATCTGCCATGGCTCAGGACAGTGCAATAAAGCTGGATACGGGTGATCTGTTCCCCACAATGGAGATTAAGACAGTTGAAGGGGATATTATGGTTCTTCCTGATAATCTTGAGGGTGTATGGAATGTTTTGCTGTTTTACCGGGGGCATCGGTTTTTTTATCTCTGTTATTGAGACACAGATATGGGGCGATTTTTTTCGGGGAAATAATATATAATAAATTTTCTGCAAGAAAATACCCCATGATGGTGTAATACCTTATTGTGCATTTATCTGTTTTTTGTTCGGAGGAATTGTGGATAATTTGCTTGAAAAGATAGCGCGACTTGAAGAAAAACACAATAAACTTGACCCTGAATTTGTCAAAAAGAAAAATATTAAATTGGGGTTGAGAAACCTCGACGGCACCGGAGTTGTCGTCGGAATAACAAGTAAGGGGCAGGTCAGGGGGTATGAGAAGGACAAATGGGGCAAAAGCCGTCCGACCCCTGGAAAGATTTATTATTGCGGTATCGATGTAGAAGAAATAGTCGACAATATAGAAAAAGAAAAAAGATTTGGTTTTGAAGAAGTTGCTTATCTGCTTCTTACCGGAAAACTTCCCACTGCAGAAGACCTCCATGGCTTTTTGCATGAACTCGGAGTGAAAAGGCGGATACCGGACGTAGCCAAAAAGGTGATAAGGTTCAATTCCAGGAATAATGACCAGATGGGTGCATTACATGCGGCGGTTTCCTCTCTCCACAAGTTTGATCCTGATCCCCGTTCAACTGACATAAGGGATGTAACGCGCCAGTGTGTCGATCTCATAGCCAAATTCCCGACAATTATTGCCTATAATTACTGCGTATTGAGGTCAAATGGGAGCAGGACCCATCCGACTTTTGTTCCTCCGGAAAGCAGTCTGAGCACTGCGCAGAACTTTTTCTATATGGTGCAGGGAAAGATACCCGATGATGAGATAGCCCACGTCTTTGATATAGCTCTCATTCTCCACGCAGAGCACGGAGGCGGAAATAATTCTACTTTTACGGTCAGGACCGTCTCTTCGAGCCTTACCGATACTTATATGGCGATGTGCGCGGGGATAGCTTCACTTTCGGGTCACCTCCATGGCGGAGCCAATGAAGCCGTAATGAATATGATGGAGGGAATTAAGAAAGATGTGAAAGACTGGAATGATGATGACGAGATAGTTTCATGTCTTGAGAATATACTGGATGGAAAGTCCGGCGACCGGTCCGGGAAAATTTACGGGCTCGGCCATGCAGTCTATACGATTTCTGATCCGAGAGCAACAATCCTTAAAGAGAAAGCGCGTACATTTGCCAGTAAGAAGGGAAGGCTCGATGAATTTAATCTCTATGAGAAAGTAGCCGAGCAGTCAGTAAGGCTGATCAGGAGGAAGAAGGGAAAAAAGGTGAGTCCCAATGTCGACTTCTATTCCGGATTTGTCTATGATATGATGGGCATTCCAAGTGAACTCTTTACACCTATTTTTGCGATGTCGAGGATCGCCGGCTGGTCTGCCCACAGGATAGAGGAGATAATTCAGGGCAGGCTTATCCGCCCCGCGTATATTTCTTCGTGGAATAAGCCAATTACTTATACTCCCATAAAGAAAAGATAAAAACCGACCATCCGAAGAATCATGCTTTTCCCGGACACTTCCGTTCAGATGTCAAATCATTTGCCACGATAGCCGAAAAACTTTTTCCGGTCATTCTGAACCCTGGAATTTATGGACCCTTTTCCGCAACGAAACGGGAGAAGAACCTGATATAATAAAAAGGAACTAATATGGATAGAGAGTGTATTCCCCGTGGTCTTTTGCCTGTCCCGACAAAGTCGGGGCCTGCCTGTACGTATCGCGCAGACAGGCCGCTGGGACTCTTCAATATTGTGGAGGAAGCATATGAAGAATATCTCACTGAATGTATCAAAGGATTTCTGTGCCGAGTGCTCGATGGCCCTGAGAAGATTCATTGGAAAAATGGATGGTGTCGATTCAATAGGGGTTGAGGATGGCAGGGTTGTGATAAATTTTGATGAGGGAAAGATGGAAGAAGAGTTTTTGCGCCGGATTACTAACGACAGCCTTGTAAAACTCGGTTACAAAGTTCCGGATTAAAACA
Organism: bacterium BMS3Bbin05; assembly: GCA_002897855.1. GTDB lineage: Bacteria > Nitrospirota > Thermodesulfovibrionia > Thermodesulfovibrionales > BMS3Bbin05 > BMS3Bbin05. The sequence goes on from BDTO01000077.1 coordinate 19,599, forward strand.
GCATGTCTGTCTTCCCCTTCGAAAGCCTCAATAGTTCATCGTAGGAAATGACTTTTACACCAAGTTTCCGTGCATTTTCAATCTTTGAGCCCGGGTTTACCCCTGCGACGACATAATCGGTCTTTTTTGATACGGATGAGGCTGCATGGCCTCCGTTTATTTCAATGAAAGATTCAACCTCATTGCGGGGTTTTGGAAGCGTGCCGGTGATTACGAACGTCAATCCCTCAAAAGGTCTTTTATCCTTTGACGTCCTCTCGAAATCCGGATTCGTGATGCTGATACCGCTTTTCCTCAATGTTTCCAGTGTCCTGATATTCTTTTCATCATTGAAGAAACCGGAAATCGCCGCGGAGATCTTTTCTCCCAACTGATCGATCTCTGTCAGCTTGTCCATTTTTATATTGTAAAGGTCGTCAAGTGAATAAAAATGCTTTGCAATGACCCTTGACACAAATTCACCGACATGGCGGATGCCGAGCGCATAAATGAACTTCGAAAGAGTGGTCTTCTTACTCCGTTCGATGGCCTTTATCAGATTTTCGGCCGATTTATCGGCAAAGCGAGGCAGCCCGGTGAGGTCTTCTTTTTTAAGTCTGTAAATATCGGTGAAGGTTTTTATCAGGCCGTGACTGTAAAGGAGTTCCACATTTTTCTCTCCAAGTCCTTCGATATCCATAGCTGCCCGTGACGCAAAGTGTTTTATCTTTTCCTGCACCTGTGCGGGGCAGTCAAGACCTATGCACCTGAGCGCAACTTCTCCCTCTTCCCGTATAACGCGGGAACCGCAGGCTGTACATTTATCAGGGATGGGAAATTTTTTTTCCTTCCCGGTCCTTCTTTCCCTGACCACCATGGTTACATGGGGTATAACATCTCCTGCGCGTTCGACTACAACAGTGTCTCCGATGCGAATGTCCTTTCGTTCAATCTCGTCCCAGTTGTGGAGCGTAGACCTGGATACAGTAACACCGCCTATCTTTACAGGTTCAAGTATTGCTACCGGAGTTATTGTCCCTGTCCTCCCTACACTTGCAACGATATCCCGGATCCGGGTTGTTCCCTGATGTGCAGGAAATTTGTAGGCGATAGCCCATCTCGGCTCTCTTGTCTTTACTCCCAGTTTTTCCTGAAGTTTAAAGTCGTTGACCTTTACAACCGCTCCGTCAATCTCAAAAGGCAGGCTGCTTCTCTTTTCCCCCAACTCTTCGATGATCTTTATCACTTCTTCGGCATTTTCCGCCAATTTAATGATCTTCGGAACCGGGAATCTGTGCTTCCTCAGCCAGTCCATGAATTCCATGTGGTTATTAAAAGTAATACCTGCAATAAAGCCAGCGCCGTAACATGACATGTGGAGATTTCTTGAGGCGGTAATCGAAGAATCGAGCTGTCTGACGGACCCTGCAGCAGCATTTCTCGGGTTGGCAAAAGGGGGTTCTCCATCTTTTTCTCTTTCGCTGTTCAATTTCTCGAAGTCGCGGATATTCATATATATCTCACCCCTGATATCAATCTCATCCGGCACCGGTCCGCTACCTTCAATGGAAAGTGGTATGGATTTGATCGTCTTGACATTCAGCGTAATATCCTCACCCGTGATGCCGTCTCCACGTGTAGAGGCCTTTTTGAGTATGCCTTTTTCGTAGTTCAGTTCAACAGCCAGTCCATCGTACTTTGGTTCTACTGTATAAATGATGTTATTGTCGCTCTTGAGATATCTCTTAAGCCTTGTGTCAAAATCTCTCAGTTCATCAAATGAAAAGGCATTGTCGAGTGAGAGCATCGGCTGTTTGTGGACGACCTTTTCAAATTTGTCCAGTGGCGCTGCGCCTACCCTTTGAGTAGGGGAGCCGGCAAGCACAAAACCATAATCCTCCTCAAGCCTTTTAAGTTTTCTGAAGAGCCGGTCGTATTCTTCATCGGAGATAACAGGCGAGTCGAGCACATAATATCTGTAATTGTGCTCATTAATCTCTCTTACAAGTTTACCAATCTCTTTTCTTATGCTGTCAGGAACGGAGTTCTTCATAGTCTTAATTATAAAACAAAGATTGATGGTGTCGCAAAAAATCGCCGGATCCTGTGTCTCTCCGTGTCAATCTGTGGCTAAAAATCCTTTTCTTTCTTTGCCACTGATTTTCACAGGCTAAGGGGGGATCAGGGTTTGGGGATTGGGGTTTGGTTTTTTGCCAACCACTCACCCCTCACCTGTTTGCAATTTGCCACAGAGCCATTTAGCTTGTCAGCTTGCAGGCTTGCCGGCCTCGTCAGCCTTAAGCCTTAAGCCTTTTCTTAAGTCCGTGTCCGTCTGTGGCCGAATATGTCTTTAGGTTTTTTCTTAATCCGCGTAAATCCGCGGCTGAAAAAGACGGGATTCTTTGTTGATACTCAGGATGATACATAAATGGTAACAGTCTGTGAAATAAAAAATGAGCCCGGTGACGGGACAACGTGTCACCGGGCAGGAGGGGGAGGAAATTATGCTTAGCAGACATGGACGCCCGCACATGTAATGCAGGAGTCCTGTTCGATGATTACATTGTCATTTTTCAGCAACAGAAGTTGCCGCTTGATCGTATGGTTTGGAGCAAACAGTATTGCCATCTCTTTGTTAACCACTTCATGTGATCCGCAGTTATGACAATAAAATATGAAAGAGTCTTTTGTTTCACTTGCACAGCTTCTGCAGAGAGCTGACGATGGTTTTTTATAATGATTCAAAGGCGAAAAGTCTTTATGGCATATTGAGCATTTCATCTTCGGCCTCCTTTTGTCTGCAGCCGGCAGCCCTTCGACTGTCTGTTGAGATTATCATTAATCTTTCTCTCAATCTTATTAATGTTATAGCATATTATATGCCAGCAATTATTTTAAGGAACTAATTTAGCGTAATTAACTCAAATGTATAATAATTAGAGTCTGTGTATAAAGTCAGTCTCTCTATCTGTCATTCCGGCAGTTCTTAAGCCGGAATCTATTCTTTTCAATAAGTTCTGAATGACGGATTACAGATTTGGGGCATGACAGAAATAAAAAACGGCAATTTATACACAGACTCTAATTAGCAAGTTATGGGATAATATTGGTAAGACAAAAAAGGAAAAATATATAAATCTTAAGATATGTTATGAAGTTAATTACATATTTTATTAATTACATGTACAGGCTTAAATAGATATTTATCCATATCTGCTTGAGACAAGACAGATATGGATAAATTACAAATTTTGTCACATGTTGCCGAATTTTGAGTCAATTTCCGTACGGATCTGGTCTATGGAATATCCCTTGTTGTGTAATTTGAAGACTGTCAAAGCCTCCCGCTGGCATAGCAGTCAGGAAGATCCGTGATATTCAACGAAACAGCTGAGAAGACTCTTGTGGTTGAAAGGAGGATTCTCACAATTGCAGTGACAATATACCTTATCAAGGATTTGGGGTATTTCCTTTGCGGCTGCATAAGCCTCTCCGGTCATACCCGAGAACTGGCCGGGATTGAGAACAGGCCTTGTTTCCCCGCCTTTAACCGTAAATAACCGTGTGGTCTTGCCGGAACCTTTGCTGTCAAATGGGTTGGCTACTACAATAAAAAGTCCTCCTGCAATAATTATTGCAATAATTATTGTAAACACAGGTACTTTCTTCCTGGTTGGCGACTTAGACTTATTTTTTTTCTTACTCATAAGATTTACCTTCCCGTCTTTTTGGAAATATTATAGAAAAAAATAATGAAGAAAATATGAACGAAGCCTTATTACAGCGGGAGGCTGAAGAGCGATAGGGGGTTTACAGTCAATCCCTCCCATTTAACGGTGAGGTGAAGGTGAGGGCCTGTGGCCCGCCCGGTTGAGCCGACAAGTCCAATAACGTCTGATCTGTTTATCCTCTGTCCCTCTTTGACCAGTATCTTGTCCAGGTGCATATAAATGGAAAAAATACCGTCTCCGTGATCTATCATGACGGTATTGCCGCCAAAAAATTGACGGCCTGTAAGCGAAACTACGCCGGAATTGATAGCCTTTACCCGCATTCCCCTCCTGCCCCTGTAATCAACACCCTTGTGTATGCTCTTTTTATGCCCGTTTATGATCCTCAATATCCCGAATTTTGTTGAAACAGCTGTTTCTAACGGAGGGCTGAATCTGCCATGCCAGAGATGACCTGTCCGCTTCAACCATTTAGCCCTCATTATTGATATTTCATTTTCAGCCCTTCTCTCATCCTCCGGCGAGAGTGTTACTTTATCATCAGGAAGTTGGATCAGGATCTTCTTAGATTTTATTGCCCGCACATGTATCCTGACAGTCTTGGTCTCATTGCCCAGATGTACCCTTATATTATAATTCCCCGGAGGCTGCTCGATGCCGGTTGATGACAGGCCAATGTAATTACCTGGAGATGTCATGTGGAAATTTATTTTATTTTTACCGACAATACCATAGGGATCGGCAATTTCCCCGGATTTAATTCTTACAACAAAAACATCACCCTGTCTTATGGTCCCGGGGGAGACCGATACATCAAAACAGAATGCGGTTGCCGGATATAGTATAAATACGAGAATCAGGGCTGCAATATTTTTTAACATTTTTAAAAGTTATCATGAATATATGAAAAATAGCAACCGTCTTACCCATTGAATATTATTCATATGATTGGTTAAACTTATCAAATCGTATTAATTAACACCACACTTATTGGAGGTATTCATGGAACTTGATGTGACTATAGGGGGCGAGTCGCTTTCTATAAACATTGATAACCCTTTTCACCTGGATTTGAAGTCTATAACGGATAAAATCGAGGAGTTTCTGCGTCCAAGAGGATTGCATGTAAACGGACTCGATATCGAAGGGCTTCTGCCCCGTATGGTACGGGGAATTGCCGGGTGTGAGGATGGCTGTCCTGCAGATGCAAAGAGTCTTGTCAGTCAGGGATTTAACGATTTTGATATATCTTACATCGAGGGGGGTATACTTTCGGTAAAGGCCGATATCGAGGGGGGAAAGACGCTCGAGCTTAAGATGTTCCCGGAGTTTTGAATATTACGTATAACCGTTTAATTTCTTAAATGCCTCTTTTGCCGCTATCCTTACGATGCCGCTTCTGTCACCAAGGACGTGTTGAATAGCGGGTATTGCCCGTTTATCATTAATAATCCCCAGAGATCTGACTGCACTTTTCCTGACAATATCTATCGGGTCATCAAGTGTGTTAATCAGGGCATCGACCGCTTTTCGGGCATTTAACATCCCAAGCGCCTTTGCCGCACTTTTTCTTACATACTTGTCCTCATCCCCGAGCAGTTTAATCAAAGGCTCCGTAGCATCGCCGAACCCTATCATGCCAACGGAAAAAGCGGCTGCACTTCTTACATGAGGATTAGGATCATTAAAAGCTTTGATCAAATGCGGACCGGCATCAGGGTTGCCAATGCGGCCGAGTTCGGCCGCGGCTTTTTTCCTCTCGGTAAGCCTTTCAGATTTCAGGCCGGTAATAAGCGTTTTTAAATCCTTCATAATTATTTATCTCAGCTGATTACAGATGTCTTTCTATTTCACCTTTGATATGGATAAAATCGGGTTTATATGGCAGGGGTTCTCTGCCGAAACAGACACCTTGAGCTTCAAACAACGGGACAAGGCTGAGATTTACCCTTCTTTGCTTTATTGCATCTATAGTGGTCATATAATATATTTTATTTCCGCGTATTTTTACCACTGTTACGCCGTCAATACCCTTTACAAGAAGCCTGACCGCTGCAGAGCCGGCTTCCTTGCCGAAATTCACATCATATTCGGAACTGTGTCCTGACCTGACGAGATGACCTGGTATAACTTCCCTGATTTCAGGAAGCTCATATACTCCCGGTACATAGAATCCCTCATTTTTCATGAACTCCCTGATTTCAGGATCAACGTTCATCCTCTGTTCAAGCTGAGTTCTCACATATTTTCCAGCGCCGGCCAGTTTCTTATGCCCGAAGGCATCCATAGATATGGAGTCGTCGGTGATGAGGTCTCCTTTTGCATCTGTAATTCCTTCTGAAACGACTATAGTATATGTGCCTGCGCGTACATCACTTCTTTTCACTCTCTCCATATACTTTTTTTTCATGTGATTGTATACAACATCAAGATCGACGGGTATTTCCGGGATAAGGATACAATCGGCCTCTGCGCCTATACCACCCCTGAAGGCCGTATGTCCCACGTATCTGCCGAATACCTCAACGATCATGATACGATTATGACTCAGTCCGGTTGTTTTCAGTTCCTCGGTAAACTGTGCAATCCTGTTCAGGGAAGAATCCCCGCCTACACTGTATGGCTGCAGGTCAAGGTCCATTGTCTTGGGTACATGGACACATCTTATACCACGCTTGATGAGGTCGCACATGACGGATCCTGTATCGTCCCCCCCCGAAATTACGAGTCCATCGATATTGAATTTGCTTAATCCGGTCTTTATCTTCCTGTATTTATCCGGATCCTTGATCTTGGATATCTTGACCCTGGAATGTCCCGCCTCAGAGCCTGCAAGATTTGCATCGATACTGTCCACTCTTTCCGGGGTGAGTATTATCGGATTTTTGAGGTCTTCGAGATTATAAAGGCCGGCATAACCGTTTGGAACTACCAGGGTTTCGATGCCCAGCGAGGCGGCTGTCTGGGTAACGGATTTTACAACTGCGTTTAACCCTCCGCAATCTCCTCCGCATGTTATTACTCCGATTCTTTTGATATCTTGCATAACTTCCTCCTGAGTTAATTTGAATCATAAAAACAGGTTATATTAAGAAAATAAGAATAACAAGATTATAACCGAATTATTTGTTTTTTTATCGATTTCCCGGTTAACCCCGTGTTCCATACGGGGACGCTTGCTGAATGTCCGGCCTCTTGCGGGGTGTCTGATTCAATCATTACCGAAGATTGTAGCTGCTATCTCCCTGTTCATGGCTCTTCCCATATCCAGCATTGAACAGTACATCCTGTTTGCTATTCCCTCGCTGTCCACATTAATCACACTCGTGAGAGAGGAATTTATAATAAACGTCTCTTCTATGTAGAGTTCGAGAATTTCGTTATGCAGATCCAGGAATTCTTCCTTTGTGAAGGTTTTCCTCACAAGCTCGTTGTAATCGTCTGCGCCTTCTGTAGAGAGAAGTCGTTTAAACAGGGATATCTGTTTTGTGGCCCTTGCTCTTCGCAGCGGCAATATCTTGTCGTAGTCGAAGTGGACCCGGATGGGAAGGAATAAAATGTCCCTTGAGAGGCATTGATCGAGGTCGCGGCTTCCCTCCAGCAGTTCATCGATATCCCTATCAGAGGCCTCTGCCCCGGCATTACAGAGGACGATGGCCATGTCAAGATATGCTCTGTAGTATTCGAGTTCCCTCTTTACCCGGCAGGTCAGAAATTTTTTGAAAACAGGAAATTCTATAATTGAAATGTTTCTTCCGCATTGTTTGAGGCATCGGTGGAGCAGTGCATGGAGGAACCAGCCGGCAAATTTCATTATTTCTTTTTCTTTGTCAAGTGCCATAATATTCTTGGAAATATTTTAGCATATAAGTATGCAGTAGAAAAATGCATGTCAAGGGGTTCGTATCATTAATTTAAATCTGTATATGTATAAAAAAAGCGTATAAAAAGAGCCAAAGAGTTGCATGCAAGTCGTCCCGTCTTCCCGGTAAGACAGTTAACGGGATTGGCCATCACAAGATTTTTAAACCCCATGTTTTTAATGGCACGCGCTGCAGAGCCGGTATTCCCCGGTTCCGATGGCTCAACAAGGATGAAATATATATTGTTCTTCCACATTTTGGCTGTATATCCTGAATTTATGTTAAAATTAACATCAAAAATTTATTATATCAGATCGGATATTTATGCGGGAAAGACTCCAGAAGATTATTGCTTCCGCCGGTATTGCATCGAGAAGAAAGGCGGAGGAATTGATAGAGGAAGGCCGGGTTACCGTTAACGGCAGGGTGGCAATAATCGGTACAAAGGCAGATCCCTTAAAAGACCATGTGAAGGTAGATGGCAAACTGATTACGGCAAGAGAATCACCCGTTTACCTGATATTCAATAAACCTGTGGGGGTGATTACAACTCTCTCGGACCCTGAGGGCAGGCCGACCATCAGGGAATATATCGGGAAGGTAAGGCAGAGGGTTTACCCTGTAGGCCGGTTGGATTATAATTCGGACGGGTTGATTATCCTTACAAATGACGGTGTGCTTGCGAATGTCATTATGCATCCGAAAAGAAAAATACCCAAGAAGTACCTTGTAAAGGTCAGGGGGATTCCTGATGAGATAAAACTCGATAAGTTAAGGAGCGGTATCAGGCTGGAGGACGGGTTGACCATGCCGGTAGTCATAAAGAGGACGAGACTTTCGCGCAGCGGAAAGAATACATGGCTGGGTGTAACGATCCATGAAGGCAGGAACAGGCAGATAAGGAGGATGTTTGAGAAGATAGGACATCCCGTAACGAAGCTCAGGAGAGTAGCAATTGACGGTATAACACTTGGGGCTCTCAAACCGGGGGAATTCAGGTATCTTGCCGAAGATGAAGTAGGCAGACTTAAAAAAGAAGTCGGCATTAAATCCTGAATTCAAAGCACTGAATACTAAATAGAGGCTGTGTATAAATTGCCATTTCTTGTTTTTGTCATGTCCCGCAAGCGTTCGGGGCATCCGGAACTTATTTAAAAGAATGGATTCCCCGACTAAGTCGGGAAATGACAGATAGAGGGACTTACTTTACACACAGACTCTAAATAATATGGCTCTTCATTAAGTAGTGTGGAAAGATAAAATAATGCAGAATAAAACATAGAGAAAGACATAGCTATCAGCCATAGACAGACACAGACTGAAGAGAAAAAATGACCACAGAAACAGATGGAAATATATTTGACTTTCTCAAAGTCTCAGAGGTTATATTACTCACGGAAGTACCGGAAGAACCAATAATATATTAGGAATTAGTGATTATTTATGAGGAGGATGTAATGAAGGATAAAGGATGCGGAGAGATTGCCGAAGCTGATATCGGGTCAGAGCTTACGCTTTCCGGCTGGGTCTTCAGAAGGAGGGATCATGGCGGACTGATTTTTATTGACCTGAGGGACAGAAGCGGTTTAGCACAGGTTGTCTTCAGCCCCGATGTCTCCGAAGAGGTTCACAGTATTGCCCATGAGCTGAGGTCCGAATATGTTGTATCTGTTACCGGTGAAATCAGGAGACGGCCGGAGGGTACGGTAAACCCCGAACTTGATACAGGTATGGTGGAGATGTATGTTGGCAGAATGAATATACTGAGCAGGTCGGATACCCTTCCTTTTGTACTCGATAATATACAGGATGTTTCGGAGTCATTGCGCCTGAAATACAGGTGCCTGGACCTCAGAAGACCTGATATGCAGAGGAATCTGATGATCAGGCACAGGGTTGCAAAGATAATGCGGGATTTCCTCGACAGGGAAGGCTTCCTTGAGATAGAGACACCTGTTCTTACCAAATCCACTCCAGAGGGGGCAAGGGACTATCTTGTTCCGAGCAGGGTTAATCCGGGGCGTTTTTATGCCCTTCCACAGTCGCCGCAGATATTCAAACAGATTCTTATGGTATCGGGCTTTGAGAAGTACTTCCAGATAGCAAAGTGTTTCAGGGATGAGGACCTCAGGGCGGACAGGCAGCCTGAGTTTACTCAGGTTGATATGGAGATGTCGTTTGTCAGTGAGGATGATGTAATTGGTGTTGTAGAGAGGATGCTGAAGGAGGTTTTTGAAGAGGCGATGGGTGTGAATATAGACATCCCCTTCAAAAGACTGGCCTATGCGAAAAGCATGGAGAGATTCGGTAATGATAAGCCCGACATGAGGTTCGGCCTTGAGCTGAAGGATATGGCGGACCTCGCAGGGGAAGGTTCCTTCAAGGTTTTTCAGGATGCGCTTGCAGGAGGTGGGCTCGTGAAGGGGCTGTGTGGAAAAGGGATGGCCGGCCTTTCGCGCAGGGAGATAGACCTCCTGACGGAACAGGCACAGTCTTTCGGTGCAAAAGGACTTGCATGGATAAAGGTAAAGGACGGGTTCGAATCTCCAATTGCGAAGTTCTTCCCCGGGGAAATACTGCGGAAGATGGCCGAAAGGCTGGAGGCGGAGAACGGCGACCTCATGCTCTTCGTAGCTGACAGGGCGAATGTAGTCAACGATGTATTAAGCCGGATGCGGCTTGACATAGGCAGACGGCTGAATCTTTTTAAAGAGGGTTTTGATTTCGTATGGATTACTGATTATCCTTTGCTTGAGTGGAATGATGATGAGGGAAGGTTCGAGGCAATGCATCATCCCTTCACATCTCCCCGCGAGGAAGATGTCGGAAAGATGTTGGGCGGGGAGGTCAATAACAGGAAAGAGTTGGCATCATTAAAGGCAAAGGCGTACGATATAGTTATGAACGGTAATGAAATAGGTGGTGGAAGCATACGTATCCACATGACCGATGTGCAGCAGAAGATGTTCCGGATTTTAGGTATCCCGGGTGAAGAGGCGAAGGAGAAGTTCGGGTTTCTGCTCGATGCCCTCAGGTTCGGCGCCCCGCCGCACGGCGGGCTTGCAATTGGTTTCGACAGGCTCATTATGCTGATGGTCGGCGCATCATCTATCAGGGATGTTATTGCCTTCCCCAAGACTCAGAAGGCTGTTGATCTTATGAGTGAAGCGCCATCCAGTGTACAGAAGAAGCAATTAAAGGATCTTAGTATAAAACTTGATATTGTTGTTGAAGAGAAGGATACATAAAGTCACCTGTATTGTGAATTATTAAGAAATGCTGAGCAAGGGAGTGCTTTTAAGACCTGTTCGTCGACCTTCTTCTTATCTCTCATCTAAATACACCCCTGTATTAATCTGAATTGATCTTCCCGGCAGCTCCGCCTGTCTGCGTGCGGCACGCACAGGCAGGCCGCCGGTAATCTAATGCAGAGAATTTTGCATTATTATATTCACTCCCCGATGAAAGACTCCCCGACAAGCCGGGACAGGCGGGACAGGCGGGACAGGCGGGACAGGCACATCCGCTCGCTATCCATTTAGATTGGTAAAGACCCACTGATACTTTTCCCCTCTTTGGCAAAGAGGGGTCAGGGGAGATTTCTTTAATTATAATTGATTCCATATCGCTCATGTTTTCCCCTGATTCAAATCCCCCCTGCCCCCCCTTTTCTAAAGGGGGGTAAAAAATATTATCGATCCACCCCGTGATAAGGCTACGGGGAATACGCTCACTATCCATTGAACAAAAAATTGGTTTTTAGTAATAGCAATTACCTTAAAATCCGGATAATTCATAAATCACCACTACATCCGCCGTCCGCACGGCGCCTGATTCATGCATAATGCAGGATAAATACATGATTGAGTGAATCCTGTCTACGCCCGGTCTTTATTATCTTTATTTCCCTCTGCTATAATTGCTTATCCCGATAAAGTCGGGGGATGAATGCTGTCAGTCGGGATGTCGCCCATATTGGGGCGTCTAAATCGGTACCACGGGCTTGCCCGTGGGGCTCCATTGGCTGAATTCGGGTATTTTATAACCGGCCGGGTAAGTCTCCTGAGATACCTCAATGAGAATTTGGGTTAAGTTTTTAATAATTCTTTATGTTTCTTTATGTTTCGGCATCTATGCTGAAGCCTCCGGCTGCGGGAACTGCCACGGGACTCCGCCCGGTGACAGGTCGCACAGGATACACAGCGGCCTTGATCTCATGCATGCCGCCTATGGAGATACGGGGTATACGCAGCAGTATGCTCCGTCCGCTCCTCATTCTTATGGTTTTAACTGCGGCAACTGCCACCCGCTGAATAGCGCCAAACACCGTAACGGTGTGGTTGATATCGAGCTTTCCAATAAAGGGGCGGGAGGGCTCAGGGCGCTCAACAGTAACAGGGCGGAATTCGACAGTAAGAAAAAGAGATGTTCGGGTGTGTACTGTCACAGCGACGGTGAACGGGGAAGAAATTTAAGATATGTAAGAAGTCCCCGATGGAACGGGAAGGAGCGGCGGAGCAGGTGCCAGGAGTGCCACGGCAGCCCCCCCGTTTATGAGAGTACAAAAGAAAGGCCCAATGGTCATTTTAATGCCGCACGAAGCTACGGCCATCTCCTGGGTATCCACTGGGATTCCGTTAACGGGCACACAAAAGAGAGTTTCAAATATAACACTGCGACACAGATGGGATGTACAACCTGCCATTTTGAGACCGTCCGGCGGGATACGGATATGACCTTTGTGGATACGAAGACTGGATTGTTTACCTGCGTCAGGTGCCATGAAATGAGAGACGGTGATATATATAATTATTCTGTCCATGTAAACGGGAAGGTTGATCTTGCATTCGAGCCTGTGAATGTCAGGTCAAAGGCGCAGATGATGTATCTGCCTGAAGGATGGAAGAGAAAAGGACTGAAAGGGAAGATAGAATCATACGATGAGGCAATGGTTGCGCTGACTCAGATTAAATATGATTTCATGGACAGGTCATGTTCGAATGTTTCGTGCCATCTTCAGCCGGGAAAGGTGTTCTGGTATGATAAAATAAATTGTGCTGATTGCCATGTGAATTTTGGAGCCGCGGGGCAAAATAAGAGGAGATAGCATGAAGAGGATATTCCTGTATCTATTATTGGCTGTTTTTATAATGGGAGGGGAGGCATACGCTGACAAGATTCTTCAAAGTACCGCTTTGGACAGAAGGAATATTGAAGTTACGGTCTACAATAATGATATCGGGCTTGTGAGTGAAACCCGTGAATTGAATATACCGAAGGGTCCGGTCTCAATGCGTTTTCTTGACATCCCTTCTTCAATAATCCCTGAAAGCGTGAATATAAGTTCTCTTAATGGCGAAGACACCCTGTCGGTCTATGAACAGAATTATGAGTATGATCTTCTGAGTCCGAAGAAACTGCTTGACAGGTATGTCGGCAGGAAGGTCCGTCTCGAGTCGGTAAATCCAAAGACGGGTGAAAAGGAGAGCGTTGATGCCACAGTTCTTGCCGGTTCCAATGGGCCTGTCTTCCGGATAGGCAATGAGATAACATTTAATTATCCCGGAAGGATAATATTCCCCAAATTGCCGCGAGACCTTGTAACTTCCCCATCACTTGTTTGGCTTGTAAACAATACATCGGATGAAAAACAGCAGATAAGTGTCAGTTATCTGACGAAAAAAATCAGCTGGAATGCCGACTATAATGTCATTCTGGATAAAGATGACACGATGGCGGATTTATCCGGGTGGGTGACCATAGATAACCGTAGCGGCATGACTTACAGAGACGCCGGGTTGAAGGTTGTTGCAGGGGATGTCCACCTTGAACCGGAAAGCGGGATGCGTCGATTTATGACTGCAAAGGGATTGAATGCACCCCCTGAAATGAAGGAGAAGAAATTTTTTGAATACTATCTTTATGAAATAAAAAACAGGACTACAATCAAAAACAATCAGAAGAAACAGATAAGGTTTATTGATGCACATAACGTTTATGTGAAAAAGAAATATATCGTGAAAGGGAATACCCAATATTATTACAGCCGGTACAGAAAGGGAACAACACACGGGATGGCTGATGTTTACATTGATATAATGAACAAAAAAAATATTGGGCTCGGGAAGCCGCTACCAAAGGGATTGGTGAGGGTCTACAAATACGACGCTCCGAATAACATTATATTTATTGGAGAAGACCGTATAGGTCATACGCCTGCTGGTGAGGATTTAAGGGTAAAGACCGGTGAAGCATTTGACATTGTTTCTGAGCGTAAACAGACTGACTGGGTAAGGATTGCCGAGGGCGTATTCGAATCTTCCATGGAGATAGGGATAATAAACCATAAGGATAAAGATGTAGTGGTGACGGTGATCGAACCTGTGCCGGGAGACTGGAGGGTGCTTCATACTACCCACGACTACAGGAAGACAGGAGCCAATGAGATCGAATTCGACGTTGCTGTTCCTGCGGGGGAAGAGACAAAACTCAGTTACAGAGTCAGGGTTATCCTGTAGTGATCTGACATATAAATAGCACTGTATTCAGGGATTCAAAGCCGGGAGAAGTGTAAAGATAAGGAATGAAAGGAGCAGGATCAGCCCGGCAAGTATTGCTTTTAAACGTCCCCTTTTCCCCCTGTCAATATAGGGAATAAAGATAAGGATCAGTACTGCTGTGACTGGCAAAAGAATTGTGCCCACAAATGCCCACCTGCCGGGGAAATACCTTACAATCTGATATAACCAGAGGAAATACCATTCCGGCAATGGTCTGTAAGGTGTCGAGAAATTGATCTGTCTGCCGATACCCTGCGGATACACGAGGGCCAGGACAATGGTGACCTCGAGAGCTATGAATACAATAAGCAGGATTTCTGCGAGATAATCCGGATAGAATTCTTTTTCTTCATTCTTCAATCTATAGGCCTCCCTTGATGCCCTGTTTCCTGACCATGTGGAAATGCGCCCATAGCAGTATGAACAGACAGGAAGGGAGATATATTATATGCATTGCATAAAACCTTATCAGCGTTGTCCCGGTTACATCCTCTCCACCCCTGACGAGATAAAGCAGATATTTCCCGATTATCGGAATAGTTTTTGCCATGGATGTCCCGACCTCGGTTGCCCAGTATGCCTTCTGGTCCCAGGGGAGGAGGTAGCCGGTGAACCCCGAGGCAAACACGATTACCAGTGTAAGTGACCCGGCAACCCAGTTCAGTTCGCGGGGCGACCGGTATGCCTTATAAATAAATACACGTATTGTATGAAGGATGATCGAAATAATAAGCAGGTTTGACGACCACTTATGGAATGACCTGATAAACCATCCCAGCCGTACCTCGTTGTTGATCCTGACTATGCTGTTAAAGGCCTCGGTTTCCGACGGGACATAATAGATTGAGAGCATGATCCCGCTCAAAAAAAGCATTATGAAACATACCAGGGCCGCTCCGCCAAGGCAGAAAGAATAATTTACTCCTTCAGGGATATCTCTGTGCAGAAATTTTCTGTGCGGCTGTCTTATCCCGAACCTGTTGTCAATCCAGTCAAATATCTCTCCCAATTTTACACCCTTAATCCGATATACACTTTTTCTTTGTCTATCTTCATGGGCAGTCTGCTCAGGGGAGCAGGCGGGGGGCCTTTTATAACATTGCCCGTAATATCATACTGACCGCCATGACAAGGGCACAGGAATCTTTTCCTTGGCCAGTTCCAGTTAACGAGACATCCTAAATGTGAGCATACGGGAGACAGTGCAAAAAGCTCGCTACCGGTATTTACTATGTATGCCTTTGTCCTCATGGGTCTGCTGTACCTGCTGTATTCAATTGAGACCTGCCTGACACCTTTTACCGGAAGCATATCTTCATCAGTCACATAAAAGAATGTGAGTTCCTTTTTTCTGATTTTCCAGGGATAGGAAAACAGGAAAAAAACAGAGATCGAGATTGAGGATACAACAAAAAAGAAAAGTTTTATTGTTTTTTTTAAGAATGTACGCCGGACCATCTTGTGCCCACGGCTCAACTTATAAGGGGACCGGTGCGAAATGGAGATCTGAGACATCCCGGCCCAAAAGACGGCATTTCCCCTGTTCTATTCATGTGAACCGCTGTTGAGCATTTCTCTGAGTTCCTTTCCCGGCTTGAAATGTAAAACCTTCTTTGCGGGCACATCTACCGATTCGCCGGTTTTGGGATTCCGGGCCTTTCTTGCCCCCCTTGTCTTTAACTTGAAATTGCCGAATCCCCTGAGTTCGATCTTTTCCCCCTTTGACAGAGCGGTTTTAATGCCGTCAAAAAAGGTCTCAATTATTATCTCCGTTTGTCTTCTTGTCAGGCCTTCAAGTTTTTCGCTTACTTTGTCTATCAGGACTGATTTTGTCATAAAACCTCCCTATAGAGAAAAGATGTATTTGAGTCCTATTGCAGGTAAAACCTTTCCGATGTTACCTGCAATACTTGAATTAAGCAAACTTAGAATGGATTTCTTTACCTTCTTTTCAACAATCCTTGGTTCGCCTTTTATCCCCGCAAGATGGGCGGCAATCATCTTGGCATCTTCGAAATTACCGAGTTCATCTACTAATCCAAGGCCAAGGGCCTGTTGTCCGGTAACCACTCTTCCATCGGCTATTTTTCTTACCTTTGATATATCCATCTTTCTGCCTTCAGCCACTGCCCTGATAAACTGCTCATGTACATTATCCAGAATATTCTGCAGGATCTGTCTCTCTTCTTTTCCCACACCTCTGAATGCAGAGGCTATATCCTTGTGTTTTCCACTCTTGATTACTTCCGTCTTGATCCCTATCTTCTGCATAAGACCTGAAAGATTGGGGAATTCCATTATTACACCGATAGAGGCGGTAAGTGTGCCTGGATTTGCCACAATCTTTGTAGCCGGCGCCGAGATATAATATGCTCCGGATGCCGCCAGCGCTCCCATGGATACCACCACCGGTTTTTTCTTCACGGCCTTTGTTACTTCTTCGTATATCTCCTGTGATGGAGCAACAACTCCGCCCGGGCTGTTTACCCTGATGAGAATAGCCTTGATGGAATTGTCGGAGGCATACTTTCTTATTTCTTTCATAATCTCTTCCGATTGAATGATTGGACCTTCTATCCTGACCAGGCCGATACTTTTTCCATTAAACGAAATAGAATCCTTTCCGACTAATGTCATTATTCCGCTGATGGTCAATAGAAGCACCAGTAAAACTGTTACAACTAAACAGGTTTTCTTCATTGTTAATCCTCTTCTCCTTCTCTTTTATCATTACCGGCGGATATATTCTTCAGACTGAGCCCGATCTTTCTCTCGTCAGGTTCAATTTTTATTATTCTTGCCTTTATTTCATCCCCTTCACTGTATGCATCTTCAAGGGACTTGCCTGCGGGTATCTCAATCTCTGATGTATAGATAAGGCCTTCAACTTCGTTGTTTATTTCGGCAAAAATTCCGAAGTCGGTTGTCCTTAGTATTTTGCAGTTAACCTCATCACCAAGCTTGTATTTTTCCGGTATTTCATGCAGCCAGGGATCTCCTGTCAGCTGTTTGATACCCAGGGCCATTTTTTCATTTTCGGGGTCCATATGAAGTACTACAGCTTTAATCTTTTGGCCCTTTCTCAGCATCTCAGACGGGTGTTTTATATGCTTTGTCCATGATATGTCGGAAATATGTATAAGTGCATCAACTCCTTCGGGAAGAGAGACAAATACTCCGAAATCCGTAATGGTCCTTATCTTTCCGGTAACCTTTTGTCCCTGAACGTATCTTTCTGCAACGAGCGCCCATGGTTTGGGCTTAAGCCGCTTCAGGCTGAGTGATAACCGTCTGTCGGAACTGTCAACCTTGATAACCTGGGCATCAACGGTTTCACCTATGTCGAGGTATTTGGAAGGATGTTTTGGTCTCTGGTTCCAGTCAAGTTCGGAAATATGTATGAGACCTTCGACGCCTTCCTCAACTTCAAGGAATGCCCCGTAATCAGTAATGCTGACTATTTTCCCTGCAACCTTGTTGTCTACAGGGTATCTTTCCTGAATATTCAGCCACGGGTCGGGTTTTTTTTGTTTGTAACCGAGTGTAACTTTTTCTGTTTCCGGGCTGAATTTAATGATGACTACATCGATACTGTCACCGATACTGAAGAATTCCGAGGGATGAGATATCCTTCCCCACGATATGTCGGAGATATGCAGCAGGCCGTCGATCCCTCCAAGGTCAACAAATACACCGTAATCTGTTATATTTTTGACCGTTCCCTCCAAAATGGCGCCTTCCCCGAGGAGTTTCATCGTTTCGCCTCTGAGTTTTTCCCTTTCTTCTTCAAGCAACGCCCGCCTTGAAACAACTATATTGTTCAGTTTTGAATTTAATTTCAGTACCCTTAACACCACTTCCGTACCAATGAGACTGTTAACGTCTTTGATGGGTTTGATATCAGCCTGCGAGCCGGGCATGAATGCCTTGATGCCGAGCACCTCGACATAAAAACCGCCCTTTGTCCTTTCAGTTACTTTCCCGGTTACCTCTTTCTCTTCCCTGAAGATTTCCTGGAGTTGCTGGAACGCATTGATTTTAAGAGCCCTCTCCTTGGAGAGAGATACGCACCCGTCACTGTCACTTAACCGTATTACATAAACCTCAAGTTCGTCGCCGGTCTGAATATTATTTCTTTCCTCTTCACTGAATTCTTCAATCGGTATAAATCCCTCTGATTTATAACCTACGTCAACGACAATGCTGTCTGACATTTTTGCAACCACCTTGCCCTTTATAATAGAACCGGTATGTATATTCTGGAAGCTCTTTTCGTAAAGCTCTTCAAGTTCATTATCTTGAGAGTCCATTAACAGGTTATCCTCCTATATGCCTTAATTTATCCTTTATATCCTCAATGATCCAGTCGGGAGTTGAAGCGCCGGCAGTTATGCCGATTTTGTTTATTCCCCGGATCCAGCTTTTTTTTATCTCTGAAGCGGTCTCGATATGGTATGTTGTTACTCCAAGAGATTTGCAGAGATGAGCAAGTTGGGTCGTATTTGCACTGTTTTTACCTCCGACTACCAGCATCAGGTTAACCTTCCTTGCCATCTTCTCTGTTTCTTTCAGTCTCAGAGCCGTTGAATTGCAGATTGTATTGAAAACCTTCAATTCACTGACTTTCCCGACGATATTTGATATAAGTGCTTTTAAGGCCTCTTGAAGCTGGGTAGTCTGTACTACAATTCCTACTTTTCTTCCCAGTATGGGCAGGTTTGAAGATGAGTTAATAACACTGGCGTTGCCGCCCGCATAACTCAGAATGCCCTTTACTTCGGGATGATTGGAGTCACCAAGTATCAGCACCTGATAGTCTTCCTCAGAAAGGAGTTTAGCATATTGCTGGGCCTTTTTTACAAACGGACATGTGGCATCGATAATCCTGTGTCCCGATTTTAGTATATTTCCGTAAAGGTTCTGTTCAATACCATGTGTCCTTATAATAATTATACTATTATTGTCAGGAACCTTATCAACTGTTGCTATACCTCTTTTCCCCAATTCTTCGATAACCTGGGGATTATGGATTATTGGACCGAGAGCAACTGCAGGAAGTGATTCGTCTTCAGCTACCTTAAAGGTCAGATCAACGGCCCTTTTGACCCCGAAACAGAAACCGGCATTTTTGACCAGGAGGATTTCCATGATTTAATCATTATAACAGGCCGTTGGATTGTAATGAAACCTCCTGTATTATTTGAGATTTTTGATGATACTCAGTAAGTCCCGCGTAATTCTGACCTGAAACTCCTTTTCTGATTCTCCCGGTTTTATTGCCAATGCTTTTCCAAACGTAATTCTTACCTTTGCAGGTCTTATGAATTTGGCACCTACCGGCAGGGCCCTCTCGGTTCCCTCTATATGTGCCGGAATTATTACTGCCTTACTCATCGCGGCTATAATGGCAACTCCTCTCTTCCCTGAGGTTGAGTCCCCTGCGGGGCTCCTCGTTCCTTCAGGGAACATCACGATAAGCTCTCCGTTTTTAAGTCTCCTGACGGCATCTTTGATGGTTGATGGTTTCGGATTCTTTCTGTCTACGGGAAATGAAAATGATTCGACAAATTTTCCGATTAGAGGGATGCCGAATAAGCCGCTCTTTGCCATATATGTTGCTCTTCTCTTAATCGATATTCCGACGAGAGGAGGGTCAAGATAACTCAAATGGTTCGATGCTATGATTACCCCGCCTTTTTCGGGGATATTTCCCTTGCCCGAAACCTCGAATCTCAAAAAAAGTTTATATAAAACAAGGAGAATGAATTTAAAAAAAGGATAAAGGGTCTTCATTTTATATATTCAACTATCCTCTTAAGGGTCTCATCTTCCGAGAGGTTTGTTGAATCGATAAGTATTGCATCGTCGGCCTTTCTGAGTGGAGCGATATCGCGGTGGCTGTCTCTGTCATCCCTTTCTCTGACATCCCTGAGTGCGTCTTCCATTGTGATGTCCATGCCTTTTTCATTTAATTGCAGGTATCTGCGTCTTGCCCTCTCCCTGTCTGAAGCAGTCAGAAAAAATTTCCCGTTTGCATCAGGGAACAATACAGTAGTCATATCCCGGCCCTCGGCTACAATATCGTTTTTCTCTGCTGCCATCCTTTGTATTTCAAAAAGGAAATCCCTTACAACTTTTCTCGCAGAAAAGACAGAAGAGTAGTGCCCGATCTCAGGTGTCCTTATCTCGTCACCTACCATGACACCATCCAGAAAGAGTTTGCCGTCCTGAAATAACAGAGATGTATTCCTGAGAATGTCCGTAATAATTTTATCATCGGCATCTTCGGCTATCTTATTTTGCCTGAGCTTGAGGGCGACTGCCCTGTACATGGCTCCCGTATCAAGGTATGTAAAGCCGAGCATTTCGGCCAACTTTTTTGATACGCTACTTTTCCCCGACCCCGAGGGGCCGTCTATTGCGATTATCTTTCCCATACCGGCCTTTTTTTTTGTTCCCCCAATATTTCTGCGGGTAAAATAACCACAGTGACACGGAGATAAAAAAACTTTCTGTCACATAATCCCATAGACTTTTTTAAAGGAATCATTTTTTTAAATGGGTCTTCGCGTAAGAGTGTGGGTCATTTTGCACTATTTCCCCTCTCTGGCAAAGAGGGGTATGATTCCTCCCTGATTAAATAGAGTCTGTGTATAAAGTCGGTTTCTCTACCTGTCATTCCGGCAGTTCTTAAGCCG
>BDTO01000078.1 GCA_002897855.1 bacterium BMS3Bbin05
GGGAGTCTGACCGTTCGTACTCATCCCAAACCCACGTTGTAGACAGCCCCCGCAGATACGGACAGTTGTGCTCATACAGACATTGAAAGTCCGGAGGTGGATATGTAGCCCTCGGCATAAAGCTTATTCGTTGTCCAGCTTAAGAATCTCCCAGTTGACTTTGGAGAGTTTCTGAATGAGGAGTCTTAACTTCTTGTACCGTCTGGTCATTTCTTTTGCCTTTCGGGAGAGGTCTTTTCTGACATAAAGAGAGACGGTTTTGCCTTCAACCTTGGTAGTAAGATTATGACCAGCCATTGAAGGGGACTTTCCAACAGTCCCAATGAGCAGATCGAGGTTTGCCATAATCTCCTCCTTGAGCCGTGCCTGACGTCTTTTTAATAAATCGATTCGTTTCATGTTGCCTCCTTGTATTAAGAGTATTAATACTCTTAATAATTGTAACAAAAAAATACCGATATGTCAACAACTATATCGGTATCTTGTCTGTATTGGATAAAAAAGCTTCTTAATGTACTAAACTATCAATAAAAGAAACGAAAGAAACGTGTCAGGTCTTGACTTGTGACTTAACACCATGGGAATCAACCGAGGCAGCCCGGGGCATTTCCTTATCCCTGACAAAACCGACTCTTTAATAATTATGGCTCATCAGGTAATAGAGTGGGGTTTTGACTTTATTACCTGTGCACTCACGTTTCTCCAGCAGAGACTCCACCGATGATAACAATTTCCTGCGTCTGTTTATGATGCTGCATTCAACCAGGCCATAGCCTTTTCAAGACTCACGCCGATATCCGTTACACCACTTATGGCCTTCAATGCCCCTTCAACCTTTGAGACACAGTGCCCACATGTCATACCGGTTATTTTTTCTCATTAATACCGGAGATCTGGCTGGCACCATACCCGCTATCCTTAATAGCCTTGATCATCTGTGCCACGGTTACCTTGTCCTCCCGGTACAGGACTGTTGCCTTTTTCTCCTTGTAACTTACCTTTGCATTTACTACACCCGGAAGCCTTTTCAATGCAAGCCTGACAGTAGCCGGACATGCAGCGCAGTACATGCCCTCAACTTTCAGGGTAACCTGCTTTAAGTTGCCTTGAGCACTCCATGCACTGTTCGTGTAGACCATGGGAAACAGCAGAAATGCAAGGATAAAGACTAAACGGACCGTCCTCCGGATCTGAATAGTGGTTTTCATCAGTAAAACCTCCTTTTTAGATTTTCTGAGCCATTTAGACAATGGCAATAGTTTTTGCTACGCCAACATGGCAATCAGATAAGGAAGAATCAGGAGGACGACCACAACGGCAGTGGTAATCCAGAGTGCAACCTTCTGAACCTTCTTTGTCTGAGGGGCGGCGCATAGGCTGCCGGGCTCGCAGGCCTCCTTCGGCTTTCTGTAGATACTATAAAACCCTGCAGCAAGAAAACCGATGGTGAACAGGATAAAGATCGGCCTGTAGGGTTCGAGCGCCGTCAGGTTTCCGATCCATGCCCCGCTGATGCCAAGCATTATTAGCACAAAGGGCCCCACGCAACACACAGAGGCCAGCAGTGCCGTAACAATCGCCATAGGGCCAAAGGAGGTAAAACGACGTTTTGCCTTCCTCACGCCTTCGGTGATCTCTATCTCTGCCGCAGGAGAAGAGGCATCCTCTGTTATTCCATACGAGTTTTTTTTCATGATATAACTCCTTATTACGGCTTACAGCAGTCCTTATGTCCTGTACCTGATGCCTGCTCATTCACTTCTTTCCCGAACTGCCGAAGTGCTTCATTTACGAAAGGCTTAACCGTACTCAGACAGCATGAGCCCTGCGGGTTTTTGACCTCGCAAGAGCAAACATCGCTTTTTATGTGTGACTTTATGTCATCTATGACCGTGCTCCTGCCGGTCCGTCGGACCTCATCGAATATCTCTTCAACAGAATGATTGAAACAGTAACATATTGGCCGCGGGGGAGACTCCTCCTTGATCCCGACACGGACGGTAAGGTCTTCTTTGTAAAAGGCATGGCCCCCCTCCTTAGTAAAGTAAACTATGTCACACCCCTGTGATCCGCAGAAAAGGTATTTGCTGTCCCTAATCCTGTCCTGCCTGTCAGCCCTGACGAGGGAATGAAGGGTGGTCGCCTTAACGGCCTTACCTTCCCTGCCGCAGGATGGGCATTGAGTGGTTTGATTGCTGTCCGGCCCTGTCTTGATCGTATTCATAGATCTTCTCCTGTTTTAGGTTTTGTTCGTTTAACATCCTTAACCACCGCACATGAAAGCACAGCCTCCAGTATTCCCCTGACATGTTCATCGGCAAGGTCGGTTATCTTTAGTATTTTTTTGCTTTTTATCGAATAGTGAACGTTTTTCCCGTTTTTTTCAGAGTTCACCAGGCCACAGTTCTTGAGACAGCTCAGATGGTGAGAGATAAGGTTCTGCTCCCTGCCCAACCGCTCACATATCTGAGAAACCGTCAGAGGAGACTCTTCTCTCAAATGCTCCAGTATCTCCAGTCTTATCCTGTCGCCCAGCGCCCTGAAAAGATGTGCCCTCGCTGTTAACATATCGCCGTATATCATAGTTTATTTGCCTCTCTTATATCAACGAATCAACATACGTTGATTAATTATATCATTACGCATTTTGAATGTCAAGGATTTTTTAGCACTCGAAATGCCGATCGACTCTATAGTTGGTGTCTGTCCATAAATTGCCATTTTTTATTCTTGTCATGTCCCGAAAGCGTTCGGGATATCCTAAACTTATTGAAAAGACCGGATGCCGGTTTAAGGACTGCCGGAATGACAGATAGAGAGACTGACTTTATGGAGAGACTGTAGTTGGTTTACAGGGCAGGACATTTGCGATGGAGTCCCCTTGCTTAAGCCATCATGCCGGACACTGCGTTGGTGATCAGGCTTCAAATTGCCGCGGAAATCCATTTCATGTTGTCTCCCGGTGCGATTCAAGCTTCCAGCCCCCTCACGATCAGATCTTCCGGAGACCCCCTGTATTCACCTGTAATGGCTATATCTTTGAAAGCAGCTTAAAGCAGAGGTTTCATATGTTGGAAAAGACCACTTTAAAGAGGCCGTGGTGAGCGAGCAAGGGACTCTTCAGGGGAAAACCGAATCCCTTACTCGCTGGGTTGTTAGGACAATGGTTTACCGAGTCCTGCAGCACGCAGGGTTGTTTCGTCAGGGCCTCGTCCTGCGCAGCAATCTGGGAGTTTACCGTCAATAACAACAGCAGGCACAGAGCTGATTCCAAGGCCTTTGGCCCGGGCAGCAACTTCCGGATTCTTCATGTCCAGTACACTGACCTCACAGGACGCGCAGGCAATCCGGCTAACCATCTCAACCGTCTCTTCACAC
>BDTO01000079.1 GCA_002897855.1 bacterium BMS3Bbin05
CCTCCTTTATTAAGACGTAAATAGTCTATCCCCTTTGCTAAACTTCGGGAATTTTAATTGTCGCCGGTCGGGATTTATAATTATCGCTCAACATCGCAGCGCGCAGGCAAGTGGTGATTATGTGGAACAGTTTACGTATCTGCTGTTTTTAGAGATGATGGATGAGCGGAAGGTAAGATAAGAATGGACAAAGAATTCAATGCAGAATATCTTAGGTCTGTAGAAAATATTTTTGAGCCTGATCCGAGAAATACTTTGTTAGTTGCATTTGATTCAGAAAAAGGTGGCTCTCGACCTATTCACGTTCGTGATTACTATAAGGCAGTTGCTCAATTCACTCTAAATTCTGAAGTTCCTGAAGATATTGTTGTTCAGTTTGAAACTGTTAAAAATTTGTATCTCTATGCCTGGTTTGTATACAGGTTTTTCCCGGTTGCGGAGCACCAAGCATTTGTATGTTTAGAATTGGCACTTCGAAAAAAATATGAAAATCATATAACAAAAGAATACTATAAAAATTCGAACAGGCCGCATTTAAGGCATTTCATGCGCTATGCGATAGATCGTGGCGATATCAGGAATGAAGGATTCCGGAAGTGGCATAAGAACGCAGAACATCGAGCAAAGTTCCGCTATGAGATTGAAAAGCTTGATGAGCTGAAAGAAAAAGGACTGGATCAAATAGAGCTCGATTATTCAGAGATGGAGATAACAGATGCTGATAGGGATTGGGATTACATCAATAGTCTATTGGAATATTTGCCAAGACTAAGAAATCAATACGCCCACGGGACAGAAACTTTACATAATCAAGTTTTAGGGACAATACAGGTTGTATCAGAAATAATAAACCAGATATATAAAGCAGAATAAGACTATGACACCTGCAGCAATTGTCCAAAAACTCCTGCCGCCTTCCTGCCTTCGGCGAAGGCACAGGCAAGTGGAGGGTTATGTGTTTGCCTGCACGGAAGTCTAACCAAGGAGCAGCTCACGTATCTACCGTTGCTTAAGTTAGATGGCGGTATATTTAATTTGAGGTTGTTCACATAATCGGTGAATTACTGCGCTTGAAATATAGGAAAGGTCAGAAATTGTGCAATAAAAGAATGCCCCTGATACGCCGATCATCCCGGGGCTCATGCCAACTGATGGAAGGGAGCATCCCGGGCACGTATCGGGACTTACCCGTCTGAAAATAATTATACCAAGTGAGAATTAACTGCGTACATAATATTTCAAAGGAAAGAGCTTCTCTCAACTTCATATCTCTTTGAAATAAGCAGGATTAGCTTAGTATATTAAGTACGTAATAGTTCATCTATTTGGTGAATATTTGCACAATGAATATAGTATTTCTATTGAAAAAGGTATATTCTATATGTTATAGTTTACTTATTAAGTGAACAAATGCATATGTGATATACTATGGGAGTAATTTCTGGTTTAGGTAAAGTTGGCAGAAAAAGGTTAGCGGCGCTAATCCGTGGCACAAAGGGGGCCATTTCTGTGTCGGAGGCAGCCGACATTTTGAACGTCCCTCCTGCTGATGCGTCAAAGATGTTGGCTCGATGGACTAACAAAGGCTGGCTTTCTCGTGTGCGTCGCGGTCTGTATGTCCCCGTACCCCTTGAATCCAGAACTCCGGATGTTCCGATCGAAGATCCCTGGATAATTGCTGAACGTCTATTTGCTCCTTGCTATATAGGCGGATGGAGCGCGGCAGAATATTGGGATTTAACCGAGCAAATTTTCAGAACTGTATTGGTTATGACCATTCAAAAACCCAGAAAGCGGGATATAAACATCAAGGGAACAAGTTATAAATTGCGCACAATTTCAGAAAGAGCAATGTTTGGGTTAAAACCGGTTTGGCGTGGTCAAATGAAAGTGTTTGTCTCCGATGCTACCCGTACCATTGTTGATTTAATGAGTGACCCTTCGCTTGGCGGTGGAATTCGACCGGCAATGGATATGTTACGTAATTATTTGAGTTCGGACAAGAAGGACATGAATCTGCTGATTGATTATGCTGTTAAATTAAATAATGGCGCTGTCTTTAAGCGACTTGGGTTCTTGTTGGAACGTTATGCACCGGAGGAAGAGGACTCGATAAAAATATGTAAAGATAAATTGACGACTGGATATTCTAAACTTGATCCAAAGCTGGGAGCAGACAAATTAATAACACGTTGGAGGCTTTGGATTCCGCAAAGCTGGGTAGAGGAGAACTGATTTGATCGATCGCCGCGAAGTGATGGAGTTTGCGGGAGAATTTGGTCTATCCCCCAATGTTATTGAAAAAGATTATGTGCTTGGATGGATTTTGGCCGGGATAAATAATCATTCTGAAATCGGTTCAGAATGGGTTTTCAAGGGAGGGACATGTTTAAAGAAATGTTACTTTGAAACGTATCGTTTTTCGGAAGACCTGGATTTCACGCTTACGAAACCCGAACATTTGGATGAGGGATATCTGGCTGCTTCATTTAGCGATATTGCTGTGTGGGTATATGAAAATACTGGGATAGAAATTCCAGAAGATACGATACGGTTTGAAGTCTATACGAACCCACGTGGTGCAATATCTGTTCAGGGAAAAATTGGGTACAGAGGTCCCATGCAACCGGGTGGCGACCTGCCCCGGATAAAGTTGGATCTGACAAATGATGAAATATTAGTGCTTGACCCTGTCATCCGGGAAGTTCATCATCCATACCCGGACAGGCCGGGTGAGGGAATACATATTCAATGTTATAGCTTTGATGAATTGTTTGCTGAAAAGATACGTGCTCTAACTGAACGCTTGAGACCACGTGATCTCTATGATGTCATCCATTTATATAGACATTACGAGTTAAACACTGACCGGTCTGTTGTATTGAGCACCCTGGAAAGAAAGTGCGAGTATAAAGGGATAGCGGTTCCAACAATTGAATCTCTTGCCAGCAAACCCGAGAGGTCTGAATTGGAGCAGGAGTGGGAAAACATGTTGGCTCATCAACTGACGATGCTCCCACCTTTTGAACAATTCTGGGGTGAATTACCGGAAGTATTCGAATGGTTATATCATGCTGTTGAGAAGGTGGCAGCACAGGCAATACCGTCTGGTAGTATAAGTGTTGATGAAACATGGAATGTTCCTGCAATGGCACAGGCTTGGCATATAGCTGCACCACTTGAAATCATTCGATTTGCAGCAGCTAACAGATTATGTGTTGACCTGGCATATCAAGGAAGTCGCCGCCTGATTGAACCATATTCATTGCGCAGAACAAAAGAGGGTAATTTGCTCTTATATGCTGTAAAGCACCAGACAGGTGAAGATAAGTCCTATCGGGTGGATAGGATTGAGGGAGCAACAGTTTCTAAAGTTCCTTTTACACCTCGCTATGCAGTTGAATTAACAACATCCGGTCCTGTTTCAGCTCCTCTGACATCCCGAAAGTTATCCGGTTTTCGAACATCGACATCAAGCACTTTCAGGTCATCACGAAACAGAGCGAGAAGGCCGAGCACATTACAACGAAAATCGAGGAGTACTATTTCTAGTTTTGGTCCAACCTATGTGATAGAATGTTCATATTGTGGAAAAAGATTTAAAAGGAAGAAAAATACGACCCGTTTAAATCCTCATAAGGATAAATATGGGTACCCCTGTTCGGGAAGAACAGGATACATGGTTGATATAAAATATTAGGTTAATATAATGAGTCCATCAGCAATCGTTCAAAAATTCCTGTCTGCCTACCTGCCTTCGGCGCAGGCACAGGCAGACTGGAAATACTGCAACGTCCTTAGGGATGACCTGTCTGCGTGCGGACACGCACAGGCAGACGGAATGAGTATATTTTTTGTGTCAGTATTCATTTGTTAGATGAATTTCGACACAGTTTATGTAGTATAAAGATAGCACTCTAAGGATCGAGATTATTATGAATGTTAAAGACTTCAAATCAGGGATCTGGAAAAAGCAATATAAATATAAAAGTTTCACCCCTGCCATGATTAATCACTCCTGGGTTTGGGATGACCCGCAAATCAATACTTTGCTGGAGCAGGCAACACGGCAATTGGCTGAGCTGAATGCATTTTCTCTGCTTGTTCCTGACGTTGATCTCTTCATAAGAATGCATACTATTAAGGAAGCAAATGCTTCAAGCCGCATTGAAGGTACGCAGACAAAAATGGATGAGGCCCTGGTAACCAAGGAACAAGTTGCTCCGGAAAAGCGAGATGATTGGCAGGAAGTGCAGAATTACATAGAAGCAATGAACACATCAATTGAAGAATTAAAGAAACTGCCTTTATCAAACAGGTTATTGAAGAAGGCTCATTATATACTTATGCATGGGGTACGGGGAGAGCACAAAAATCCTGGGGAGTTCCGCACAAGTCAGAACTGGATCGGCGGGACCAGCCTTGCCGATGCAGTTTTCATTCCGCCTCATCACTCAGAGGTGCCTGAACTCATGGGAGACCTTGAAAAGTTCTGGCACAACGAAGATATTATTGTACCTCACCTGATCAATATTGCAATAAGCCACTACCAGTTTGAAACTGTCCATCCCTTTTTAGACGGTAATGGCCGCATCGGCCGATTGCTTATTACCCTTTATTTGGTAAGTAATGAGCTACTGAGCAAACCAACACTGTATCTGTCGGATTATCTTGAAAAGCACAAGGGGGCTTATTACGATGCCTTAACTACTGTGAGGTCCTCTCATGATCTTGGGCATTGGATAAAATTCTTCCTCATGGCAGTAGTAAAAACGTCAGAAAAAGGGAAACAGACCTTTCAGGCAATAATGGATATCAGGCAAGAGGTTGAGAAGAAAATTCTGGCCTTAAACCGAAGGGCTCAAAAAGGGCGCTTGCTTTTGGAACTGCTGTACAGCCAACCAGTTATTCAGACATCTCACGTAGTCAATCACTTAAAGATTACTAATAGACCTGCTGGTGAATTTATTAAAGATTTTCAACGACTTGGAATACTTAAGGAAGTTACAGGGTTTAAAAGAAACAGAACATTCATATTTGAAAAGTACCTTAGTTTATTTATGAATTGAAGAAGGTTAGCAATTTCTATAGTATTTTTCAATATTTCAGTTCGTTAGAGTAATTTATATTATACTTTTAACGCTTAAAGTATAATATAATAATTCATAAGTTACTTTTAAGAATAATGAGCCCTGCACAAATAGTTCAAAAACTCTGGAATTACTGTAACGTCCTTCGTGACGACGGGATGAGTTATGGTGATTATGTGGAGCAGCTTACGTATCTACTGTTTCTCAAAATGGCTGATGAGCGGTCTAAGCCTCCATACCTGCCTGCCTCCGGCGCAGGCAAGCACCAAAGCCCCATTCCCAAAAAATACGACTGGCAGAGTCTTTTAAAGAAAGACGGTGATCAACTTTTTGATCATTACCGTCATATCCTTGAAAAGCTTGGACAGGAAAAGGGTCTTTTAGGTCTTATCTTTGGCAGGGCACAGAATAAGTTTCAGGACCCTGCCAAATTGAGACGTCTCATCGTTGACCTTATTGACAAAGAAGACTGGTCTTCCATGAGTGCTGATGTTAAAGGCGATGCTTATGAAGGCTTACTTGAAAAGAACGCTCAAGACACTAAATCAGGGGCCGGGCAGTATTTTACTCCCCGTCCATTGATAAGGGCTATAGTGGATGTAATAGCTCCAAAACCAAAAGAGACCATTTGTGATCCAGCCTGCGGTACAGGGGGCTTTCTTCTCGCTTCACATGAGTATATTGCAAAACATTACAAATTAAATAAAGACGAAAAACGCTTCCTTGATGAAAAAGCTTTACGAGGCTGGGAGCTTGTTCATAATACAGCACGTCTTTGTGCAATGAATATGATGTTGCATGGGATCGGTCATGGCGAAGGTTTGCCCTTGAATGTAGCAGATTCGCTTGCAAGCCATCCCGGCGAGTATTTTGAAATAGTGCTGACAAATCCTCCTTTTGGGAAAAAGAGCAGTACAACCATAATAGGAACAAATGGGAAACCGTATAAAGAAAAAGAGAGTATTGAACGTGACGACTTCTGGGCTACAACATCGAATAAACAACTAAACTTCCTGCAGCATGTAAAAACTCTTCTTGAACAACAGGGCCGTGCTGCTATCGTTGTGCCGGATAATGTCCTCTTTGAAGGCGGTGCAGGAGAAACGATCAGACGCAAATTGCTTCATGAATGTGATGTCCATACCTTATTGAGACTTCCTACAGGTCTCTTTTATGCTCAGGGAGTCAAGGCAAACGTTCTGTTCTTTGATAAAAAACCTGCATCTGAGACACCGTGGACAAAAAAGCTCTGGATATATGATGTTCGAACAAACAAAAATTTCACACTTAAGACCAATCCCCTTAAACGTAGCGATCTCGATGAGTTTGTTAAATGCTATAATCCTGAAAATCGACACAAGAGGAAACCGACATGGTCAGAAAAAAAACCAGATGGCCGCTGGCGTGCATTTGATTATGAAGAACTGATAAACAGAGATAAAGCAAGTCTCGACATCTTCTGGCTCAAGGATGAAAGCCTTGAAGAGTCAGAGAACCTCTCCGAGCCAGATGTAATAGCACGCGAAATTGTCGAAGACCTCGGCGCAGCTCTCGAACAATTTCGTGAAATAGCTGAAGATTTGGAACCAGAAGAATAAACCTATGAAAGAAAACTTCAGGGACATTGTTACATACCATGCAAAACTATTGACAGGTAAGAAAGTAAAGGGATAAGATTGTGTCATGCCACGACAGCCGGGGTTAGACATACCTGGAGCTTTGCACCATATAATGGTAAGTAGGGATAAATAAAACAGATATATTCATGGATGATCAGGACAGAGTAAATTTTTTACAAAGGTTAAGGGGAAATATAATTAAAGCAAAGAGTTCAGTATATGCGTGGGTATTAATGAGTAACCATACCCGTGCATTAATAGCCTATAGGAGTATAGAAGAATTGGGCTTGTCTACTGCTGAGATAGCGAGACACTTAGGGGTAGCTACGTCCACAGTCACACGTGCAATTGCGCGAGGCGAGGCACTAAATAGTGTCTGTCTATAAATTGCCATTTTTTATTTTTGTCATGCCCCGAAAGGTTCAGGACATCCTAAACTTATTGAAAAGACCGGATTCCGGCTTAAGGACTGCCGGAATGACAGATAGAGAGACTGACTTTATGGACAGACTCTAAATAATGCATAAGTTATGCATAGTATGCAACAACTTCCTCAATGTCGTCTTCCCAAAATTAACTATTGTAAAAGCGCAAAGTCTGGGAAGCTGTCATATATGAAGAATGAAGGTATTATATAGAGTGTGGACGATTCAGTATCTCATTCTGTCTACAGAATGGCAACAGAACTATGAAACTCCATTTTGACCCAAATCAGGAATGTCAACTACAGGCGATAAAATCCATCGTTGGCAACTTGAACTATACTCAAAGACCATGAAAAAAAACGAGCCCGATACAGGCGAGATAATTATTTATCAGACTTCAAAAAAAGAGGTTGAGCTTAAGGTGCGACTGAAAAAAGAAACGGTTTGGCTTGATACGCACCAGATAGCTAAACTTTTTGACGTTGACAGGACCGGATCTGTTCGCCATATCAGGAACATTTACAAAAGCGGTGAATTGAAGCGTGATTCAACCTGTGCAAAAATTGCACAGGTTGCTAAAGACGGAAAAGTCCGCACAATGGATTTTTATAATCTGGATATGATTATCTCTGTCGGCTATCGTGTGAATTCCAAACGTGCAACCCAGTTTCGCATCTGGGCAACAAATGTTTTAAAAAACTACCTTGTCAAAGGTTATGTTGTCAATCAAAAGCAACTGCTGGAGGAACGGGAGAAATTCAGGGAATTGCAAGGAGTGATTGTTTTTTTACAGGAAAAGGCGCAGAAAGAACAGCTAAAAGGCCAGGAAAAAGAAATTTTAAACCTTCTTGCCGGTTATGCCAAAACATTAAGCGTTTTGGAACAGTATGATAAGGGGAAACTCAAGAAACCGAAAGGGCAGAAAGAGCAATTTGTTTTAGAATTTGAAGACTGCCGCAGGATTATCAGGAAACTTAAAAAAGAACTGATAAACAGGAAAGAGGCTGGTGATCTTTTTGGCAAGGAGCCCGGTGGAGCATTTGAGGGTATCGTAAAAAACCTATACCAGACTTTTGGCGGAAAGTAACTTTATAAAACAATAGAAGATAAAGCGGCACATCTGCTTTATCTTACGATCAAAGACCATCCTTTTTTTGACGGCAATAAACGTACAGGCTCTTTTCTGTTTGTTTATTATCTGGATAGAAACGATTATCTTTACCGTAAGACGGGAGAGAAAAAAATTAACGATAACGCTTTGACTGCGCTGGCGCTTTTGATTGCCGAGAGCGACCCTAAAGACAAAGAGGTTCTGATAGAAATTATTACCAATCTTATTGCTGATTAACTATGCGTTACAGAACTTATAACTTGCTTAAAGAAACGATGTCCGGAAAACATTTTAAAAGTTTTAGGTGACGTTGCCAATTTAGACAACAATTCAATTGCACTATCGTTCAATATCTTCTGTTCTGATCGCTTTATCTTTCTCAACGTGGCTTGATACAGCGTATATGCACTGAGGACTAACGCCAGGCGCCTTTGACAGTTCATGACCGCTTTCTCCAAAATATCTTACCCATGCATATGCCGGGACCGTGAGTGCTCTCGTGACTTTCCTGTTCCTTCCCCCACCCGACATCGATCCTCCGTTAATTCCCATTGCCCCTTCTAACGCAATTTATTGTTTAATTTGGCAACGTCCCCTATTTCCGGCCCATGTCTTTGGCATACAGGTCGATTCCACAGTCATGTATGCCGGGTGAGGGAAAAATATTTATGGCCATTCATCTTCTGATGCAGCCGGCCTTCTCGTAAAACTCGTGCTGTTTGGTGTGAAATTTCAATAAGCTCTTCTTTTGAAATGGATTTGGGTTAAAACATCATACCCCAATGTGGTATGCTTAAAGAGATCTTAAGTTATGTCCGTGTATAAATTGCTATTTTTTATTTTTGTCATGTCCCGAAAGCTTTCGGGGAGTGGCAGATAGATAGACTGACTTTATACACAGGCTTTAATAACGATTGTCGTTTTTTCGTCATTCCGACTTGTCCTGAATCGTTCTTTAAAAAGGGTTCCCGACCCCAGAATGTGTTCGGGAGTGTGGGAATGGCAAATAACCGTAATTTATACACGACTATAATTTAATATCAATCGGCTGAACACGGACCGACGATTCATCGCGGCGGGTGAGCCTGGGCGTAAAAAGAGATAGGACATTGGATTATGAAAAAGAGCAAGCATTATAAATGTGCTGTCTGTAAGGATACATTTAAGTTAAACGATGTTGTCCAGGCCCCCTTAGTGGGAAAGCCTGTATCAGACCTTATACAAGACGATAACTCTGATTGGTCTGATGAAAGCTATATCTGCCGGTCTGATTTATCAAATTACCGTTCAAAGTATGTGCATTCACTTCTTGAATCTGAAAAGGGCGACCTGTCGCAGCTTGAAAAAGACGTTGTAGATGCACTACGACATCATGAATTAATTTCATCTGATGTTGATAAGGAATTTGAACAAAAATGGACATTTGGTGAAAGACTGGCAGATCGAATAGCAACTTTTGGAGGCAGCTGGTCATTCTTGATTATCTTTGCTCTGTTCCTCTTTGTCTGGATAGCAATAAATTCTCTGGTTCTGTTTTGGCGCCCGGTAGACCCGTATCCCTTCATTCTTCTGAACTTGCTTCTTTCCTGTATAGCTGCCATCCAGGCACCCATTATCATGATGAGCCAGAATCGGCAAGAGGTTAAGGATCGTATTCGTGCCCAACATGACTATCAGGTTAATTTGAAAGCGGAATTGGAGATTCAACTCATCCATGAGAAATTAGACCATCTTCTGTCCAAGCAGTGGGAGAGATTAATTCAAATCCAGGAACTTCAGATTGAGCAACTGTCTGAGATTAATGAAATTAAAAAACGCCCAAGGCATTCCGCCTGACCGCTCATATCCTGCGCTTCACCTCAGTTGGATTTTAGTCCTTATAAGGAAAGTTTTAGGGGACGTTGCCAATTTAAGCAACAATTCAATTGCACCGTCGTTCAATATCTGTGGTATCTCTTTCTCCCAACGCCGTTCTTAGTCTCTCGACAACTTCAGCGGTAAAATCCGGATCAAGCCATCGGGTGAGCCTGTTTTGCCTGTAAATGGCAGAGGTCCTGGTAATGTAGTTCATTTTGTCGATGAGAAAACTGTCCGCATAGGGACGGATCTTTCCGGCAAGTGCCTCAGGATTCATGGGCAACAGGGGTCCGATAAAGACATGGGTTGTGATGCCCCTGTCATGCAGCTTTTTCAGAGTTTGAAGCCGGGCGCCGATGGGTGGTGACCTGGGTGCAAAGAGCTTCCGCATCCTGTCATCGTCCGTTGTAATGGTAATGCCCACATCGATGTCATCAAACTGTTGAAACAGGTCCATATCTCTGAGTACCAGGGGGGATTTGGTAAGGATATCAACTGGGAACTGATGATCCAGGAGGACCCGGAGGCATTGCCTCGTGAGTTTATACCGTGCCTCGACCGGCTGATAGGCATCGGTTACGGAACTGAGCATGATGCGGCCTTGCGAGGCGCGCTTTAATTGTTTTTTCAGGAGTTCCGAAGCGTTTATCTTGACGTCGACAAAACTCCCCCACACTTCCCGATGCCCGGTGAACCTCTTCATGAATGTTGCATAACAGTACCTGCAGCCGTGACCACAGCCAACATAGGGATTCAGGCAGTAATCAACGCCGGGAATCCCGGATTTCGACAATATCGTTTGTGCCCTTATCTCCCGGATGCAAATCTCCACGTTTTATTTTACCACTAATGATGTCTACCACGCCTTTTGCAGATCATAATTTTTCTGAAGGAAAATTTAAAGGACGCTGTTGCATACTATGCAACAGCGTCCCCAAAGTCGTCCCATTATCTGGTATGATATGTAATATGATCATTGCAGATACTCTAATTAAATCCCGCTGTGTACTGATGCCATGAGACAGGTAAAGATCTGTCCTGATTGCTCCTCCGAGTACTTTGCGCATATCGAGAGGTGCGCCGACTGCGGCACTCTTCTTCTAAGCCCTGAAGAGAACAAGGCGGCTCAGGAGGCAAGGACGCGGCTCATGGCGCAGACTGTTCAGAATTCCGTAGTGGTCAGGAAGGGCGAGTTGAAATGGATGGATGAACTCTATCATGTTGTTATCGATTCGGGTATCCCCTGCACCGTTCATGTCGATGAAGGATGCAACAAGGGTTGCTGCGGTGATACCTGTGAATTGCTGGTCTCTGCGGAGGATGCCGAGCGGGCGCAGGAGTGTATTGAGGAATACTTCGCTGAGGTCCATCCGGAGATCAGGGCGTCACAGGAACTGGCCAGCGAGGGAAAGTGTCCCGCATGCGGTTCCCCCGTAGACACCGGCGCGGTTGAGTGCGGTGATTGCGGGTTGACACTGCTCATTGTGGAGGAATAAGAGGTAATAGTTTAGTTCCTTTTATATAACACGGACAGAATCGAATGATCAGGAAGAATTATTATAGAGAGCAGCCTGGGCAGTAGGGGAATCGGAAGTGAGGAGAATCTGAAGGAATTCTCTGGGATGATTGCCCTGCCGGCGGGCAGTGAGAACAAGGCTGGGCAGGATACTGTGAGTTCGCAGGCCAGAGGCCGAGCGTGTACCGAAGATAATCTTTCTAAAAATAACAATACTTCTGAGAGATTGTTCCGCCTGGTTATTGGTTGGCGGGACAACGGGATGCCGGAGAAAAGTAAAGAGCTGA
>BDTO01000080.1 GCA_002897855.1 bacterium BMS3Bbin05
GACAACGATGGCAGAGGTGATGCCTGTGACAACTGCCCAGGTAACGCCAATACGGATCAGCTTGACACCGACAATGATGGTGTGGGTGATGTCTGCGACAACTGTGTTTTGACCTCCAATACTGATCAAGCAGATGTTGAAAATGATGGAGTCGGAGACGTGTGTGACAACTGTAAACTTGCTCCCAACGAAGACCAAATAGATAGTAATGACGACGGGATCGGTGATGCCTGTACAATCTACAATTGTGTTTCCACGAGTGCCGAGCTTCAGCAGGTGCTCACAACTGCACAGTCAAATAACATGTATGACTATATCATGCTTCAGCAAGGCACCTATCTGGTAACGCAGAATGGTAATTTACCTTTCACGTACGATACATCGAGCACTCCTGCGGAACTTTATGGCATCTCCATTTCCGGTGGATATGCCAATGGCTGTACACAAAGAACACTTGTTCCGACAAATACAATACTTGATGGAGGAAACACGGCGGGTGTACTAAAACTCATAACACTGTCGACAGACCCGGGTACGAGCAGAATAGTTGTCGAAGGCGTGACCGTTCAAAACGGCAGAGCTTACGATGGCGGCGGGATTTATGTTCAAGCGGAGTCGGGCGAAATTCTACTTAGCCACAATACCATAACTGGCAATGCGACCTGGTCGTCCTGCTTCTCCTATCAGTGTCTGGGTGGAGGGATTTATGCGTTGATGCAGGACGGAACCATCACACTGGATAACAATACCATTTCGAATAACTCTGCCATGGACTGGGGAGGTGCAGGTGCATATCTCGAGATCAATACAACCGGGAATATAGTACTTAATGGTAATAATGTAAATAATAACAGTGCGTTGGCTATTGGAGCTGGTATCTATGTAAAGTCCGTTAATAGCATCAATATATCTTTTACAAGCAATGAAATATCTACCAATACTAATTCTGCATACAGTAGTGCTACAGGAGGAGGTATTTATATAGATGCCCGTTACAGTGAACTGCTCATGGTTAATAATTTCATCGTTGATAATAATGGTTATGATTATTCAGGTGGTATCGACAGTTCTTCTCATGATTTAACACTGACAAACAATACAATAACTGGAAACTCGGCAAATATACATGGAGGAGGTATTAGGTTCTGGGTAGATTCAGGGGTTGCTGATTTATACAACAATATCATATGGGGCAATAACGCAAGTACTGGCGGTGATATGTATGTAATAAATGGAAGCGTTAATGTGTTTAATAATGACTTTGACCCTTCAAAAGTATCTGGCAATCCAATTACCAGTGAAGGGGGTAATGTCGATGTAGATCCGGTGTTTGTCGATCCGGCTGGTAAAGACTACCATATCAGTCCGGCATCGCCGTTATTGAATGCAGGGGATAATTTGGCCCCGAACTTGCCGACTACTGATATTGATGGCGATCCACGTATAATCGATGGAATTGTTGATATAGGTGCAGACGAGACAAATCCTGTAACATCTGATTTCACTGCTTCATCAACACATGGAGTATCTCCTCTCACAATAACATTCACTGACTCTTCGTCTTCAACCACCGGAACTATTGTTTCCTGGGCATGGGATTTTGATAATGACGGGACCATTGACGCAACTGGTCAGAAACCTTCATATACCTATAGTTCTGTTGGTTTCTATACAGTGAGCCTTACAGTGACGGATTCTAACAGCAATTCGAATACGGAAATTAAAACGGATTATATTGAGGTCGGGATTGACACCGACAGTGACGGGTACATCGATTCACATGACAACTGTCCGACACTTAATAATCCCGATCAGCTCGATCTTGACGGCGACGGTATCGGTTACGACTGCGATGCTTTTATCGACATTCTCCACAATGCCTATCAGAGCCTGGATCTTTCATCAGAGGTCGAAGCAGAAAGCGGATCGCCCAGCTGGTATTACGACGTCACTCCTTTCATGAAGGATGGTATAAATAATAATCCCATAAGGGTGGTGTCACCGGTCATGAGAAAATGTACCAAAAGTGGTCACGAAAAATGTACCACTGATTTGGGGGCATTCCTCAAAAAAGAGTACCATCAACCCGGAAGCGAATACGCTTATGGGAGGAATGGATGGTTCAAAAGGAGGAATGTATGGAGATTTGGTCACTGAGGAGACAGGG
This sequence comes from bacterium BMS3Bbin05, assembly GCA_002897855.1. Classification (GTDB taxonomy): domain Bacteria; phylum Nitrospirota; class Thermodesulfovibrionia; order Thermodesulfovibrionales; family BMS3Bbin05; genus BMS3Bbin05. The sequence goes on from BDTO01000080.1 coordinate 2,168, forward strand.
GTTCTCTGTAAGGGCGATAGCCCGGAGGACCGGGCTTGACAGGAGGACTGTGAAGAAGTACATAGAGGCAGGGGAGTTTCCCAGGTACAAGGCGGTCAACCGCAAATCCGCACTTGAATCCTACCACAAGCTCATCGACGACTGGCTTGCACAGGAAGACTATCAGGCAACACGCCTATATAATACTCCCCAAAAACTGGACAGAGGGTTACAGGGGAAGTTACGAGACGGTCAAGCGCTATGTCAGGAGGGTCAAGGAGCGGAGAGACCATGTAGCATACGTGCGGTTTGAGACGGTGCCGGGTTTTCAGGTGTTAAACGGCGTGATATACTACGAGTGGATCGGCGTATAGATTTACGAGTGGGCAAAGTGGCCAGGGAGGTTGTAAAAAACGAGGGAAAATGGCATCCTCTCCTCTCAAAATTCTTTTGCGAGGAAAAAAGAGAGGAGGAAAAGGATGCCGGGAATCAAGCTTACGCCTGATGATATTTATATTATCATGAAGATGAAGAAATTGGAATACACCAATAGTGAGATAGCGAGGAAGCTCGGAGTAACGGAGGGGGCGATACGGTACCGTATAAAGCGGCAGAAGTCCGGGAAGGAAGACAGACGAAAGAACAAAGGATCGGAGCTGGATCGATATTTTTCAGTAATAAAGTTATGGGAAGGTGAATACAGGGATGTTCGTCACCGTCCTGCAATGAAGACATTATATGAAAGGCTGAAGAAGGATTATGGCTGTAAAGGGTCATATGATGCATTCCGGCGGTACATAAGGAAGCATTTTCCTGAATTTCACAAAAAAGCAGTAAGGATGAGGATCGAGACGCCGCCCGGGGCGTTGTTATTGGTGGACTGGAAAGAGGACGTACAGGTACAGGTAGGCGGATATGGAAACCGGGTAAAATTGCAGGCATTGTGTTTCACCCTGGGCTTCAGCAGGAAGATGGCGGTGCAGTTTAGCGAGAAGAAGGACCTGGAGTCGTTCATACACTGTCATCAGAAGGGATTCATGGATATAGGGGGTTTGCCTGAGGTAGTACGAACGGACTGTTTGAAGTCAGCAGTAAAACGCTGGAAGGGGATCAACTCGGAATTAAACGAAAGATACGAGCGGTATATGAAGGGATTGGGGATAGAAGTATTTCCTGCCCGGCCGGGAATACCGGAGGACAAGGGGAAAGTGGAGAAGCGGATACGGGATTTATTTACGAGGATGGATTTCAGCCATCAGGTATTTGCAGATATGACTGAACTTCACAGAAAAGTAAAAGAGAAACTGAGGGAACTTGAGGGACGGTGGCAGAGCGGGGCAACGGGGATAAACGTGACAGAGAGCTTTGCATATGAGCAGAAGCATCTGAAAGCATTGCCGGAGCATTTTCCATTGCTGCCTGTAAATGAGAGGCGGACGCGGGTACGGATGGATGGAACAGTGTTTTTTGAAGGGAACTACTACCAGGTAAAGGGACAATACCGGAGGTCGATGTTTCAATGTCCCTGCTGCGGAGCCGGCCGGTTTCCAGGGGACGAGGAACTTGATGTAGTAAATACTACACGCTCACCCGGGGTGCGCCGGATGATGGCAAGGGCGGCAAGCAACGCCACATTCAAGGAGGCAAGGGAAGACTTGAAAATATATGCAGGCATAAAGGTAAGCGCCAAGGACATAGAGCGTGTGGCAAGACACATAGGGAAGGATATGGATGCATGGCGGAAACAACAGACATCTGCAACCCCTGAAAGCAACGCCGGGGACATCCCGGGCCCTTTGCTTTATGTATCCTGCGACGGGACCGGTGTGCCGATGGTGCCCATGGGAGACGGAGGGCAGAAAGGGGAAACAGCCAGACGGTTCAGCCAAAACAAGGGAGGTCAAGCTGGGCTGTGTCTTCACACAAACTTCCACGGATGATAAGGGTCGTCCCGTGCGGGAGCCGGGCAGCACAAGCTTTACAGGTGCGATAGAATCTGCCGGGAAGTTTGGCTGGAGGGTATATAGTGAGGCGGTAAGGAGGGGTCTTGAGAGGGCGGAAAGGGTGGTTGTTTTAGGCGACGGGGCAAGGTGGATCAAAAATCTTGCAGATATTCATTTCCCCGGGGCCATCCGGATTATCGACCTTTATCATGCCAGGGAGCATGTCTCCGACTTGTGCAAAATACTCTTTGGCCAGGACGAAGACCGCCTTCATAAATATCGGGAGAAATGGTGGAAATATCTGGACTGGGGAATGGTGAAAAAGATTATCACGGAGGCGGAAACGCAACTTCCATGTGACAGTGAAACAAAGAAAGAAGCTATAAAGGAGGTCACCTATCTCAGTAAAAACAGGGATCGGATGCGTTATGCGGAGTTCCGTGCACAGGGCTTTTTCGTGGGCTCAGGTGTTATAGAGGCAGGTTGTAAAAACATTATAGCACAAAGGCTGAAACGCTCCGGCATGCAATGGACCGTCAAGGGCGCTAACGCTATTATATCCTTGCGCTGCATGATAAAATCCAACCGCTTCGAGGACTACTGGTGTGACAGGGCAGCCTGACCTGCCCCTCTTTTATGACGCAGGCCCCCCGTCGTTTTTGGATATCAGCCGCTTATATCTGTATCCTTGATAAGCAGACTGGGAGAGCCTGTTTTTCCAAAAAATTTAAGATCGTTTCCGCATGTGACGATGTTGCAAAAAAGATCTGAAATGTTACCGCTGATTACGGCTTCCCTGACGGGATGCCTCAGCCTGCCGCCGCTGATCCATATGCCGGTCACCCCGACAGAAAAGTCTCCGGATACAGGATTTGCAGTATGTATCCCCATTGCTTCAGTTACAAGCAGACCGTTGTCGACGGAAGATATAAGTGAATCCGGGGTGCAGGGCTCCGAACCTTCAGCCGGCATTATGAACATGTTGGTTATCCCGACTGATGGTGTGCTTTTAAAACCGTTTCTTACGGCGTTGCCGGTTGACGATGTATTATCCTTATTGGCGGTATAAGTATTGTGAAGATATCCTTTCAGTACTCCTTTTTTGATAAGTGATTTGTTTTTTGCGGCAACCCCTTCAGCGTCGAACGGCCTGCTCCCCACGAGTTTGTCCGCAAGTGCGTTATCAACGATATCCACTTTATCAGAGACCACGGGCTTGCCGATCTTACCTGCCAGTAAGGATTTGCCCTTCTGGACCGCCTCTGCGGATAAGGCAGAGGCAAATATAGCGAGAAACTCCGATGCCACAGAGTTGTCGAGTATGATATTGCCCTTCGAAGACCCGGTTTTCCGGGCACCCAAAAGCCGGACAGCCCTTTGCGCTGCTGTTCTGCCGATATCACAAAATGATATGTCTTCAAGGAATCGGCTGCCCTGGTAATCCCAGCCGGCCTGGTTATCCCGTCCGTCCTCAGCTATGACCATCGTATGAGAAGTGATGAATGTGGATTTGAAAGATTTGGAGGTCCCTCTTGAATTCATGATGGTCCAACGGCCTGAAGAGATACTTACCGATGTTTTCCGGGTCCTGGTGATCCGGCTGTCTGCGTCAACAGCTGATTTTTCAACATCAAGTGCCATTTCAATGACTTTTTCCTCAGTAAGGGCATCAACGGCCGGATCGAATACGTCTACTTCATTCTGTGTATTATCTGCAGGGAATTCTGTATACTTGTCTTCTTCCGGCCACCTTGAGGTTTCAACGGCCCTTTCAATACAGTTCATGAAGTCTTCAGGATCCGTTGAATATGAGAAGCCTTCCCTGCTGTCCCTGATAACCCTTACCGAATATCCGGCATCAAAGGATTTTTCGAGGGATTCTGTCTCACCCTTTTTAACCTCGACAGTGAGATTATTTGACTTGATGATATAAATTTCCGCCTCGTCTGCACCCGACTTCAGGGCAGATGCCATGATCTTTTCTGCGAATTTATCGTCAATCTTCATAATAAGTGGCGGAAGCAGTGCCGGATTCCCAGATGGTTACGGCAGATAGCTGTACATTTTCGCTTTCAATCTTTTTCTTCAGAGAATCATATATCCATTTGGCGATATTTTCCGACGAGGGATTTATTTCGGTAAACGGGAATATCTCGTTCAGAAACCCATGGTCCAATTGATTAACAACTTCTTCAGCATATGTCTTGATTTCATGAAAATCCATGGCTAAATCGATTTCGTTAAGCTTTTCAGCCGTTACATATACCTGTACTTTCCAGTTGTGTCCGTGCAGGGCTTCACATTTGCCTTTGTATCCCCTCAACTGGTGGGCGGACGAAAACCTTGTCTCAATCATAAGATCATACATGTATTATTCTCCAGTGATTCAGGTGCTTTTTTTAAAAACGGATATATAGGGAAGGTTCCTGAACATGTCATTGTAATCGAGCCCGTAGCCGACGACAAATTCGTTGGGAATTTCAAACCCCCTGTAATCTATGGGCACATCGACCATGCGGCGCTCCTTCTTGTCGAGAAAAGCACATATCATGATAGATTCCGGAGACCGGGTAAGAATGAGTTCCCTTATATGGTTAAGGGTAATGCCTGTATCTACTATATCCTCGACCAGAAGAACGTTTTTGCCGGAAATATCATCCCTGATGTCATAGTGGATTTTTACTTCTCCGCTTGTACCGGTCTTGACGTAACTTGAAGCAATGATGAAATCCACCGTAAGTGGTACACGGATCTTTTTTACAAGATCGGAGAAAAACATGAAGGCGCCCTTAAGAATTCCCACAGCCAAAAGTTTTTTGCCTGAATAATCTTCGGTAATCATGTCTCCGAGTTCCCTGACCCTATGGCTTATCTGCTCTGCTGTAAGCAATGGTTTTCCGGTTACCACAGGTTTAAACCTCCTTCATAAATGGATAGTGAGCGTATTCCCCGTGGTCTTATCACGGGATCAAGTAAGCGAATATAATAAAGAAAACGAAACAATTTTCCCTGCATTAGATTCCCGGTGGCCTTGCCACAGGGAAGATCAATTTGGATTTTATATTAGCATAAAAGCGTGATGTTAAAATAGAAAATTATTTTGAAGACAGGCATTATTTTATTTATAAGGATATGCGTTCAACCGGTTGTGAATTGATTTTTTTATAATGATTTATTATAGTTAATATTTAAACTTATAATTTCATGAGAGTGAGGTGTATAGTACTATGACTGCAGAAAAGATGAGTTTCAAGACGGAGGTAAAGCAGCTGCTGGACCTTGTGGTGAATTCCCTCTATTCACACAAGGAGATATTCCTGAGAGAGCTGATATCCAATGCATCTGATGCTATCGACAAGGCACGTTATGAGTCACTCACAAATAAAGATGTATTGGAGGGAGAAGGCGAGTGGAAGATCAGGATATTCGCAGACAGGGATGCCGGAACCATTACTGTAAGTGATAACGGGATCGGAATGACCAGGGATGATATTATTGAGGCGTTGGGAACGATTGCCCATTCCGGCACCCAGGAATTCCTGAAGGCATTGCAGGGGAGGGATGTCAAGGACAACCCTGAGCTGATCGGTCAGTTCGGAGTCGGTTTCTATTCGTCTTTCATGGTGGCGGACAAGGTTACGGTCATATCGAGGAGGGCCGGGCAGAGCGCTGATAAAGGCGTCAAATGGGAATCCGGAGCAGACGGTTCTTTTACGGTAGAAAATTTCACCAAGGAAAAGAAAGGGACGGATGTTGTTGTCCACCTCAGAGAAGATGAAAAAAAGTACCTCGATGAATGGGAAATTCGGAATGTAGTAAGAAAATACTCGGACTATATTGAACATCCGATAGTGATGGATGTTGTCCGTGAGAAGGAAAGCGAGATCAAGAAGGGGGAGAAATATAAGACGACTGAAGAAGAGCAGCTGAATTCAGGTAAGGCAATCTGGCTTCGGGACAGGTCCGTGGTGAGCAGAGAAGAGTATAATGAATTTTATAAGCATATATCCCACGATATTTCCGATCCTTTAGAGGTTATCCACTACAGGGCGGAGGGGACTTCAGAATTCCTCGCCCTTCTGTATATTCCGTCTCATGCGCCCTTTGATATCTTTTACAAAGAATACCGGATAGGTCCTACACTCTATGTAAAGAGAGTCCAGATTATGGATCACTGCGAAGAACTGATTCCCTTATACCTGAGATTTGTGAAGGGCGTGGTTGACTCATCGGATCTCCCTCTGAATGTTTCCAGGGAAACACTCCAGGCCAACAGGCAGGTCGAAGTCATCAGGAACAGTTTAACCAAAAAGGTTCTTGATACGCTTGGAGAGATGAAAAAGAACGAATATGAAAAGTATACCGGTTTCTATAAAGAATTCGGCACGGTATTGAAGGAGGGTATTCATTATGATTTCAAAAGAAAAGAAACAATTGCCGACCTGTTGATTCTTGAGTCGACAAATAAAGAGGCCGGTACTTATACCACGTTGCAGGAATATGTGGACAACATGAAGGAGGGGCAGAATGACATCTATTATATTACAGGTACATCAAGGGATGAGGTAGCAGGTTCACCATATATTGAGGCTTTTAAAGAGAAGGATTATGAAGTTCTCATAATGCTGGACGAGATAGATGATATTATTATGGGAAGCCTCGGCGAATACAGGGGAAAAAAGATCAAATCCGTTACCAAGGGTGATATTGAGCTGGATAAAGAGAAACAGGCCGGCAGGGAAGAGGCGCAAAAGAAATACAGAGGGCTTATTGAACTGATTAAAGTCAAGTTGAAGGATGATTTAAAGGATGTACGTCTGTCCGGGAGGCTGAGGGACTCCGCCTGTTGCCTTGTCAGCGATGAGGGGACGATGGATCCGCAGATGGAAAAGGTGCTGAAGGCGATGGGGCAGGACGTACCTGTGACTAAAAGAATTCTCGAAATAAATCCTGAACATCCTCTTTTCGAAACAATGAATGCTTTGTTTGAAAAAGACAGGGGGAATCCTCTTCTTGATGAATATGCGAGTCTCCTATATGGGCAGGCCCTTGTCCTTGAGGGCTCAAAACCGAAAGACCCGGCTGCATTTGCAAGGTCGGTTGCAGACTTGATGACGGATAAGGCCGAACATCAAATCGGCTCAAAATAATGTGGTGTGATAGATGGTTTACACCATAAAAATCCGTTTTATACTGTCCGGCTTCTTTTCTTTAACCTCTTGATCCGTTCAATAACCGGCGGGTGTGAATAGTGGAAAGCTGCATAGAATGGGTGGGGGTGGAGATTTGAGAGGTTGTCTCTGGAGAGTTTTACCAGAGACGAAATCATTGGGCCGCCATCGCCGATAAGGCTGCAGGAAAAGTCGTCTGCTTCTCTCTCATGTCTTCTCGATAAATAATTGAAGAGTGGAGAAAGCGGGAAAGAGGCGATGGACCCCAGGAAACCAAGGACAATCAGCTTTGCAAACAATGTGCTTTCTTTAATCCTGAAGAGTTCGGCCAGGAAATTACCCCTGAGCAGGTGAAAAGCGATATAAAAGACGATAAATGCTATTATTTCGGTAGCTATTATGGATTTAAGGATGTGCCTCTTCTTCCAGTGCCCTGCCTCATGCGCAAGTACGGACAATATTTCCGCATGGTCAAGCATTTTAAGCAGGGTGTCGAAGAGTACGATCCTTTTTGTCCTGCCGATACCTGAAAAATAGGCATTGGTGTGTTTTGTCCTTTTTGAAGCGTCCATCCTGAATACCCTGCTCACCTTTATCCCGGCCCTGGACATGAGATTTATTATCCCTCCAACCAGTTCCTCGTCATCAACCGGCTTAAATTTATTAAAGAGTGGCTCTATCACATAAGGCGAGAGGTACATAATGAACATACTGAATGAGAAAAAGAAACACCAGACCCAGAACCACCATAAATCAGGGCTCTTTTTAATAATCAACAGGCCGCACGCTATCAACAGAGAGAGGATGATTGTTGATATGACCAGCGATTTGATCGTATCCGTTATCCAGAGCTTTATTGTCATTGTATTAAACCCGTACTTTTTCTCTATCCTGAAAGTTCGATATAATCCGAAAGGCATTTCCAGAAATGTCTGGATATATGTGAGCAGGAGAAAGAAGATCAGGCCTGATACGATAAACGGGAGGTGCAGCGATGATACCCACGAGTTGTAAATGTCCAGTATTCCGCCGAAGATGAACAGGAGCAGAATCAGGTCACTGAACACAGAAGATATAATACCGAATCGCGAATTTTCAACAGTGTAGTCCCTGGTTCTGGAAAGAAGCGGCTGGTCAATATGGCCCTCGAATTCGGCGGGTATGATATCACCATTTTTTTTAAGATATTTGATGTTCAGATATTCAAGCCAATAGCCGAACCCCGTGATAAGGATGTATATGATGAAAATAGCGATAAGATAGTTGTTCATTCTCTGATAAAGTGCCGTTACAGTGAGAATCCGGAAAACAGAATTCAGAAGTCCATAGTCTTCTTATCGCCGGATTCGGGTTATGTATTTCTCCGGCTCCCGGATTCTATATATGCGTGTTTTATTTACCCTTTTTCTTTAAGAAGTTTGTACTCGATACTGTCCACCAGTGCCTGCCAGGAGGCCTCGATAATATTTTCAGATACTCCGACCGTACCCCACCTGAAATCTTTGTCGCCGGATTCCACAAGTACCCGTACCCTGGCCTGTGTGCCTTTGCCGGCCGTAAGTACCCTGACTTTATAATCAAGCAGTTTCACATCCCGGAGTTCAGGATAAAATTTTTCAAGGGCCTTTCTCAGCGCATTGTCAAGTGCATTAACCGGGCCGTTTCCCGTCGCTGCCGTATGCTCGACATGGCCTTTTACTTTAACCATTATGGTGGCTTCGCTTATTGGATCCTCTCTTTCCTTTCTCTTCTCCACGATGACCCTGAACCCCGCAAGATCAAAGAACCGCCTGTGAAGACCAAGTGCCTTTTTCATGAGAAGTTCGAATGATGCTTCGGCGCCCTCAAACTGGAAACCCAGATTTTCAAGCTCTTTCAGGGTATCGATAATGTCTTTCAGTTTCGGCGAATTTTTCTCGATTTTTATGCCGAACTCATCGGCCTTTCTCAGGACATTACTTCGGCCGGCAAGGTCCGATATCAGAACGCGCTGTGAATTGCCGACAAGTTCCGGCCTGATATGTTCATATGTCTCCGGTCTCTTTCTAACCGCTGAAACATGAATGCCGGCCTTGTGTGCAAAAGCGCTGTCTCCCACAAAGGGTTGCCTCTTGAAATGCCTTATGTTTGACATTTCATTGACAAAGCGTGATACTTCGCGGAGCTTTACCATTTCTTCGTCGGATATGCATCTGTATCCAAGCTTGAGCTGAAGGTTCGGTATTACCGAGCAGATATTTGCATTTCCGCATCTTTCACCAAGTCCATTGATGGTGCCCTGAAAATGAACTGCACCCGCCCCGATAGCAATAATGGTATTCGCTACCCCGCATCCGGAATCATTATGCGCATGGATGCCCAGTGGTGTGTTGACGGATTTTTTAATCTTCCTGATTGCATTGTGAATATCCAGCGGCAACGTGCCGCCGTTGGTATCGCAGAGGACGATGATATCGGCCCCCGCATCCTGAGCCGTCCTGAGGCACTTAACGGCATATACGGGATTGTTCCTGTAGCCGTCGAAAAAGTGTTCTGCATCGAAGAATACCTTGTCGACATTTTTTTTCAGGTACCTTACAGAATCAAAGATCATTTCGAGGTTTTCTTCAAGCGACGTCTTTAGTGCCTCGGCAACATGGAAGTCCCATGTCTTGCCGAATATCGTGACGGCTTCCGTACCTGCATTCAGGAGTGTTTTGATATTGGTATCTTTTTCGACTCTCTGGCCCTTTCTCCTGGTGCTTCCGAAGGCGACTACTTTCGACCCGTGCAAACCGAGGTTCTTTACTTTTTTAAAATATGCGACATCTTTCGGATTGGAACCCGGCCAGCCTCCTTCGATGTAGTGGATACCGAATTCATCGAGTTTTTCCGTGATCTTCAGTTTATCCTCGAGTGAGAAAGATATGTCCTCGGACTGCGCCCCATCCCTTAAAGTTGTGTCGTAAATTTCAAGCTTTTTCACGGAAACTCCTTTTTAAATAACCGGGCCGCGGATTGACACGGATATTCACAGGTTTATTTAATTCCCTTATCATCTGTGACCTTATTACTCCTTTTCCAGTTCAAAGGCATTATGCAGAACCCTGACAGCCAGTTCAGTATACTTCGAGTCTATAACACATGATATCTTTATCTCGGACGTGGATATCATCATTATATTGATACCGCTGTCCGAGAGTGTCTGGAAAGTCTTTGCGGCAACGCCCGAGTGGGTCCTCATACCGACGCCCACAATGGATATCTTTGCAATGTTTTTATCCGTTGAAATGCCGGCCGCATTCAGTTCCCTTGCGACTTTTTCCACAATATCCCTTGTTTTTGCCGTATCTGTTTCGGGCACTGTAAATGATATATCCGCCAGCTTTTCGTCACTGCTTATGTTCTGAACAATCATGTCCACAACAATACCGGCTTCAGCAATGTTCCTGAACAGGGCTGCTGCTATTCCGGGCCTGTCCGGGACCCCCATGATAGTGAACTTTGTCTGGTTCTTATCATATGCAATTCCAGAAACTGCTACTTTTTCCATCTCTTTATCCTCCCTGGTAACAACCGTTCCCGGGTTACTGGAAAAGCTTGATTTCACAACCACCCGGACATCGTATTTTTTTGCGAATTCGACCGACCTCGCCTGTAATACCTTTGCCCCAAGACTGGCAAGTTCAAGCATTTCTTCATAAGATATCATATCAAGTTTCCGTGCTTCCGAAACAATATCCGGGTCTGTAGTAAAAACACCTTCCACATCAGTATATATCTCGCAGAGATCGGCATGTAAAGCAGCGGCGACCGCTACGGCTGTCAGGTCGGAACCGCCCCGTCCAAGTGTCGTTACATCCGAATTTTCCGTTATGCCCTGGAACCCGCAGATTACCGGCACAATACCATTGTCTATGGCCTGTTTTACCCTGTCTGCGGTTACCTTTTCTATCTTTGCCTCTGTATGTGAAGTGTCGGTAATGATCCCGACCTGCCTGCCGGTAAAAGACATGGCCTTAATTCCCTGTTCATTCAGAGCCATGGCGGTCAGCGCTGCGCTGATCCTTTCACCGGACGACAGAAGCATATCCATTTCCCTCTCATGAGGATTTGATGACAGTTCATGGGCGAGTGATATCAGTCTGTCGGTCTCACCGCCCATTGCCGAAACCACGAGAACGACCATATTCCCCTTTCTAAAGGTTTCGGCTGTATGTTCGGCAACTGCCCTGATCCTTTCAGCGCTTCCTACGGAAGTTCCGCCATATTTCTGAACGATTAAAACCACTGAAAAATCTCCTTCTGTTATGTTGAAATTATAATGAATTCCGGATCTGCATTAACAAGGATTAATAAAAATAAAGTTCTTCCGGTATTTCTATAAAGTAATCAAACCATAACCACAGAAAAAAGAAAATTATTCTACCATAGACTCTCACAGACTAAAAACTTCAATTAGCCGCAGATATTCGCAGATCGGCACGGATTTTAATGACTTTTAAATTTTCTATCTGCGTTTTTCCGCGTAAATCCGCGGCTGAAAGAGTCTTTTCTTTTTCTGCCACAGACTTCCACAGACTAAAAACTTCAATTAGCCGCAGATCGGCACGGATTTTATATGACTTTTAATCTATCCGTGTTTCTCCGTGTAAATCAGCGGCTGAAAAATCCTTTTTTCTGCCACAGACTTTTTTAAAAGAACCTTTCTTTTTAATTTAAAACCATATATAGCCCTTTATTCCTTTCTTTATGTCTGTGTCCGTCCGTGGCTGATAGTCGGGGCCGGGCTCCATCATCGATCCTTATTGTTGTCCGTATATAAAGAAATCCATCAGCTTATGAGCTTTTTCAAAGGTAATTACATTTTCGGCCCCGCATATGATTTCATTGTATCCGTCGAACCCGGATTGACCGGATTTCCCGCTGTCATAGATAATGAACGGGACAAAGTCATCCGTATGAGTTCTCAGGGATATCGGCGTTGCATGGTCCGGCATAATGAGGACCCTGAATCTGCCGAATCTTTCCTCTACTTTTCTTAAAAGAGGTCCTATTACCCGGGAATCGATATCCTCAATGGCCCTGATCTTATCTTCTACGTTGCCGTTATGCCCCGCTTCGTCGGGCGCCTCGATATGAAGATAGACAAAATCACCGTCTCCGAGGGATTCGAGGGCGGCATCGGACTTCCCGCTGTAATTGGTATCAATATAGCCCGTCGCTCCGGGTACATTTATGATTTTAAATCCGGCATAAACGCCGAGCCCTTTGGTCAGGTCTACAGCACTTATCAGCGCTCCGGAGAGTCCGTACCTGTCCCTGAATGGGGGCATCGAGGGTTTTTTCCCCTGCCCCCATAGCCATATGCAATTTCCGGGATTCCTGCCGGATTTAATGCGCCTTTTATTAATATCATGTCCCCTCAGGACCTCCAGTGATTCCTTCATGAGCCTGAGCAGCACCTCTTTCCCGTTTCCATTCGGGAGGTATTTACCTATTTCCTTACCAGTGATATCATGGGGAGGGGTACAATCAACATTCTCGATGCCATCCTGCCAGACCATCAGATGACGGTAACCTGTCCCAGAGTAAAAACTGATATTTTCATTTCCAAGTTCTTCATCGACTGTCCTTATGAGTTCGCCCGCTTCTTTACTTGTAATGTGGCCTGCGCTGTAATCCGCCATGATGAATCTGTCCCAGTCGCCGTCTTCTTTAATGGTTACGATATTGCATCTGTATGCCACATCATTGTCAAGCAGTTCAACACCCATGCTTGCCGCTTCGAGCGGCGCCCGCCCTGAATAATATTGAGCAGGGTCATACCCCAGGATACAGAGATTGGCAACATCCGAGCCGGGCTGAAACCCGTCGGGAATGGTCTTCACTTTTCCGGCAAGGCCGTTTTTTGCAAGGGCATCCATGTTAGGTGTATAAGCCTTCTGCAAAGGCGTAAGACCGCCCAACTCCTCCAATGGCCTGTCGGCCATACCGTCGCCTATGATAACAATATATTTCATTCCGGTATACGAATAGTGTTATTTTAACTGTATAACCTGTGTTAAATAAACCCCGTCGGCAGGATCGAAACTCCTTATATGGAGGAAATTTCTGCAGTTCTAATGTGTGAATAACCGATCAGATTCTTCCATGCATTTTCGTTATCCTGAAAAGCCTTTCGGCGGAAGAAGAAGTCAATTGCCGTGGATGGAGTTTCCACTCCCAATTGCCTCGTGCGCTTGAGGGATGGTTCATTCTTGCATCTTCATCGAGACCAAGGATGTCCTGCATCGGGAAAATGGCCGTCCGCGCCGCAGATTTCATTGCGAGTTTGATCAGTTCCCGGTTAATTGTTCCGGCCGATACTTTACGGCCGATATAGTTTTCGATCCTCTTTTTCTCTTCTGACCGAGCCTCTTTTTTGAACCAGCCGACTGCCGTATTATTGTCGTGTGTGCCGGTATAAACGATACAGTTTTCCGGATAGTTATGGGGAAGGTATGGATGGCCGGGATCGTCGTCGCCGAAGGCAAAGAGAAGAAGTTTCATCCCGGGAAATCCGAAGTGATTCATTACTTCTCTTACGTCGGGTGTTATCACTCCCAGGTCTTCGGCGATTATGTGAAGACCGGGCAATCTGCGCATTGCCTCCGTAAAAAAATCCATTGCCGGCGCATTGACCCATTTGCCGTTCATGGCATTTTTTTCTCCGGATCTTACTTCCCAGAATGCAACAAATCCCCTGAAGTGGTCGATCCGGGTTATATCGAAGAGCCGCATGTTATATCCCAGCCGGTCAATCCACCACGAATAATGCTTTTTCTTCAGCGCATCCCAGTTATATACAGGATTTCCCCAGAGTTGGCCGGTTTTGCTGAAGTAATCAGGCGGGACACCGGATACAAAGGTCATTTTTCTTTTTTCATCAAGCTTGAATATGCGGGGATGAGACCATACATCGGAACTGTCATAGTTGACATAAATGGGTAAATCACCGATTATCCGAATATTATGTTCCCTGCAGTAATTTCGCACCCTGGCCCATTGAGTAAAAAAAAGGAACTGAAAGAAGGATTCTCTTAAAACTGTATCTTCAAGCTTGTTCTTCCATTTTTCAAGTTCACCCTGATCCCTGTACCGGAGGCTCTTTGGCCACCTGCTCCATATCCTGTTGCCGAAGTGTTTCTTGAGAGCTATAAAGAGGGTATAATTTTCAAGCCAGAATGAATTGTCTTCAAGAAAATGCTGAAACTCCGCTAAAGAACCGATTCTGTGCCTGCAACGGGTAAATGCAGTGAAAAGAATATCTTTTTTGAACCTGCAAACTTTGTCGTATTGAACCCTCTTCGTGGGGAAAGGCGGCATCGAGCGGAGATCGGATTTCAATAAATAACCGTCCTGTACAAGTATCTCCGGACTTATGAGAAATGGGTTTCCGGCAAATGCCGAGTAACTGCTATAGGGGGAGTTTCCATAAGCAGGACTGGTCGGGTTTAGCGGAAGAATCTGCCAAATGCCCTGCCCGGACTTTACAAGGAAGTCAACGAACCTGTACGCAGATGGTCCAAGGTCTCCGATGCCGTATTTTGACGGGAGGGATGATATATGAAGAAGAATTCCGCTTTCCCTTTTCCATGCTTCTCGATGCCTCATTGCGAAATTGTGGTTTCACAGCGCGGCACATTTTTGAAAAAGACTGCTCCGAGAGGGGGCAGAGTGATAATGATTGAGTTTTCCCTTCCCTGATACGCTGCGGGCTCCGCCGATACTCCTCCGAAGTTTCCATGTCCGCTTCCCGAATAATCAGCTGCATCGCTGTTCAGCAGTTCCTTCCAGTATCCGCCACGGGGCACTCCGACACGGTAACGGTATCTCGGTACAGGTGAAAAGTTACATACGACCAGTACAATGTCATCCGTGCTTCTTCCCCTTCGGAGAAAACTGATAATATTCTGTTCCCAGTCATGAAAGTCTATCCACTCAAAACCCGTTTTCCTGAAATCCAGTTCATGCATTGCGGGTTCATCTCTGTAAAGATGATTCAGGTCACTTACCCATCTCTGGACACCTTTATGGAAGGGATATTCAAGGATGTTCCATTCGATGCTTTCATCATGTGACCACTCCTTCCACTGTGCCAGTTCCCCTCCCATGAAGATGAGCTTCTTGCCGGGATGTGCATACATGTATCCGAAAAGCAGTCTCAGGTTTGCGTATTTCTGCCACTCGTCACCCGGCATCTTGCCGAAGAGAGAACCCTTCCCATGTACCACTTCATCATGAGAAAGAGGTAAAACAAAGTTTTCGGAGAAGGCATACCATATGCTGAATGTAAGCTGATTATGGCGGTATTTTCTGAATACCGGTTCTGTTGACATGTAATCCAGTGTGTCATGCATCCATCCCATGTTCCATTTCATACCGAAACCGAGACCGCCGGCATAAACCGGCCGCGAAACCATTGGCCATGCCGTTGATTCCTCCGCAATGGTCTGGACATCCGGAAAGTTTTCATATACTGCTGTATTAAACCTTTTTAAAAGGGATATAGCCTCTATATTTTCTCTGCCCCCGTATTGATTTGGTATCCATTCACCATTCTGTCTCCCGTAGTCGAGATAGAGCATCGATGCTACTGCATCTACCCGCAGGCCGTCGATATGGTATTTCTCAAACCAGAAAAGGGCATTGCTGATGAGAAAATTCCTTACTTCATTTCTTCCGTAGTTGAAGATATAGCTCTTCCAGTCGGGGTGAAAACCCTTGCGTGGGTCTGCGTGTTCGTAAAGATGCGTTCCGTCGAAATAGGACAGACCGTGCTCATCCGTCGGAAAGTGTGACGGAACCCAGTCAAGTATTACGCCGATACCGTTCTGATGAAGGCAGTCGACAAGATACATGAAATCCTGTGGTGTTCCGTACCTGCTCGTAGGCGCAAAATAGCCGGTTATCTGGTAACCCCAGGAGACGAAAAACGGATGTTCCATTATGGGCATAAGCTCGACATGGGTGAATCCCATTTCATTTACATATTCCGCAAGCTCACGCGCCATCTCGCGGTATGAAAGAGACCTGTTCCCCTGCCCGGGGTTGCGTCTCCATGAGCCGGGGTGCACTTCATAAATCGAGAATGGAGCATTCAGGTCGTTGAGTTCGTGACGTTTTTCCATCCAATCTCCGTCTCCCCATGCATACTGCAGATCCCATATGATAGAACCCGTTCTGGGCGGGGTTTCGGAATGAAATGCATACGGGTCCGCCTTGTTTACACGGTATCCGTCATAGCGGGAGATGATGTGGTATTTATATATAGCTCCCTTATCCATGCCCGGGATGAAAAGCTCCCATATGCCGGAGCTATCCTCACGGACTTTCATCTTGTTGGAATCCGGGTTCCATCCGTTGAAATCACCGATAACAGACACCTTCTCTGCGTTTGGCGCCCAAACCGAGAAATATACACCGCAGGCGCCATCTTGCTCCATGATATGTGAGCCCATTTTGTCATAGAGGCGATAGTGGCTCCCTTCCCTGAAGAGGTAGATATCCTCATCCGTAAAGAGGGGTTTGTCCCCTGAATTTGCAGTTGCTCCGGAATTGATGCTCATGTGGTGTCCTCCATCAGTATAGTAAAACATCAGGGTGAACTTATATTCAATTTTATAGTACCGTTTGAGAGAGATTTACGATAATAACGCCGAATCGGTTATAGGCGTTTCTTTATTATCTCTTCAACATCTCTTAGTTTGGAACTGATACTGATTGGTTTATTAACTACACTGAATACAGTATCGGGATCTTTCAGACCGTGACCGGTAAGGGTGCAGACAGCGGTTTGCCCTTTTTTGAAGTATCCTTTCCTGTTAAGTTTCAGGAGACCGGCAACGGGTGCAGCTGATGCAGGCTCGCAAAAAATACCCTCTGATGAAGCGATAAGCCTGTAGGCCGACAGTATCTCATCATCCGTAACGGATTCTATAAGCCCCCCTGACTCGTCCCTGGCCGCCAATGCTGCCTTCCAGCTTGCCGGGTTACCAATACGAATGGCAGTCGCCACTGTTTCCGGCCTCTCGACAGGATGCCCCTTTACTATTGGTGATGCCCCTTCCGCCTGGAACCCTAACATTATCGGAAGAGCTGATATAATTCCTGCATCTTTATATTCCCTGTATCCTCTCCAGCAGGCGGTTATGTTCCCCGCATTGCCCACCGGCAGTAGATGGAAGTCCGGTGCATTTCCAAGCTGGTCGCATATTTCAAATGCCGCGGTTTTCTGTCCCTCGATCCTGAATGGATTAATGGAGTTGACAAGGGTCATGGGATAGAGTTCTACAAGCTTCCTGACAAGGGAAAGGGCGGTATCGAAGTTGCCGGAGACCTGGAATACGACCGAGTCATGAATAAGCGCCTGGGACAGTTTACCGAGCGCTATCTTCCCTTCCGGTATAATGACAAAGGCCTTGATGCCGGCACGGGCCGCATAAGCGGCGGCGGCGGCAGACGTATTACCCGTTGAAGCACAGATAACAGCCTTTGCCCTTTCCTCCATGGCCTTTGAGATTGCCATGCTCATTCCCCTGTCCTTGAATGAGCCGGTGGGGTTAAGCCCTTCAAATTTGAACCAGACATCGATATCAAGACCGGCATTCTTCACGAGATTCCGTGCCCTGATAAGAGGCGTATTTCCCTCATGTAGAGTAACTACCGGAGTACTATCAGTAACGGGGAGAAATTCTCTGTACCTGTTGATTACCCCCGTCCAGACTGAACGAGGCATGGTTTTCTGGTCTTCTAAAGACATATTCCCCCCGGATGGGATTTCTTCGCTGCAGCAGTCCTATGTGGAATCAAGGAGTCCATGAATTATTTAATAGCAGACATTTTGCCTGCTATTCTACAATATCTCCTTCTATTAATTCGACTGAAATTCCCTGTTCGGTAAGAGACTGAATACCCTTTTCAAGATTCTCTTCAGTACCCTCCAGTTCGAGGATAAGCTCACCGACCGATTCAGTAACCCTTGCTCTCCTGATGTTAGGCATTACATCATATTTCTTTGCCATTGTGAAGACTACGGGTTCCTTTATCAGTTCCGGTGGAAAAGTAAGTTTGACCCTTCTTGTCATAGTTCCCCCTCTTATTGAGATATCCCGCCTGCTATAGCGGGCACGATTGACAATTCGTCACCATCCTTAACCACAGTCGCTTCCGCCTGGAGAAACCTGATATCCTCTTCATTTACATACATGTTGACGAAACGCCTTATCTTGTTATTCTCTGAGATTCTCTCTGCAATCCCGGGATACTGCTTATCAAGGTCGTTTACAATTTCGATGACAGTACCCGTTTTTGCTTCAACTTCTTCTTTGCCCCCCGTCAGCCTCTGGAGTGGGGTTGGAATCCTGACTTTTACCGGCATTTTTTACCCCCTTTTATGGTTTTTCCTTATTTTATTTTTTTAAGGACCTTTTCGAAGGCCTCAAGATTAGGGTTAATATGATGAGGCTCGCCCATGTGGCCATGGAGTGCCTCCTGGGTCTTCAGACCGTTTCCCGTTATGCATATAACTGTTGTCTCATTTCTGTCTATATGGCCGCTCTCTATCAGTTTTTTGGTTGCGGCTACAGTAACGCCTCCTGCTGTCTCTGCAAATATGCCTTCCGTTTTTGCGAGCAGCTTCATTCCGTCTATAATTTCTTCGTCAGTGACATCCTCACCATATCCTCCCGTATCCTTTACACACTTGTATGCGTAATATCCGTCTGCTGGATTTCCTATGGCAAGTGATTTTGCAACGGTATCGGGTTTCACAGGTACTATTATATCCGTATCGTTTTTAATAGCTGTTGCTATGGGATTGCACCCTTTTGCCTGTGCGGCGAATACCTTTGTATCGAGCTTTTTTATAATACCTATTTCCCTGAATTCCTTGAAACTTTTCCATATTTTCGTAAGCAGCGATCCGCTGGCGCATGGTACAACGACATTATCAGGCGCTCTCCACCCCAGTTGCTCAACTATCTCAAATCCATGTGTCTTTGAACCCTCGGCGTAGAAGGGCCTGATATTAATATTAACGAATGCCCAGTTGTACTTGTTTGCGATCTCGCTGCAGAGTCTGTTTACGTCGTCGTAATTACCATCAACTGCCACGAGATTCGGCCCATATACCAGTGATGCGGCGATCTTGCTGGCCTCAAGTGAAGCGGGTATGAATATGAACCTGTTGAATCCTGCCTTTGCCCCGAGTGCCGATACGGAATGGGCCAGATTTCCCGTTGATGCACATGCTACTGTATCAAACCCGAATTCCTTTGCCTTGGTAAGAGCTACCGATACGACCCTGTCTTTGAAAGAAAGGGTAGGGTGTGCAACGGTATCGTCTTTTACATAAAGTTCTTTTATGCCAAGCTCTCCGGCAAGGTTGTCTGCCTTTATAAGCGGTGTAAAGCCGGAAGTAAGGCCAACCTGCGGGTTACCGTCGACAGGTAAGAGTTCCCTGTATCTCCAGAGGTTTTTTTCTCTTTTCTCTATCTTTTTTCTTGTAAGGGCTTTTTTTATCTTTGGATAGTCGTAAGCCACTTCGAGAGGGCCGAAACAGAATTCGCATACGTATATGGGTTCAACAGCGTATTCACGGCCGCATTCACGGCATTTCAGACCTTTTATGAAACCCATTATCTGCCTCCTCTCAAAAAAATGAAATCAATTAGGAATTAGTATTTTAATAAAAAGCAGGGATATTTTTAAAGGGGTTTAACAGAAATTTCAACGATTTCGCCTTCGTTGATGGAAAATGCCTTCAACACAGGTATATCACCGGCAAGACTTACGATGATATATAAAGAATCAGGATAATAGGCAAGCCGTACATCTTTTGCCGATGGGAATGCCACGGAATCAGGGTGGGAATGATATATGGCGAGCATTTTCTCCTTCCTTTCCCTTATGTCTTTCATTACCTGAAATTGTTCCCCGGGGTCCATGAAATAGCTTACCCGTGAGTTTTCGGTATTTGTCATATTATATAAATGTGCAGAAGAGAATTCCTTTCCGGCAACAATCCCGCAGACCTCGTCCGGGTAACCGGCCTTTGCATGATCTATTATTTCATTAATGACGCTTCGGGGGATTCCAATCGTTTCCATGTTCTATTCGTGAAAGACTTATTACTGACCCGGATAATCCATAAACCATCTCCGCCGTCCGCATGGCATTTAATTCATGAATAATATGGGTTAAAAGGCAACAGCCGGGCTGCAGGTCTGTTGTGAAAAAAGATTGTTCAACATTAGATCGATTGCTTCACGGATTGTCGGTATGTATGTTTCTCCTTTTTTTGAGTAAATCCCGTCATTTCTTATTTCATCCAGTCTGGAACCGGTGAATAGAAGGCCGTCTTTGAGACCGCGACGTGTTTTCGACAGCCAGTGAGCAATGCAAAACGGTGTTTTTCTGTTCATAAAGCCACAATTCTTTATGCCTATGCAGGAAACACACCTTTTCCTCGTCTCGACCACGACTTTTGCCGCTGCCTTTAAGAATCCGTTATCAATATATCTTGACGGCATCCCGGCTGGACTGGTCATCGTGGTAATGACCGGATACATGGGGTTCAGGTAAAATTCTTTGATTATTTCGTCGGACATGCCCGATTCCCGGGTCAGAAGCATTCTCGTTCCGCATGATACACCATTAAAACCCTGCTCCAAAGCCTTTTCGATATCCTCCCTGTACATAATGCCGCCTGCCAGGATTATCGGGATATCCGGATCAAGTTCCCTGAGACCGTTATAAAGTTCAATGGGTCTGAATTCGCTGTGATCATTTGCCTCCTCTGCATTTCCTGCGCCTAAATGCCCTCCAGCGAATTGAGGCAATTCTACGTACCAGGCGTCCGGCTTGCGCCCCTTTCTAATCTGGGCCCTTTTTAGCATTATCCTGGCAGCCCTTACTGAAGAGATGATAGGTGCATAACGCATATGAGGGTATCTTAGCATTTCGACCGGTAAATCCGTAGGAAGACCCGCGCCGACAAACAGGATATCAACGGATTTACTTTCGCCGATCACTTTGACCAGGATTTCGTAATTATTCACCGCTCTCATTAAATTAATACCTAAAATTCCGTATTGAGAATCTTGGCGCACTTTCCGGATCTTCCCGGAAAGTGCTGCCTTATCTGTTTCAATAATTAATTTCTTTCTCTCCTCCATAGGCATGTTTTCAAGTTTTTCCTCGAATATATCATTGTACCCGACCAAAGAAGCAGCCAAAACTCCTATTCCACCCGCACTTATAACAGCGCCGGCCAGATCTTCATTGGAAAAATCGATTCCCATTCCCCCGTTCATTATCGGAAAGAGTATCTTGCGGGAAAAAACCGCTTCAAGATAATCGTTTTTCTCTTTTTCGGAAGAAAAAACCGGAGCAAGCAGGCTCTGTTCTTTAAGAATGGATTTTACCATAAATTTTATGGATGAAAAAAAAGCACTCTGTCTACATTACCATGATAGACGAGAGAGAAAAGCATTTTTATATTAAATCATAATACAAACGCACGGATAATTGCAATCTTTAGATGTTGTTCGTTGTCGGGTCATTTTTTAAATAATGCAGAAAAAGTTCAATATGATTTAATAATTTGGTGTTCTGATTTTCTGCCCTACAGATAACAGTTCAGTCATTGTTCACCGAATTATACGGGTTTAGGGAGGCTACAGGTTCAAGCCTTTTATACAGGAATGTAAAATGTAATTTCCCGCGTTTTGAAAGCGTGAACGGGGGATTCGGCATAATTCATGAAAGAAGATTTTTTCTTGACATGAGGGCTCATTTTCATGTAAAAATATGGCATGAATAATCAGTGTTCCCCAAGTTATCGTGATTTTATGAAAAAAGTTCGAGCCCGTTATTTAAATGACATATCCGTTTTTATAATATCATTGATAATTCTCTTTCCCTCGATAACGTTCTCATCCGGCTGGGAGTCGGAGTTTGAGGCGATATGTTCCAAACTAACCATGGCTGACTCCATGAGTATTGAAGAAATCCAGTCTCTTATCGACAGGTCGGATAAACTGCTGAAAGTGATCGAGGCTTCAGATAATCCCGGGAAGAAGATATTCATCCGCAGACTTAAAAAGTGCCGTGCCTTTTTCGAATTTTCCATTGAAGTAAAAAAAGAGAAATCCAGGTAAGATTTTCCCGGTTATTTTGTCCCGACAGGCCCCGACAAGGCCGAGGGATGAATGCAGTCAGTCGGGATGTCACCCATATTAGGGTGTCTACATCGGTACCACGGGCTTGCCCGTGGGGCTCCATGTGCGGCATTACTGTTTTGTTCCGAGTCCGCCCACGACGAGAGTGAAATATTTTCCGCCTGCAATATCATTGACCGAGGAAACATTCCATATTCTCACTGGTGAAGATTTGGCAGGCTGATCTTTCAGGTCCTTTCCCCAAATCCATATTGTTCCATCTTTCATGAGTGCCATGGAATGATACATGCCGGCGGCAACTTTTCTGATGTTTCCTACGCCACCAACCTCGGAGGGGAGGGAGCCGGCATCATCTTTCCTGCCAAGCTGGCTGTATTTATTGCCGCCCCATGCCCATACATGTCCGTCTTTCTTCAGCGCAAGGCTGTGATTGAGCCCGGCGGCTATATCAATAATTCCGGAAAGTTTTTTAACCTTTACGGGTATAAGCCTGTTTACGTTTGTACCGTCACCAAGCAGTCCATTGATGTTCCATCCCCATGCCCGGACAGTTCCGTCTGAAGCCAGTGCCAAAGTATAATGAAGCCCTGCAGCGACATTTATTATTTTCGGAAGTCCGGTTACGATGACAGGTTCGGTTCTGGTTTTCGTAGTATTGTCGCCGATCTGGCCGAAAAGGTTCCATCCCCAGGTCCAGACAGTTCCATCGGAGCGTACTGCTGCACTATGATATGTACCGGCGGCAATAGCGGTTATGTTGGACAATCCTTTAACCTTTACGGGTATATTGCTGTCCCGTATGGAGCCATTCCCCAGCTGGCCGTAAGAATTTCTTCCCCATGCCCAGACAGTACCATCTGCGCGCAGGGCAAGTGTATGGTACTTGCCTGCCGCAACGTCGGTAACCTTGTAAAGTTCCTTGACCAGTACAGGGATGTGACTGTCCTCCAATGTGCCGTTACCCAGTTGACCCATGTTGTTTCTGCCCCATGCCCATACGGAACCATCAGACTTGATTGCAACAGAATAGTCCATTCCGGAAGCAACTTTTATGACATCTTCCATGCCGCCTATCGGCAGAAGTCCATCCCTGCTATTTGTAGTTCCATCACCAAGCTGGCCGTATTCATTAAGGCCCTCTGTCATTATGGCGCCTGCAACCGCTTTCTGGGGCATCCAGCTTGAACGTACGGGCCAGAGAAATTTGTAACTGCAGGCCGACATATAATCTATGGTCATTTCGCCGGAAGACATATCAAGTATCCACACATAATCAATTATATCCCTGCCTGTAGATGACGACCAGTAGAAATGGTTTTGGATATCCACAAACGGATTATTCACCGGAAGAGCAGGATAGAATTTTGTCCTATCCACCAGTGATTGCAATTCATTGATGGCAGGCATTCGCCAGTCCGTGTACCCGAAATTCGGTCTTTTGCCATAGTTCATTTCACGGATATAAAGTTTTGCTCCCTCCCATGTTATGGGAAGTTTACGAATATCGGCATCTTTAAGCCATACAAGACCGGTATCGCTGTCTGTGACGGTTCCATCACCGTTATCTGCAAAACGGCCTGCCTGGAATATCGAGGAAACATTACGAGAAGGAACGTTTTCTTTCCCTGCTGTCCTCTTGAGAGATTTAACTTTTCTGTGCGGGGAAGATGCCGGCCTTTTACTGACAGATGAAGCCTCTGCTGAAAAACCTTGTGAGAAAGAGAAAACGATCACTAATATAAAACAGATAATGCGCATGGTACCCTTTTTTTACATTAATTATGTATTTGTGAGCATTTTGCCTGTCAAAAAATAAAGTTAAGAGAACTTTCTATTTTAATTTAATGATAATATCGATATCAAGCACTTATACTAAAAAATTTGAGATTATCTTTACAATTGTTTTATATAACTTTATAATATAACAATTTGTAAGATTTGTGAAATACCGAAATATCTCGGGTAGTTCTATCTATTATGAGAAAAATAAATTACAGGGAGTTCCTATGTCTGCAAAAATGAGAATGATGCCGGTTTTGACGTTCCTTTTACTGTTGGCAGGAGTTGCGACTGTATTGGCCGCTGACTTCAATGAGGATTTTGCGTTTAAGATATCCCTCGAGAACCATCTCGAGAGAAGACTTAAACAGATGATTACAGAGATTACAGGCAATGACAGGGGCGTGGTTATAGTTAACGCAGACATAGGTTCGGTCAGGAGTGGTGATTTAAGCAGGGGCCGTATAACAAAAAAGAAAAGCCGGGACGCCCTTATTCTTCCGGGAGTGCCTGTAAAAAAGCAATTTGGGACGGGTTTGTCGGAAACAGCCGAGCTTCTCTTCCCTGGAGCAGGGGGGAGTAAATATAAGGTTAATAAAATAGTGCTTGCGATCTGGCTGGACAGGGGTATTTCGGAACCCGTGGTTGCACTTGTCCGGGACCTTGCAAAGCAGGTCATAGGGTTCAACGAGAAAAGAGGGGACAAAGTGAACATCCAGTTGATTGATTTTAAGAGAAATAAATTCTACTGGAAATCGGTATTCTATCCTGAAAACCTTTACCTTATAATTCTGGGATTAATAGCAGCCATATTTCTTTTGACAGCTTCATTGTTTCTCAGGGACCCGTTCAGCAAGCTTTCCAGCGCTCTCAATAACATTGATTGGGATCATCTGAGGGGTACTTCCGGTACTGGAGAGATGTTGAGAGCCGGTTCGGAGATGCAAAACTCCACGTTGGCGCATGAGCCGTCTGAGGAATTGGAGCAGGTGAAGGCCGGGGAATCCCCGCCTTTTTCCTTTGTCAGTGAAAAAGACCTGCCCAGCCTCCTGTTCCTGTTAAAGAACATGCCTGCTGAAGATATAGCTACCGTGGCGAACTACCTTGATGCAGCCCTGGCAACCAGACTGCTTGAATCTTTCTCTCCTGAAATTCAGTCCGGGATAGCGATATACCTGAGTAGTGAAAAGATCGACCCCGAAAAGGTCCGCAGTCTTGAAAACACGTTGAAGGAGCAGATCAGTTATGTAATCGGAGGGGAAAGAAAACTCGTATCTATTCTTCGCATGGCCAGTGAAGAAGTAAAAGACAGGGCCATAGGTGTTCTCGAGAAAAGGGACAGGGATAGTGCAGAAAATCTGAAAAAGAAAGTAAAAGGATTTGAAGAGACGATCAGGGACCTGCCTTCGCAGGGAATACAGGTTATTTACCGGAGGACAAACCCTGTGCTGTTTGCCCAGATTCTGAAAGCTTCATCAGAAGATGTCAGAAAGAAGGTGATGGATTCGATTAGCGAAGGGGCAGCGGAAAGGCTTAAACAGGAAATAGAGCTTAGCCCCCCTCTTTTACCAAGGAGGCTGCAGAGGGAGAAAGTTAACCTGATGATTATGGTTAATCGTTTTATAGACGAAGGAATAATAGAAGGAGTCAACGGCTGATTATGGATTTTATGACGCTTATAGGTTTGCTGCTCGGGGGGTTAACTGTATATTTCGTTATGGTGTCAGGCCACATCCTTCACATGCTGTTTAATCCGATTGCTGCACTGCTCGTTTTTGGGGGAACATTCAGTGCTACCCTGATTGCCTATCCATGGGATCTCATTAAACAGACGGTTCCATCTTTCAGGCTCATGTTTTTCCCTAAAAAAAATACTTATGGACACCTGGGGAACCTTGTGGAAATACTCACATCACTCTCTGAAAAAGCCCGCAGGCAAAGTATCGAGAGTCTCCAGAGTGATCTCGGCAGGATAGATGACAGGTTCTTTTCTCACAGTATGCAGATGGTAATCGACGGTCTTGAGACTGACGTGGTAAAGGAGAACATGCAGAGAGAGATTCTCTATTCAAGGCAGAGTTTCCAGAAAGTCTGCGGTGTTTTCAGAACTATGGCTACACTTGCTCCGATTTTTGGTCTGCTGGGCACACTGATAGGTGTTGTTGAAGTCCTCCGGAACCTTTCAGACCCTGCAACAATGGGAAGCGGTATGGCGATTGCCATAACAACGACATTTTATGGTATCTTTGCGGCCAACTTTTTGTTTCTTCCCATTGCCATCAAGCTCAACGAACACAGCGAAAGAGATGTATTGATCAAGGAACTGATTGCTGAAGGGATTAGTGCAATTCAGGGTGGAGACCTGCCTCTGATTGTCAGGAAAAAACTCAATGCATTTCTCTCGTCCAATATAAAGGAAAAAAACGAAGGCAGGTAAAAATGATAAAACGTTTTTTTCTTCTCAGAAACAGAAGGGAAACAAGTCCTCTCTGGCTCATCATATTCTCCGACATGACAACCAATCTCATGCTTTTTTTTCTGATACTCTTTGCAATGACCAGGATGACAGCGACCGGCAAGGAATTGATGATTGAAGGAATGGGAAATGCAGTCAGTGACGAATTGAGGCAGGTCCAGCTTAAGGGTGAAAAGCTTCTCAAACAGATTAAGGACGAAGAAGCTATAAATAACCTGAGAAATGTGCTTATGCATGGAAAACTGGCCGGCTATACGAAGATGACGGTTGATGAAGACAGGGTAAATATAACACTTAATCCGCCGCACTTTTTTGCGACCGGCAGTGCCGAGCTGAACCCGGATATTCTAACCGAGCTCGAAAGCCTTGTTGATCCGCTGAAGAGATTTCCCAATGATATAGTAATAGAGGGGCATACGGACAATGTTCCGGTAGCCAGCGGTAAATACCGGTCAAACTGGGAACTTTCGATAGCGCGTGCCGTAAGTGTCATAAATTTTTTAACGGAAAAAGGATTAAACCCAAAGCAACTCATAACAGCGGGCTATGGCAAATATCACCCTGCATATCCCAATGATACCGAAGAACACCGTGCGCGTAACCGCCGGATAGAAATTACAATAATAAGGAAACAGAGGTTGTAGAGACGGTGGACTCCATTCAGAAAATGATTTCAAACCTGAAAGACAACGAAGTGGATAGTTCGCTTTGGATGGTTCCATATAGCACACTTATGCTGATTTTGATGATATTATTTGCAGTTCTCTATGGTATGTCATACATGCAATCAGTTGAATATGAGTCTGCCATTTCAGAGCTTGACACGGCAAATCCGGGACTGAAAAAGGAGATAATACTGGCCAAGGCCATGCAGAAATATATTGAAGATCATAATTTGACCGGTCAGGCCGAGGTAAGGGTATCGGCCCGGTTCATAAAAATGGATCTCAAGAGCCCTGCACTGTTTGAAACCGGGAGAGCCAAACTGAAACCGGCCATACTGCCCCTCTTTGAAGAACTGGCTAAGAACCTGCAGAGGGTGGATAACCGTGTTATTGTGGAAGGCCACACGGACGATGTCCCTATACATAACAGACACTATAATTCCAATTGGGAACTTTCGGCAGCCAGGGCGTTCAATGTAATATATTTCCTTATAAAAAGAAATATTGATCCTGCACGTCTGATTGCCCTCGGCTTCGGCGAATACAGGCCGGCATTCCCGAACAACACCGAAGAAAACCGTGCAAAGAATCGCAGAATAGATATCACGATCATCCGGGAAGGTAAAACTGCATGAAGAGTGCCATATCTGTTTTCATGATGATATTCCTGTTGACTTCGGTTTCTGTTGAGGCGATATCGCAAAAACAGCTTGAGAGGGTCGAAGAACTCAAGAAGGAAGCAGTTGAATTGCTCAGACATAAGGAATTCGACAAGGCCGTGCCGGTGCTGAACGAGATACTCTCAATAGACCCGTTTGAGAAGACAGCTAAACGGTATCTCATGCTTGCCAGACAGCAGTCGATGGAGCCTTTCTGCAAGGAAGCGGCGACGGCTTTCATGCATGACGATTACGCGAGGGCAATTGATATATGGGAAAAAATTCTCCGGATGAATCCTGATGATTACAGATTTTCCAGGCTGATTGAGATTACAAAGAATCTTATTTCGGACAAGGCAATAAATGATATGTATGTACATGCCGATGAATTTCTTAAGAAGGGAGACAAGAAATCCGCCATCAATGAACTTGAGAAAATTCTTTTCGTCAAACCATCTGAAAGACGAGCAAGGGAAATGCTGGCAACTGCCAGGCAGTCTACATCGGACATCAGGACAAAAAAGCATTATAAACGGGCTGAGAAATATATGAAACAGAAAAAGTATGATCTTGCCATTGAGGAATGGAATAAGATACTCGAAATAGACGAAACCCAGCAGGAGGCCAAACGATTCATTGCGTCCGCCATAAGGGCGAAACTGAAGGTCCAGTATGCCAGGGCCAGACGTCTCTATGAGAAAGGAGACTATCTTTCCGCGCGTGATCATTATTACAAGATAATGGTTGACAACCCCACGGATACGAATGTGAAAAGCATAATATCGAATCTTGACGAAACGGTCAAGATCGTGAGCAGGCTTAGCCGGAAGGGCAAGACATTTGATATGATGAGAATGGCGCTGAAAAATCATATCGCTGCGGAAGGAAACAGGAAGGCGGCAATTGTAGCTGCATGGTATGCGGTTCAGCTTGACCCGATGAACAGTACCGCTCTTGCGATAAAGAATTTCCTGGAACACAAGTATGTTGCTATTCTTAATACCCTGGAACCTCCCATTGGAGATATGAATATTATTGATCAGTACCTGTTTGCGGCGCTTAACAATATATATGAGGGACGTTATGACCGTGCGATCGAGGAATCCACTATTGTTATCGAACTTCAGTCCGATAATGTCCTTGCATGGAAGAGACTTGGTTCAGCATATTTTGCGTTGGGCAGGAAGGACAAGGCACGCAAGGCATGGAAAAAAGCGCTGAAATTGGCGCCTGACGATGCCGAGCTTAAGAGGTTTATCAGACAAACTAAATAAATGGAAGGATTATATTTGGGATTTACTTTATTAATCATGATGGGGTGAATCGATGTTTAAGGCAATGTTAAAAAAAATATTATTTATTCTTATAATTATTGCCTGTCAGATGCTGATTGGTTCCGTAATTTCCGTCAATTCTGTTTATGCACAGGAAAAAGAATGCCTCAAATGTCATAAGGCGATGACAAAAGGCAAGGTTGTTCATGGCGCCCTCCAAAAAGGATGTTCTTCATGCCACCAGTCACCGCACGCGGGAGGCAAACCCGTTCTTTCATTGATATCCGAACAGCCCGGTCTTTGTTATAAATGCCACAGCCGCGGGATATTTCTGAGACAACACCAGCATGCCCCGGTAGCTGACGGGAAATGTACGGCATGTCACAACCCTCACTCTTCAAACAATGCCGGACTTCTGAAGATAAAACTTACAGACATATGTTTCAGTTGTCATGATAAAAAGATAATCGAAAAAAACTATGTCCATTTTCCTGCCGCGGCAGGACTTTGCATATTCTGTCATGATCCTCACAGCTCGGATTACAATGATAAGCTGTATACTTATGATAAGACCGAGCTCTGCCTGCAATGCCACGACAAGGCCGCATTGGTTGCGGGGTCATCAGTGCATCAGCCTATAATTGTGGGTGACTGTACTTCATGTCACAATCCACACGGGGCAGATAACAAAAACCTTCTTGTTGAGAAGATACCCGAATTATGTTTCAGATGCCATGATAGCAGGAATTTTATGAAAGGCATGCTCCATAAACCGGTTGGGCTTGGAAAATGTCTTTCATGCCATCAGCCGCATAAGTCGGAGTATGACAAACTCCTGATTGCAAAGGAGCCTGAACTGTGTTTCAGGTGTCATGACAAAGCGTCATATATGGGAGATAAGAATATTCACAGGCCGGTTGCATCGGGTAGATGTTCTACCTGTCATAAGCCTCATACTTCGAAGTCCAAAAACATGCTTGACGGGGCTGTAGCCGACCTCTGTTTTAAGTGCCACATGTCACAGGAATTTATGCAGAGGTTTAAACATGGGCCCTTTAAAATTGGTATGTGTAGTGCTTGTCACAACGCACATCAGAGTGAAAACAATGAGCTGTTGATCGACAAAGTGCCGGGACTCTGTTTTAATTGTCATAATATTGAAGCATTCAGTCGCCGTAAGATACACAAGCCTGTTGCAGAGGGCAGATGCTTTGAATGTCATGATATTCATACCTCTCCTTCCAGGGGATTACTGAAGGCCGAGCCGGACGAAATATGCAGAAAATGTCATAAGAATCTATTTAAGAGACCACATCCAATTACTAAATTGCCGGGAAAAACTGAAGGACCAAACCAGGGGCACCCGCTTGCAGGAGTTGAAAATCCGAGAAGACCCGGTAACATGATGTCGTGCGTGAGTTGCCATGACCCCCACAGCTCCGACTGGGGTAGCCTGTTCCGCTATAAAACAGAAAAACCTGAAGACCTCTGTGGCTACTGTCACAGATGAAAAGGATGAGATTATCTACTTGGCAGAATTGACTTAATAAAAGGTTTTTTTTAAAATTTAACATCTTATCAGGGAGGTATATATTATGAAATTTAAATTTCTATTGCTGTCTTTCATGCTTTTACTGTCCGTCTCTGTTGTGTTGGCTGCGACATTCGGCACAAAGAAAAGAATGAAAAAGCCTTATGAATTCGGCAATGTCATAATAAATAACTATTCAAAGAAGAGCGAAATTGCCCCGGTTATTTTCAGGCATTGGACACACAGGTCAAAGTATACGTGCAGATTGTGCCATGTTGATATCGGGTTCGCTATGGAGGCCGGGGGCAGTGATATCAGGGAAGAAGATAACAAGATCGGATTGTATTGCGGAACATGTCATAATGGCAAAATTTCCTTTGATCTGAAATCGAAAGATAATTGCGTTAAGTGCCACTCCCTCGGAAAAGAGAGTGAGCCCGTTAAGAAATTTTATGAATTTTCAAACAAGATGCCCAAGGAACGCTTTGGAAACCGCATAGACTGGATGAAGGCCGAAGAGAAGGGAATAATTAAACTCCAGGATTATGTAGAAGGCGTATCGATGAAGAGAAAACAGTTGAAGGCGGGGAAGGATTTCGAAGTCAAGTCCAAAATTCTTGGTATGCCTGATATTATCTTCTCACATAAAAAACATGCAGTTATGAACGGATGCGAACTTTGTCACCCTGAAATATTCGGCGCAAAAAAGGGTGTTACCAAATATTCCATGGAGGATATATTCGCGGGGAAATATTGCGGCGCCTGTCATGATAAGGTGGCATTCCCTTTTTATGATTGCCAGCGTTGCCATGTAAAGGAAACATATTAGATTCAGCTGATAAGGTCTGATATCTTTTGTTGATCTGAAAGTGAGATCACAATGCAGAGTATAGTCCTGCTTTTTTCCCTTGCTCTTCTGGGAGTGATGAACTACGCAACGTTGTGGGATTTTCCCAAACTCCCTCCGCCCTCACAATACGGGAATATTCTGATAAACAGGATATCCGGAAAAAACGGTCAGCTGCCGGTTACTTTTTCACACTGGATTCACCGCATTAAGTATACCTGCAGGGTATGCCACTCGGAACTGGATTTTGCAATGGAGGTCAACAAGACGGAAATTACTATGAAAAAAAACCGTGAAGGCGAATACTGCGGTGCCTGCCATAATGGTAAAACCGCATTTGGATTTACGAAAGAAAACTGTCCAAAATGTCATAATGGAGATATTGCATACGGGTCGGAAAAATTTGAAGAATTCAGAAGACATATGCCCAAGTCGCGCTATGGGAATAAGATCAACTGGTCAAAAGCCATCGGAAAGAAGAGGATCAAACCAAAAAGCAGTATCAGGGATGATGATTATTCACCAATACCTTTCAAAAAGATGCTTGTCCTGAAGTCTGAGTGGTCTCTCACTGCTGACGCCTTTGCTGTTTTTTCGCACAAGAGGCACATCAGGTGGCTTGATTGTGCTGATTGTCATCCCGATATATTCAATATCAAAAAAAAGGGTACGAAATTCTTCAGAATGAAATATATTCTTGACCGTAAATTCTGTGGCGTGTGCCATATGAACGTGGCATTTCCGGTGCAGGATTGCATACGATGCCATCCCGCGCTGGGAAGAAATGAATAGTAATGTAATCAGGTAAACAACTTTGATGGGCTTTATATAATTTCTTCAGCCGAATTATCCGCCGGTCTGACAAGTACTTCCCCGGAAAGAATGGGGTCTCTGATAAACGGCAGTTTTAATATTTTTCTATAGGCGCCTTTCGTAGAAACGGTAAATAGAGTCTGTGTATAAAGTCGGTTTCTCTATCTGTCATTTCCCGACTTAGTCGGGGAATCTATTCTTTTCAATAAATTCCGGATGTCCCGAAGGCTTTCGGGGCATGACAGGAATAAAAAAACAACAATTTATACACAGACTCTAAATAAGCTAATAAAGGGAAAGGCCGGCGGTGACTGTGAAGGTTGTCTCCCTTTGATAATATGGAATAATGCCCCGCAGCACTTGAATTTATCGCCTGATGCGGTGCTCAACGGACAACAATTTTACGGGAACGAATAAAATAAGCGTAAACAGTACATGAAATTTGATCTGTTCAGAAATTCATCCTGCAGTAGTCCGCCTCGTAGTCCTGAAGTTCGGTAATCGTAGGATTCTCTCCGCATACAGGGCATTTCGGATTCTTCGGTACTTTTACTTTCCTGAAACTTACCTTCAGGGCGTCATAGATAAGCATCCGGTTCTGAAGTACGTCGCCTTTCCCGATGATGAGTTTCAGTACCTCCATAGCCTGAAGTCCTCCGATAATACCGGGCAGGGCTCCGAGTACGCCGGCCTCCTGGCAGGAGGGAACAAGACCTGCCGGCGGCATCTCTTCAAAGAGGCACCTGTAGCAATGCCCTTGCCTGGGGATGATTGTCGTTACCTGTCCTTCAAACCTCAGTATGGCGCCGCTAACCAGAGGTTTCCCCACAAGCACGCACGCATCGTTCACAAGGTATCTTGTTGGGAAGTTGTCACTGCCGTCGACTACGACATCACAGTCTTCAATAAGGCCAATTATATTATCTTTGGTTATCTTTTCATTCAACGCAATAACCTTGACATCCGGGTTCAATGCCTGAAATGTTTTTTTGGCGGATTCCGCCTTGGGCATACCCACTCTTTCGGTATTATGTGCAATCTGCCTCTGTAAATTGCTCAGTTCAACATTGTCATTGTCTATCATGACAATGGTTCCCACCCCCGCCGCCGTAAGATAGTAACCAACAGGGCAGCCCAGTCCTCCCGCGCCTACTATGACAACTCTGGAGGAGAGAAGCCTTTCCTGCCCCTTGCCACCGACTTCAGGCAGGATTATGTGTCTGCTGTATCTGTGAATCTGGTCATCAGTGAAATCCATTACTCTTTTTCCTTTCTAACCACTATAATCCATTCCCTGTCATTGATCTTTTCAACTTTTAGTACCTTCTGGCCGTGGTCCTGCATGGATTTTGGAATATTTTCTGTCGCATCTTTGTAGTCAAGCAAAATCTCGAGCACCTGCCCGAGTTCCAAACTTTCTATTGCAAGTTTCGATCTTACAAAAGTGTATGGGCAGACGAGTCCCCTGATATCGACTTTTTTGTCCGGTTTGATCTGTTCCATTAAGCCTCCCCCGAAATTTGAAGAAGAGTCACTCATATATAATTTTAAACATTATTGTCAGGATTTTTCAATGAAGGATATTCAGCGCCCCCGGCCGGGGTGAAATTAATCCTCCCTGCCCTCGACACGTATAAAAATCGTTTTGTCCGCAACAACGTCCAGCCGGTCTATTTCTTCGATGGCTTTTTTAACATCTTTTTCTCTTGATTTATGGGTCAGCACAACGAGCGGAACGGCTTCTCCCGCATGCCTGCCCTTCTGGATCACAGATGCTATGCTTATATTGTAAGAGCCGAGGATTCCTGAGATTCGGGATAATACCCCCGGTTTGTCAATGGCGGTAAATCTGAAGTAGTAAATTGAGTCGATGTCGTCGATATCCTTGACATGGAAGTTGCCATAGTGCCTGAGAGGAGCGTGATATGCACAGCCCTTTTTCGATGCTATATCGATGATGTCGCTTACGACGGCGCTGCCGGTCGGCATATCACCTGCCCCTTTGCCATAGTAGAGCGTCTCCCCGACTGCATTACCGTTTACATACACGGCGTTGAAGACGCCGTCGACCTTTGCTATCATGTAATTTTCGGGAATCATTGTAGGATGGACTCTCATCTCAATTTCATCATTAACCGCCTTTGTAATGGCAAGCAGTTTTATCCTGTATCCGAATTCCTTTGCAAATTGAATGTCATGAGTTGATATCTTTGAGATGCCCTCGCAGTATAACATGTTGTAAGAAAGGGGGATGCCATAAATGAGTGATGATATAAGAGTCAGTTTGTGTGCAGAATCAATTCCCTCTATATCTAATGTTGGATCAGCTTCCGCATATCCAAGTTCCTGAGCTTCTTTCAAAGCGGAATTAAAATCAACATTCTCAGAAGTCATTTTTGTGAGGATGTAATTGCAGGTACCGTTGATTATTCCGTAGACGGAAAGAATTCTGTTTGCGGCGAGTCCTTCCCTCAGGATCTTGATAATGGGGATGCCGCCTGCGACGGAAGCCTCGAATCCGAGATAAACACCCTTTTCCCTTGCAGCCTCAAAGAGTTCATTGCCTTCGGTTGCGAGAAGCGCCTTGTTTGCCGTGACTATATGTTTTCCGTTTCTTATGGCCTGGAGTATGAAATCCCTGGCCGGGTCTGTTCCTCCTATCAACTCTACGATGATATCTATTTCCGGGTCGTTGAGAAGTTTCTTTGCATCGTCAATAAGGACTCCCGCGGGAAGCTTGATCCCACGGTCTGTCTCTGTGTCAGGATCCGCAATGCTTTTCAGTTCCAGCTTAACCCCGGTGCGTTCCGCAATGAACTCATTATTGTCCAGGATTATTTTTGCAGTACCGCTTCCAACAGTACCAAACCCTATTATCCCGATTTTTACTGTCTGCATGATGACCGACACTCCAACTAAGATGTTTTCAGCAGTTGTCTTATCCCTCTTACAGCCTGTCTTATCCTGTGTTCATTTTCAACAAGGGCAAACCTGACGTATTCGTCTCCACCCTCGCCGAATCCTATCCCCGGCGAGACGGCTACTTTTGCCCTTTTTAATACTGTTTTGGCGAATTCCAGAGAGCCCATTTCCCTGAAGGGCTCCGGTATCTTTGCCCAGACAAACATGGTAGCCCTGGGATGTCTTATGTCCCAGCCCGCATTTTTTAAACCGCTTATCAGGGTATTTCTTCTCTTCTCGTATATATTCTTCATTTCTTTTACGCAGTCCTGCGGCCCTCTGAATGCGACGATGCTTGCAATCTGTATGGGCTGGAACATTCCATAATCCAGATAACTCTTTATTTTTGTGAGCGCTCCTACAATTTCCCTGTTGCCCGCGCAGAAGCCGACCCGCCATCCTGCCATGGAATAACTCTTTGTCATGCTGAAAAATTCTACTCCAACATCTTTTGCCCCCTTTGCCTGTAGGAAGCTCGGAGCTTTGTAGTCGTCAAAGGTAAGGTCTGCATATGCAAAATCGTGAATTACGATTAATTTATTTTCCTTTGCAAAATCGACCACCTTCTGGAAGAAGTCGGGATCCACACACTCCGTGGTCGGATTATGGGGAAAATTGATTATAAGCAGCTTGGGCCTGGGCCATGTGTTCTTGTATGCCTTCTCCATCTCATCGAAGAAATTAATGCCTTCTCCGATTGGGATACTTCTCACCTCCCCACCGGCAATGATTACGCTGTAAGGATGAATCGGATAGGCAGGAGTTGGAGTAAGGGTTACATCACCGGGCTCGACTATCGCAAGAACAAGATGGCTCAGTCCCTCTTTTGAGCCTATGGTGGCTACGGCCTCTGTCTCGGGATCTATGTCAACGTCAAATCTCCTCTTATACCATTCCGACAGTGCAACCCTGAGCTGAGTAATGCCTTTCGATGCCGAATACCTGTGGTTTTTCGGATTATTCGCCGCCTCACATAATTTACCAACTACATGTTCAGGTGCGGGCAGATCCGGATTGCCCATACCGAGGTCTATTATGTCATCACCTTTTCTGCGTGCCTCGTGCTTGAGGTTATTTACAATGGAGAATACATAGGGCGGCAGTCTTTTTATTCTGTTAAACTGGAACATTTTCTATAGCCTATCCTGCCTGAGTTTAAATAGATACCAAATTATTATACATCACTGCTGCCTAAAAATATTTAGTATTTTGATGTGCCGGACAGGTATGATTATACATGAAGGTTAATCATTATGTAAAAAAAGTTCTTCTGCATTCATCGAGCTTCTTACCAGAGGGGCGGAGGCGACGAATCTGAACCCGAGCCTCTGTGCCTGATCTTTGTATTTGTCAAATATATCAGGGTGAACATACTCCCTGACGGGGATGTTGTTTTTTTCAGGCCGAAGATACTGTCCGATAGTAAGCATACGACAGCCCGCTTCTCTCAGGTCTTTCATTACATTAGCGACCTCTTCGAAACTTTCTCCGAGGCCGACCATGAGACCCGATTTTGTTAGCGCTCCGCGAGAAAGGCCGGCTGCCCTCCGGAGAACGGATAGCGACCGTTTATAGTCGGCCTGGGGTCTTACCTTGGCGTACAGATGCGGAACGGTTTCGATATTGTGATTAAAGACATCAGGGCATGCATCAAGTACCGTCTTGATTGAGTTGGAATCGCCCCTGAAGTCGGGTGTAAGTATCTCTATCCTGGCTTCCGCAACGCTCTCCCGAATTGCGCGGACCGTGAGAGCAAACTGTTCCGCCCCTCCATCGGGCAGGTCATCACGCGTAACCGATGTTACAACGACATATTTGAGCCCCATTTCTTTTACGGCCCGCGCTACCCTTTCGGGCTCTTCCGGGTCCGGCGGAGAAGGACGGCCCGGATTGACAGAACAGAATGAACAGTTTCTTGTACAGTGGTCGCCGAGGATAAGAAAGGTAGCCGTTGGTTTGGAGAAACAGTGCCCCCTGTTCGGGCACCGCGCCTCTTCACATACCGTAGAGAGGCGGTGTCCTCTCAAAATGCTTTTGGTCCTGTGGAGATTACTGAAGGTATTTGTTCTTAACCATGGCGGAAGTCTCATACATATAAAGGTAAATATAAGTTGCGGGCTTTGTCAATAATGAGAATCTGTTACTCGTCACTGCGGCGTACGCAAGTACGCCTCATTGCCTGGAAATTTGTGCGCCTTGTATCTGATGATTTTTGCTTAGCCATCCCTTTTTGGACTTTTTGCGAGTGCATCAATCAAGGGCAATACCGGATCATTCTGTTTAAAGTGGCGGGAGAAAAATATTCCATGTGCATAAAAAATGCATGCAGAATTATAACAAAATTGTTATACTTATTAAATCCAGAGGGGGATTGCCATGAGTTTCCTTAATAAAACTCGGAAATCTGTTCCACAGTATCAGGATGTGGTTGATCGTGTCTGCTCGCTCCTTTCCGATAACCGATCCCTTTCCGCTCTCTTCATGAACTTCTCAAAGATCAGCGGAATAGAGAAACATTATGGCAAGAAGGTGTACCTGGATATCATGGGCAATATCCGGAAAATACTGTCAGAGGCAAAAGGAAAGATTATACGGAAAGAGGATATTATTGTCTCTACTGAAACAGGAGATGAATTTATCATCTTTCTTACAAAAAAACGGGAGGATAAGTCCGATTTTTATCCTTCGGACCTCGAAAGCCTTTGTGACAGGATGACCGACTGGTTAAACGAAAATATTCCCGCCATTACCTTTCCATATTTCAAGGGAAGACCGAGAGTGGGTGTCGGATACGCGATCGTTTTACATAATCCTCTTATCAGGGAAGAAAAGCTCGTTAATAAATTGATAGATGATGCCAGGCTTATGGCCGAATACCAAGGCTTTAAGACCATGATGAGGGATAAGGAAAAGCTTCAGGAGTTGATAATAAAAGAAAGTATCATAACGGTCTTTCATCCAATCGTGGACTTTGTTAAAAAGAAAATTATCGGTTATGAAGCTCTTACCCGCGGGCCTGAAGGCACCGAATATGAAAGCCCTTATGTTTTATTTGATGCCGCATCCGACTCGGAATTGCTTTTTGAGCTCGACAGGCTCTGCAGGCAAAAGGCCCTGCTCAATGCAAAGGGGTTAAGCAGCGACTACAGACTGTTTATGAACTGTATTCCGTCTGCGGTTCATGACCCTGAATTCAGAGGCAGGTATTTGCAGGCGTTGCTTGATGAAGTTTCTATCAGACCCGAGAACGTGGTTTTTGAGGTGACCGAGAGGGAGGCTATCGATAACTATCATCTTTTCAGGGAGGCAGTAGAATATTACACCGACTTTGGTTTTTCCATAGCCGTGGATGATGCGGGTGCGGGCTACTCAAGCCTTGAGACCATTGTTGAATTGAAGCCCCATTATATAAAACTTGATATTTCAATAATCAGAGGTATTGAAAAAAATATACTGAAGCAGGAACTGATCAGGGCGATTAAAAGTCTTGCGGATAAGATGCATTCAACTGTGATCGCAGAAGGTATAGAGACTGAAGCGGAATTGAGCGCTTTAAAGGAAATCGGAATTCAGACCGGACAGGGGTTTCTGTTTGCAAAACCAGGACCTGCCTTTCCTGATATAAACAGAAATATTATCCAATCTGCATAATCAATCCTCATCAATGTTTTTTCAAATCCCCCCGGTCCCCCCTTTTCTAAAGGGGGGTAAAAAAGATATTATTGGTCTTCCCCGTGATAAGGCCACGGGGTGTACGCTCGCTATCCATTTAATGACCATTTGCATTATGTTATACTTTTTTTATGAATCTGAAAAAACTTGTGGAGATAATGAGTACTCTTAGGGCTGAGGACGGTTGCCCGTGGGACAGGGAGCAGACACGGGAGTCGCTCAAGCCCTTTCTTATTGAAGAGACGTATGAAGTGATAGAGGCTATCGATGAAGGGGATTCAGGCAAAATAAAGGAAGAACTCGGGGACCTCCTGTTCCAGATAATATTCCATGCACAGATAGGAAAGGAGAAAGGAGAATTTGACATCAACGATGTTATAGAAAGGTCCGCGCAAAAAATGATTGCACGTCATCCCCATGTATTCGGTGATGAAGATTGCGGTTCTTCAGAAGAAGTGTTAAAGAGGTGGGATGACCACAAGAGAAAAGAGGGGAAGCTGAAGGACTCCATACTCGACGGCGTACCCGGGAGTCTGCCTTCACTGCTCAGGGCTCACAGGCTCCAGGAAAGGGTATCGAGGGTCGGATTTGACTGGGAAAAAGCTGAAGATATTCTAAGAAAGCTTGATGAGGAGATAAGCGAATTCAGGGAAGCACTGCAAAACGATTCAGCAGATAAAGTGGAGAATGAACTGGGTGATATATTCTTTGTACTGGTTAATATTTCGAGGTTTGCAGGCGTAGATCCTGAAAATGCCCTGCGCAGGGCCATAGGCAAATTTGTGAGACGTTTTCGCCATATAGAAATGGCTGCAGATGAAAAAAAAATGTCTCTTTCAGAGATGAGTCTCAATGAAATGAATGAACTATGGGAGTCGGCAAAAAAGGGTGAATAATTTTCTTGACATCGGGAAATAAGAATGTTATAAAAGATTAGCCTGTATTTTGCAGGTTTATCACCGCAGCAACATTATTTACTGTCTTTCTGCAGGATGTTGTGTCCGGTAAAAAGGAGGCTTCAGAAGTATGTCTTACCGTGGTACAGTCAAGTGGTTTAATGAACAGAAAGGGTTTGGCTTTATTACCCAGGAAAACGGGCAGGATATATTTGTCCACTACTCATCCATCCAGACTGATGGATACAAGACACTTGCGGAAGGTCAGCAGGTTGAGTTTGACATTGTCGAAGGCGAAAAAGGTCCAAAAGCAACGAATGTAGTAAAAGTAAGCTGATCAGGAAAAGGGCTGCTTTTCCGTGCAGCCCTTTCTAATATTTCTTCATTTCCCTTTTTTAAGGATAATAAATAATAAATATTGCCACGCTTTTGTATAAGAGATATGTGCCAGGATGATCTTGAGGCTGTCATCTCTATAGAGATGTACAGCTTTACAACTCCCTGGTCTCAAACGGTTTTTTATGAAGAGATGTCCAACCCGCTTTCAATATTGAAAGTGGCGGAGTCCAACGGGAATGTTGTTGGATATATCTGTGCATCACATATAATGGGGGAGGGACATATTCTGGATCTGGCCGTCAGTATTTTATACAGGAGAATGGGGATAGCGACCATCCTGATCGAGAATATAATAGCGGTTCTGAAAGAATATTCCTGTAGCAAGGTCTGCCTCGAGGTGAGGGCGGGCAACAGGGCGGCAATTGAAATGTACAGAAAGCTCGAATTCGTTGAATCCTCAAGAAGCAAGGGATATTATCGCCAGCCGAGAGAAGATGCAGTCATAATGTTGAGGGATTTGTAGGAATGGCAGCGGTTATCCCTGTTTTAAACCGCTCAATAATTTTACGGCATCTATTAGTAATTGGATAAATTTTTTGTTGTTTATTTTTCTGAGCAGATCTATCAGTTTTAATTCATCTCTGTTGAGTTCACCGTAAGTTATTTCAGGTTCTGATACTGTCAGTCCGTTGCTGTCTCCGATGAAGTATGACAGAGGCAGGTTGAGGGCCTCTGAAATCTGGCTTAACCTTTTGAGGGTTAGCTGACTTTTTCCGTTTTCGTATTTCTGAATCTGCTGGTATGAAATTCCGATTCTCTCGGCCAATTTCATCTGGCTCAGCCCTTTAGAGAGCCTTGCAGACCTGATTCGCATCCCGGGTTCAGAAGTGTTTCTTTTCTTTGATCTCTTCCGCATGTAATTATGTTCATTGTTTGTGCCCCCCACTGTCTACAGAATATTAGTTGTAAATATTGACAAACACTCGTTAAAGTAGTAAAATTATTAAATGAATTCTTGTCGAAAAGTATTAATTGTCGATGATGATGCTTTAATCCGGGAACTTTTCAAGGCCTGGTTTCAGAGATATAGTATTGATGCTGATACCGCTGACAATCCGGAATTTGGACTGGAACTCGTTACATTAAATAAATATACCATAATCATCGTCGACTTCTCAATGCCTGCCATGAAGGGCAATGAATTGATAAAAAAGATTCGGATGGTTGACATGAGAACAAAAATAATCGGCACCAGTGCGCAGCATTGGGTCGGTGACCTGTTTTATAAAGCCGGAGCAGATTATTTTGTCAAAAAACCCGTTGACTTCGGCGAGCTTGCAGGAATCATTGACAAGGTATTGTAAACAGCAGGATGAATTGCCGGGCGGAACGGACTCATGTCCATATACCGGGGATTATGTGTCGACAGTCCGGACATAAGCCACCGGATAACCTGTTTTCAATAATTGAAAATCCCGTTCTTTTGATAACCGTCGCTCCGCAATGATGGCAATATGTGTTTTCTCTCCCTTCACCCGGTACATTGCCTTCAAATACAAAATGAAGTCCTGCGTTTAACCCGATTTCCCTTGCCCTCTTCAACGTCTTGAGTGGAGTTCTCGGCTTATCATTAAGCCTGTAAGTAGGATAATACTGTGTTACGTGCCACGGGATTTCCGGGCTTACGGATTTGATAAAACCGGCTATCATCGTCAGGGTTTCATCAGAATCATTATAATCGGGGATGATGAGAGTCGTTACCTCTACCCAGACCCCTTTTTCTTTCATTAGTCTTATGGCATTTTTGACAGGTTCAACATGTGCGCCACAGATTTTTTTATAGAATTCCTCATCTCCCTTCAGATCAATATTGTCTCCGTCAAGATACGGTGCAATGAGTTCAACGCTTTCCGGCGTCATGTATCCGTTGCTTACGAATACGTTTTTTATGCCTTTGGCATGAGCGATCTTTGCACAATCATATGCAAACTCCATAAATATGGTCGGCTCAGTATATGTGTAGGATATGCTTTCACAGCCATGTTTGAGTGCCGCTTCAACTATTGATTCAGGTGTCATATCACTCCCCATTATGGTACCGTCGTGTTCCTTTGGAAATTGCGATATCTCACTGTTTTGACAATGCAGACATCTGAAATTACAGCCTGCAGTGGATATGGAAAGGGAGCGTGAACCGGGGAGAAAATGGAAAAGTGGTTTTTTCTCTATCGGATCGACATTAAAGGAGACTACCTTTCCATAGACAAGGCTGTAAAGGGTGCCGCCCCTGTTCTCTCTTACATGACATATCCCCCTCCTGCCGTTCTTTATCGTACAGCGGTGAGCACAGAGATGACAATTAACCTTTTTGTCATCAAGCTTTTCGTAAAGCATGGCTTCTTTCATAAATTAATTATATCACAGGACATCTGTGTATCCAATTCTTTCTGGAGGAATAGTCAGGGCCGGTAGAATACATTCAGCAGTTTAATTTGCGGTCCCGAACGATAGCTTGAGCCTTATTTTTCAATTTTTCGGCAAAGGGATCATCTATGTGTTTGATTATGGTTTGAAATTTCTGTTTCATATACCCTTTCCCGTCAATAGCGTTATACTATCACATATGGATGGAGGTAATCCTGCCGTCAAAATATCTTTTTAATATTTTCTTAATGAATCCCCGTGTGACAGGAAATACCATCAAAAAGCCGATAATATCCGTGATGAATCCCGGGGTAAGGAGTAAAGCTCCGGCAATGAGTATCATCGCACCATTGATAAGATCATCGGCTGGAAATATACCATCCATCAGATTTCTTCTTATACGGAGCCATACACCAATACCTTCCAGCCTGACCATGTAAGCGCCTATGATGGCGGTCAAAATTACGATTGCTATGGTATTGAGAGTCCCTATGACCGAGCCCACCTTAATGAGAACCGCAAGCTCTGCTACCGGGATTAAAGTAAATATAAGAAATAACTTAAAAAGCAGTTCGGCCTCCGCATATTTATATTACGGGCAGTCAAAATATATTTACTGTCCGGTTAAACTGTTTAGAATGTGAGTCCCTGCCTTTCCATGAGCATCTCACCGAGGAATGAGCCCGGTTTGATTTCTGCATTTGGGATAAGGTTAGCCTTATCTATATCGAAATGTTTTACACATGATGCACAGACATAAAATTTGACATCGAGGTCTTCACTCAATGTCTTGATAAGTTCGTGGAGAGGGGAAAACTCGTCCTTTTTCTGCCACTCCACTGTCTCGGCGAATCCCTTTTTAGCGAGTGTAACACCTTTGTCCATAAGAAAGATATCAACTTCCGCGTCAAACGCCTTCATGTTGGTGGCGAGCTGTAATGCCCCGGCCGCCTTGTCGGGATTATCGAACGAATGCGTGATGATAAAGACAAATTTCTTTTCTGCCATGATATCCTCCTTTAATGTGTTTATATACCCAATGTCATTACTATCCGGAATATCTTAATATACTCTTATAGAAGGAGGCAAAATGCGTCAAAAACACAACAGCGGTTCCTTCTTTAAAAACAGTTCCAACCGTTCAGCCTGTTTATAAAATGAGCATCCGGCTTTACGAATTCAGAATGTTTTTTATAAGGCAATCCCTTTCCCTCAGGGTCAGATCAAAGTAAAAGCTGCTTTCCATGAGGATACCTATAATTTCCCTGGTAACCTTTTTGCCGAACTTATAGTATCTTTTTTCTTTCATCTTTATCACAACCTTCCTGCCTTTTATACTATGTTAAAAAGCATATATTGTGCCACATGTAATATCTTGATTTTTAACAATTATCACCAATGGAGGTTTGCAAAGTTGAGACATTTTTTGCATAAAACTGAAATAAGATGTCCGGTTAAATAGAGTCTGTGTATAAAGTCAGTCTCTCTATCTGTCATTCCGGCAGTCCTTAAGCCGGAATCTATTCTTTTCAATAAGTTCTGAATGTCCCGAAAGCGTTCGGGGCATGACAAAAATAAAAAACAGCAATTTATACACAGACACTAAATAATTCCCGAATCCGGCAATCGGCAGCGCTGCTTATCGCTGAATCCGGGTCGCAGACTGTGTTTCAGGAATTTGATTCCTCCCAGCCGTGTTTCCCGACAAGTGGAACAAATACACACATAGTATAACTTGATCTCGATACCTGTCCTTCTTTCTTTGTTATTTTTGTAAGTATCTGATTATACCGGCTGCCGACCGGCGCAATTCCGATGCCGTTTTCTGCAAGCTGTTCGATGAGAGGGACAGGGAATTCCGGTGTGGCGGCGGTTACGATGATCCTGTCAAAGGGGGCCTCTTCTATCCATCCTTCCGATCCATCAGAAGTCTTAAGGGTTACATTTAAGCAGCCGGCTTTCCTGAGATTTTCACGGGCATAGTCTGTAAGTTCCGCTATCCTTTCCACAGAGAAGACCCAGTCTGACAATTCAGCGAGTACGGCGGTCTGGTATCCGGACCCCGTGCCTATCTCAAGGACTTTTTCTTTTCCCGCCAGATCGAGCAGTTCAGTCATTATTGCGACCATATAGGGCTGCGAGATGGTCTGGCCATGTCCGATAGGGAGGGCA
The DNA here is from genome assembly GCA_002897855.1 of bacterium BMS3Bbin05. Classification (GTDB taxonomy): domain Bacteria; phylum Nitrospirota; class Thermodesulfovibrionia; order Thermodesulfovibrionales; family BMS3Bbin05; genus BMS3Bbin05. Next base: position 46,972 of record BDTO01000080.1, read on the forward strand.
CAGTCGTCATATGCCCTGATTCTTTCGATTTCGGGTACAAACAGGTGCCTGGGTACTTTTTTCATGGCTTCGATCACTCTCGCATCTTTTATATGGCGGGCAAGAAGCTGAGTCCTGACCATATATTCTCTCATTTGTCCGAAGTCCATGCCTTCAGCCCCTGCTGATGATTTCCCTGGCGGCAATAATACCTGAAGCGGATGCCTGGATCAAACCTCTGCTTACGCCGGCCCCGTCTCCGATTGCAAAAAGATTTTTTATCTCTGTTTCCAGCTTGTTCGTGAGTTTTATCTGCATCGAGTAAAATTTTACTTCCATGCCGTACAGCAGACTATGCCGGGAGTTGACCCCCGGAGCGATTTTGTCGAGCGCCTCGAGCATTTCAAGGATATCGGCGAGATATCTGTATGGTATCGCGAAGCTGAGGTCCCCCGGGGTTGCATCTTTAAGTGTCGGCAGTACGATACCCCTGTTTATTCTTTCCCCTGTGGACCTGCGACCCTTCTGGAGGTCGCCGAGCCTCTGTACTATTACCCCTTTCCCGAGAAAATTGGCAAGTCTGGCAATATACCGTCCATATGAAATCGGTTCATTGAAAGGCTGTGTAAAATATGTACTGACGAGCAGTGCAAAATTGGTATTTTCCGTTTTACGCCCTGCGTAGCTGTGACCGTTGACTGTCCAGATACCTTTAAGATATTCTTTGACCACTTCTCCGTACGGATTGACACAGAAGGTTCTTACCATGTCATCAAATTTTTTCGAATAAAAAAGCAGCTTGGGCTCATAAGTGATGCTGGTGAGCGGCTCGAAGACGGATGCCGGGACTTCAACCCTGACACCGATATCGACGGGGTTGTTCAGTAGTGTAAGGCCGAGTTTTTTTGCCTCTCTTTCGAGCCATTGAGATCCCTCCCTGCCCGGTGCGAGCACAACAAAACGGCCAAAATGCCTTTCGCCGTTTCCGAGTTCAATGCCGGGCATCTTACCCTCTTCAGCGGAGATATGCATTACCGGTGAATGGAATCTCATGTGTATTTTGTCATTTATAAAATCACGAACATTCTGGAGGACATTCCTGCACCGGTCGGTACCTATATGTCTGATTCGCGAGGGAACAAGGATAAGGTCGTTCCTGGATGCCTCCATCTGAAGCCTGGAGACTCTTTCTTTGTCGTCACCATAGATTTGTTGCGGTGCGCCGTATTTAATGTAGATATTGTCGACATATTGAATGAGAGCAAGGATTTTATCCCGGTTGATATACCGGGAGAGGTGCCCTCCGACCTCGGGAGACATGCTCAGCTTGCCGTCGCTGAATGCGCCTGCGCCTCCCCAGCCGCTCAGGAGATCACACTCCTTGCACTCAATGCACGATATGTCTTTTGTGTTCATGGGGCATGACCTCTCGGGCAGGTCCTTTCCTTTCTCTGTCAGCAGTACTTTAAGTGAAGGATTATTTTTCAGGAGTTCCAGGGCACAGAAGATTCCGGCGGGGCCTGCCCCTACAATTATAACGTCATATTTATTCATCCGATATAGTTATTCCAGTTGCTTTTCAGGTAATCAAGTGCACCGTAATTCGTCAGATCGAGGTGGATCGGCGTAATGGATACGTAACCCTTTTTTACTGCATAAAAGTCCGTGTCATTTCCCTCTTTCCACAGTGGCACCCCACCGCCGATCCAGTAATGTTTAGAACCTTTCGGGTCAAATGTGTCCTGGATCGAATTGTCATAGATCCTCTTGCCCTGCCTGGTGAAGATAACCCCTTTTATTTTACCTGGTGTTGAATTCGGCACATTGATATTCAGGAGGGTGTCTCCCGGCAGCCCCTCCCTTAAAATGATCCCGGCCAACTTTTTTGCATAGCCTGCAGCCGTGGCGAAACGATAATCTTTTTCACCTTCCATCGAGATTGCGAGAGAAGGTATAGAGAGAATTGTCCCTTCTATGGCAGCCGATACGGTGCCGGAATATGTAATGTCATCCCCGAGATTGCCACCCTTATTAATACCTGAAACGACGAGGTCGGGTTTCCTCTTCAGCACCTTGCTGACTGCTATGGTCACACAGTCGGTAGGGGTACCGTTTAATGCATAAATATTTTTTGCCAGCTTCTCGGTCCTCAGGGGTCTATGGAGTGTGAGGGAATGGCTCACCGCACTTTTTTCCCTGTCAGGAGCGACAATTACCGCCTGCCCTATTGTATTCATCGCCCTGTATAGACTGAGCAGACCCTTCGAGTAAATTCCATCGTCATTAGTAACCAGGATTAGCGGTTTCACAAGAATATTGTATCACATGATGGAATTTTTTATTGAATTCCAAATATGCCGTGTTTTGATTCCCAAATTCTTTGTTTGCACAATTAAAAGGCATTGTGTAGAATATTGGCATGCCTCTCCCAAAAGATATTTTGATTATCTCATATTATCTATATTGGTGCCCAAGCCGGCTGTTTAATGCCGGATGAATCGTATTTTTGCCTTTCCTGTTAAAAACAGTAAGGTTTAGAATATGAAATCGCTGATTAAGAATGCTGCAGGCAGAAAGATTTTCATGGCTGTTACAGGCCAGTTGATGGTCCTGTTTATTATAATACATGTAATCGGTAACTCCACAATTTACTTTGGCGTACTCAATTCATATGCCGATCATCTGCACGCAGTACCTTTCCTCCTGTGGGTATTTCGATTGGTTATGCTCACGGTCTTTTTGATCCATGTATTGTTCGGTATCCTGCTGACTCTTGATAACTGTTCCGCCAGGCCCGGCTCTTATGCGGTCAGGGCTTACCGGCAGTCGACATTTGCCTCAAGAAACATGATCTGGACAGGTCTTTTAATATGCCTGTTTCTTTTCTATCACCTCCTGCACTTTACTTTTCAGATTATCAGGCCGGAGGTTTCCGCCGGTGTGAACAGTGACGCCATGGGCCGGCCCGATGTCTTTAATATGTTAGTGATGAACTTTCAGCATTTCTCTGTTACATTGATATATATTCTTGCAATAGTTGCCCTTGTTCTTCATCTCTCGCATGGCATACAGAGTTCTTTCCAGACACTCGGACTGAATAATGAAAGGACACTCCCTGTTATAACAAAAGGGGGATCAATCGTGGCATATGTCCTGTTTTTTGGTTATATAGCAATTCCTGTAATGATCTTTATAGGTATATTGCATGGTTAGGAGTTATTTATGATACTGGATGGGAAATGCCCGTCCGGGCCGCTTTCTGAAAAATGGGACAAAAGGCGCAGCGAAATGCGATTGATAAATCCCTCCAACAAACGGAGATATAAGATCATTGTTGTGGGGACCGGGCTTGCAGGGGCATCCGCTGCGGCTTCTTTAGGTGAACTCGGCTATAATGTCGAGGCGTTCTGCTATCAGGACAGCCCACGGAGGGCGCACAGCATTGCCGCACAGGGTGGTATAAATGCCGCCAAGAACTATCCCAACGACGGTGACGGCATATACCGGCTTTTTTACGACACCATAAAGGGAGGGGATTTCAGGTCAAGGGAAGCTAATGTATACCGTCTTGCACAGGTGAGCAATAATATAATTGATCAGTGTGTGGCACAGGGTGTTCCTTTTGCGCGGGATTATGCAGGATATCTTGATAACCGTTCGTTTGGAGGTGCCCAGGTTTCGCGTACCTTTTATGCAAAGGGACAGACGGGTCAGCAGCTGCTTCTCGGCGCATATTCAGCGCTGTCAAGGCAGATAAATGCGGGTAGTGTCAGACTTCATACGCGCACAGAGATGCTCGATCTGGTTGTAATAGAAGGTGAAGCCAGGGGTATTACGGTGCGCGACATGATAACAGGCGAGATCCGGTCCTATGCTGCAGATGCCGTTTGTCTCTGTAGCGGCGGATATATAAATGTATTCTGTCTGTCTACGAATGGGATGGGGTCTAATGTAACAGCCGCGTATCGTGCTTATAAGAAGGGGGCATTCCTTGCAAACCCGTGTTTTACCCAGATTCACCCTACCTGTATTCCGGTAAGTGGTGACCATCAGTCCAAACTTACACTAATGTCCGAATCCCTGAGGAATGACGGGAGGGTCTGGGTCCCGAAGAAGACGGGGGACAACCGGTCGCCTCGTGAGATCCCGGAAGAGGAGCGGGACTACTATCTTGAAAGGAAGTATCCGGGCTTCGGCAATCTTGCCCCCCGTGATATATCATCACGTGCCGCGAAGGAGGTGTGTGATGAGGGGCGGGGTGTTGGTCCGGGCGGACGGGGCGTATACCTTGATTTTGCCGGTGCGATTGCACGCATTGGCGAGTCGGTGATAAGGCAAAGGTATGGAAACCTGTTCGATATGTATGAGAGGATTACGGGTGAGAATGCATACAGGCAGCCTATGCGGATATATCCGGCCCCCCATTATGCTATGGGGGGCCTGTGGGTCGACTACAATCTCGAAAGCAACATCAGGGGATTGTTTGTGCTCGGCGAGGCAAACTTCTCTGACCACGGGGCGAACCGTCTCGGTGCGAGTGCCCTGATGCAGGGACTTGGAGACGGATACTTTATAATTCCTTATACAATTGCTGATTATCTGGCGCAGAGGACGCCCGGTACGGTAACGTCCGAGCACCCGGAATTCAGGAGGTCAAGGGATGAAAGGGCAGTGGAAATAAAGAGACTGTTTTCGATTAACGGGAGAAAATCCGTGAATGACTTTTACCGGGAACTCGGCGGTGTAATGTGGGATTATGCAGGTTTGCCCCGGAGTGAGGAGAGTCTGAAGAAGGCCCTGGAACTGATACCGCGCATACGTGCTGAATTCTGGGAAAATGTGAAGATACCGGGCAGTGGATCGGAACTCAACCAGGAGCTCGAAAAGGCCGGCCGGGTTGCCGATTTCCTCGAATTCGGAGAACTCATCACTCTTGACGCGCTTCACCGGAATGAATCGTGCGGAAGCCATTTCCGGGTGGAATACCAGATGCCGGACGGAGAAGCCAGACGTGACGATGAAAACTTCTGCTACGTCGGTGCCTGGCAGTACATGGGCGCAGACAAGATGCCCGAACTCCATAAGGAGCCGCTGGATTTTGAGAATATCCAGCTTTCGGTGAGGAGTTACAAGTAATGAATCTGACCCTGTTTGTATGGCGCCAGAAAGGTCCCGAAGATACGGGAAGACTCGAACGTTATGAAGCCGGGGATATAAGCACCGGGATGTCATTTCTGGAGATGCTGGACGTTGTCAATGATAAACTGATCAAGAATGGGGAAGAACCAATCGCTTTCGACCATGATTGCCGCGAAGGTATTTGTGGTACCTGTTCGCAGGTGATAAACGGAGTGCCTCATGGTCCCGAGGGAAAAACGACCGTCTGTCAGCTGCACATGAGGAACTTCAGTGATGGAGATACCATATATATAGAGCCTCTGAAATCGAAGGCATTTCCCGTAATCAGCGATTTAATAGTGGACCGGAGCGCTCTTGACCGGATCATCCAGGCGGGCGGATATATATCCGTTCATACCGGAGGGGTACCTGATGCCAATACGATACTTGTCGCGAAGCATGACGCCGACACTGCTATGGACGCGGCTGAATGTATCGGGTGCGGGGCGTGCGTGGCGGCCTGTCCCAATGGATCGGCAATGCTTTTTTTGGCTGCCAGGGTTTCACATCTGGCCATGCTGCCCCAGGGCCGGGTAGAGGCAAAGAGACGCGTAAGATCGATGATCAGCGCAATGTCGAAAGAGGGTTTTGGTAATTGCTCCAACCATTACGAATGTCATGCTGTCTGCCCTAAAGGGATCAAGCTTTCTTTCATTGCAAAACTGAATCGTGAGTTTATCAAGGCCTTCGGCTATGTTGCAGAAAAAGACTCTGCCGCTCGGCCTGCAGATGTTTCAATAGCCGATTGATCTTGTTCAAAATTTGTTGAAAAATAAAGACAGGCAGAGTACAATAGCTTATTAGTTCATGAAATAAATTTATTAGAACAATTAATAGGTTAGCCATTCAATGAACCCGCTGTATTTCAAAAAAAGAGGCAGGTATTTTCTGTAAACCTTTCAAAAAGGAGGACATGCATCATGAAGAGGCTATTTGTCATTTTTGCTGCTTTATCATTTCTTATGTTTTTGGGAGGGTGCCAAAAGGCAAAGGAACAGGCCTCGAAAGAGCCGATAAAGGTCGGGGTCATCCTTCCTCTTACAGGAAAACATGCAAAATTTGGTGAGATTGAGAAGAAGTCATTCCAAATGGCTGTCGAGGAGATCAACTCCGGACAGGGGGTGAACGGGAGAAAGATTCAACTCCTGATCGAGGATACTCAGGGCAAGCCTGATGTTGGTCGTTCTGCCGTTGAGAAGCTTATTACTCAGGATAAGGTTGTTATGATAGGGGGAGGATACAGTTCATCGGTAACCTATGCTGCGGCCGGCGTCGCCATTAATAAAGGATTTCCTTTTCTTGTCAACACCGGTTCTGCCGACAAGATTACGGAACCCTCGTCATTTACACCGAGCGGACAGAGGGTAGACAATCTGAAGAAGAATCTGAAAAAGGAAAAAGACAAGGCAAAAATAGCCGTGCTGAAGGAAGAGATAGCTGCACTGGAAAAAAAGAGCGCTGAAGAGTCCAGGAAACTGATGGACCGCTTTTCTATTTTCAGGCTCAACCCGCCGGTAAGTGAATATGCCAGCGGGCTTGAGGGGTTCCTTGCAAAGGTAGTCAAGCCGAAGACAGCGGTCATACTGAATGAGAACAGCCTTTTCGGTACAAAGGGGGCCAAGGCCTTCGAGAAGAGCTGCAAGAAACTTGGTATCAAGGTGTTGATGAAAGAGAGCTACGACGCCGGGGCTGTTGATTTTAAACCCCTTCTTGCCAAGGTAAAGGAGGCAAACCCTGACGTAGTATATATGATTTCCTATCTTATGGATGCATCATTGCTCATGCGCCAGTCAATGGAGTTGAAGATGAATCCGAAGCTCTTTGCAGGTGCTGCTGCAGGTTTTACGCTACCTGAATTTGCCGAAAATGCAGGCAAGGCATCTGAGAAGGTTGTATCTGCGACTCTCTGGCATGAGTCACTATCGATTCCCGGAGCCAGGGCATATTACGATAAATTCGTAAAGAGATATAACAAGCCTACCGAATACCATGGTGCAGAGGCCTATTCCGCGATGTACGTCATTGCCGACGTCCTGAAAAGGGCAAAATCATATAAGCCCGCAGACATAAAGAAGGCCCTTTCCGAAACAGATATGATGACCGTATTCGGGCCTGTAAAGTTTACATCATACGGCAAGAAGATACACCAGAACAAACTCGAGACTTATGTGGTGCAGTGGATAAACGGCAAGCTTAAGATGATCTGGCCGGAGAACCTTGCCAAGGACAAATACGTCTATCCTGTCAACTGGATCAAGGAACGCCAGTAAATCCTTCAAAGGGCGCCCGGTAAACAGGGCGCCCTTTTTATCCCGACAAGGTCGGGGTTGGTACCATCCCGACGTATAGTCGTGATGGGGCTCCATAAAAAGTTACAGGACCGGTAGGTTTACTTATGGATCTTTTTTTGCAGACGCTTGTATCGGGTTTTCTCAAGGGCGGTCTTTATGCACTTGTTGGTATAGGTATGACACTGATCATGGGTGTTATGGGTATTATAAACCTTGCACACGGTCAGCTCATGATGGTGGCAATGTATGTTACGTTTGTATGCTTTACGTATCTCGGGATAGATCCCTATGTTTCGCTCCTGCTGTCAATGCCGATACTCTTCCTTATCGGCATTATAGTACAGAAGTATCTCCTTAATCCGCTTCTGAGAACTGAAACGATTCTTCCCGAAAACCAGGTTCTGATGACGGTAGGAATCGGTATGGTGCTGACGGAGGTTATGCGATTCATATTTACTTCGGATTATAAGTCAGTAAAGACCTCTTATTCGAATGCCACATTTTTCCTGGGTAATATATCTTTCAGTGTCCCCCTTTTAATTGATCTCGCATTTATAATTTTACTCACTCTGGGGCTTTTCTGGTTCCTTAACAGGACAGATATCGGCAGATCTATCAGGGCTACTGCTCAGGATAAAGAAGCAGCAATTCTGATGGGAGTTAATTCAGAAAAGATAACATATATAACATTTGGTATAGGCGCCGCTCTTGTGGCCGCCGCCGGTACCCTTCTCGTCCCGGTTTATTACCTCTTCCCGGATATAGGCGGCGATTTTACCCGCAGGGCATTTATTATTTGTATTCTGGGTGGTCTTGGGTCCACGGTTGGTGCGATATTCGGCGGTATAACCCTTGGTCTTGCAGAGGCATTTGGCGCAACGTATGTTGCAATGGAATTTGAGGATATAATCGGGCTGATAATCTTCATTATCGTACTTTTATTCCTGCCGGGCGGATTTAAAAGGCTTATAAAAATATGATTAAAATTAAAACTGTCAGGCATGCACAGAAGGGGAATAATAAAATATATTCCTTTTTATTACCCCAATTTAAATGGATAGCGAGCGTATACCCCGTGGTTTCATCACGGGGTAGAAAAAGCGAATATGATAAAATTTTTTTCCTTACATTAGATTCCCTGTGGTCTTGCCACAGGGAAGATCAATTAATCTGAGCGAGGAATATCTTTTAGTGAACATTAAAAAAGATTCTTTCTCATCCTAAGTGGGTGAATGTAAGCCTGTCATGGTAAGCCTGTCATGGTGAGCTTGTCATGGTGAGCCTGTCATGGTGAGCCTGTCATGGTGAGCCTGTCATGGTGAGCCTGTCATGGTGAGCTTGTCGAACCATGGCAGTTATTATACTGGTGTAACCAACGATATAGAGGGTCGTTTCTATGAGCATCAGGAAGGTCTCATTGAAGGATGTTACACCCATGATAAAAGACCTTTGAAATTAATGCATGTTGAAGAATTTACAGATATTATAGAAGCAATCTCCAGGGAGAAACAGATAAAAGGCTGGTCAAGAAGAAAAAAAGAGGCTATAATCGCTGGAGATTATGAAGAGTTGGCAGAATTATCTAAAAGCCACCCTTCGACAAGCTCAGGGTGACAGTTTTTAAGCTCAGGGTGACAGTTTTTAAGCTCAGGGTGACAGTTTTTAAGCTCAGGGTGACAGTTTTTAAGCTCAGGGTGACAGTTTTTAAGCTCAGGGTGACAGTTTTTACTCACAGGGAGACAGTTTTTACCCACAGGGAGACAGTTTTTACCCACAGGGAGACAGTTTTTTACCCTCAGGGTGATAGTTTACCCATTTGAAATGAGAAAGAACATTAAAAAAGTTACCCCCGTAATAGTCCTTGTGATACTTGTATTATTCCCGCTTGTGGTGAATGAGTACTATCAGCACCTGATGATACTCGTGCTCATGTGGGTGGTGATAGGTTCTGCATGGAACCTGATAGCCGGCTATACGGGGCAGGTTTCGTTTGGTGATGCCGCTTTTTTCGGAACCGGTGCATACACGGCCGGTCTTCTGGTTACGAAGTTGGGTTTGTCGGCCTGGTGGGGCCTTATACTTGGCGGTATTTCAGCATCTCTTATAGCCCTGCCGTTTGGCTGGATATGTTTCAGGCTAAGAGGTGCATATTTTGCTCTTGCGACACTTGCACTTAATGAGGTTATGCGCCATGTGGCGACTATTTGGGAGGATTTTACGGGGGGGATGGTTGGCATCCTGACCTTACAGTCATTTGTTTCAAAACTTCCGTATTACTATATAGCACTTGGACTGGCAGTTATTGCCATTGTTGTTATCAGGCTGGTTATGCATTCCAAACTGGGTTACTATTTCCTCTCGATTCGTGAAGACCAGGATGCAGCAGAAAGCCTTGGTATAAATACGCACCATTACAAGATGATATCCCTCGTAATTGCAGCGGCACTTACGGGTGTTGCAGGTGCACTCTATATGAATTACATGGGTTTCATTGATCCGCACGTGGTCTTTTCCCTGCACGATATATCCATTATGGCAATCCTGGTCGGTATTGTGGGAGGAGTGGGAACTCAATATGGTCCCGCAGTTGGTGCTTTTGTGATGGTTGCGGTTCAGGAAATGTTCAGAACGGGCGGATTCGGCCTGGTCTCAAAGATTGCGCGGGCCAGTGGCTCCGATCTGCTAATCAGTATATCCGATATGATCTCGAAGGCGCATGTAATGGGTTTCGGAATTCTTGTTGTAATTGCGATTCTGTTCATGCCAAATGGCATTGTCGGTGACTGGAAAAAGATTATCGGGCTTTTTTCGCGAAAGACACAGTGAGGCTGGTAATTGAGTTTTCTTAAGGTTAAAAATATAATCAAGAATTTCGGCGGGTTGACCGCAATTAATGATGTGAGTTTTGAGGTAGGACGCGGAGAAATAGTGGGGCTTATCGGGCCGAACGGGGCCGGTAAAACAACACTTTTTAATGTGGTGAATGGTTTTTACAGACCAACCAGAGGTGAGGTGTTTTTCAGAGGGAAGAAGGTGTCCGGACTAAAACCGCACAGGCTCTGCAAAATGGGGATTGCGAGGACCTTCCAGGTTGTCAAGCCGCTCCAGAGGCTGAGCGTAATGGATAATGTAGTTGCTTCGGCATTTGTGAGGGCAGCTACCAAGCGCAGGGCTGAAGAGATAGCGGAGGAAGCGCTCAGGTTTACACGGTTATACGAGGACCGCAATATAGTATCCAGGGGTCTCCCGCTTGGGAAGCGAAAGAGGCTTGAAATAACCAGGGCACTTGCCACACAACCGGAGTTGCTGCTTCTTGACGAATCTTTTGCAGGACTGAATCCTTCCGAGCTGAATGATTCTATAGAGATAATAAAGGCAATCAGGGAGAAAGGTATAACCATACTGATAATTGAGCACCACATGAAGGTAATCATGTCAATCTCTGACAGGATTGTCGTTATCAACTATGGAGAGAAGATAGCCGAGGGGACTCCTGCGGAGATCGGGAATAATCCCGGGGTTATCGAGGCATATCTGGGTGAGGTGCATAATGCTTGAGATATCCAATATAGATGTTTCATATGGCGATGTGCAGGTGATCTGGGATGTTTCGTTCGTGGTCAGGCAGGCTGAGGTGGTTGCTCTTATCGGAGCTAACGGGGCCGGGAAGTCCACGATACTTAAGACTATCTCCGGCTTGCTAAGACCCAAAAAAGGCGGAATACTGTTTGAGGGGAAGGCGATTCATAATGTAAAACCCTACAATCTGATCGAGTTGGGCATTGCTCATGTGCCTGAGGGAAGGAGGCTCTTTTCAGATATGACGGTTGAGGAAAATCTCGATATGGGATCCCTTAAGGGGGATGCGAAGGATAAGAGGCCGGAGACGAAAGAGATGGTCTTTGACCTTTTCCCGAGACTGAAAGAGAGGAGAAAGCAGGCTACAGGGACATTAAGCGGAGGTGAGCAACAGATGGTTGCTGTCGGAAGAGGTCTCATGTCGAGGCCGAGGCTTATCATGTTCGATGAACCATCGCTTGGTCTTGCACCCATACTTGTCAAAGATATCTTTAATGTTATAAATAAAATCAGGGAGGAGGGGACTACCGTCCTGATCGTTGAACAAAATGTGAAACAGACACTGGCGACAGCCGACAGAGCCTATGTGCTTGAAAACGGAAGGGTAGTCATTGAAGGAACAGGTGAATCTCTACTGGGGAATGAACATGTAAAAACGGCTTATCTGGGAGTTTAGACCTGTTGCAGGTTTCAGAATGCAGGCTGCAGTTTAGTTTTGAATTGCGAGGATGCTTGCTGAATGACCGGCATCTTGAAACGGCGATGAAAGCAGGCTATCCAATAATTATTCCGGTTCATCCGGCTTTTGTGTGGGTAAGTAGCAGGGCAATATAATTTTTCCCCCTTTGAAAAAGGGTGCTTGACTAAAGTGTTTCTATGGCGTGCAACTTGAAACATGTAACTTGATGCAGGGGGTGAGTTTATGTTTGTCTCTGACTGGATGACAAAAAGGGTTTTTACTGTTTCACCGGATGACAGCATTTCCGATGCTGCCAGGCTGCTAAAAGAAAAAGGCATCAAACATATTCCGGTAGTAAAGGGCGAAAAGATCAGGGGTATCCTTTCCGACAGGGATATAAAGGAATATGTTCCTTCAAAAGCCACCAGCCTTGATGTCTATGAGCTCCACTATCTGCTTTCCAAGACCAGGGTCAGGGAAGTAATGAAGTCCGATGTAATAACCGTTTCCCCGGACATTCCAATTGAAGAAGCCGCAATGATAATGTACGACAATTGTATAGGATGCCTGCCGGTAGTTGACCGAAAGAGGCTTGCAGGCATTATATCCGACCGCGATATCTTCCGTGTGCTGGTCGACATTACCGGGATCAGGCATGGCGGCCACAGGATTTCTTCGATAATAGAGGATAAACCCGGGTCTATAAAGGTTCTTGCCGACATTATAAGGAAGCACGGATTCAGCCTTCAGAGTATACTGACATCTTACGAGGGTGCCGGGGCAGGTTACAGGAATGTAGTCATCAGGACAAAGAATAAGGGGAATTTCAGGGCGTTAAAAGAAGAGCTTGAAGGGGACTACGGCAAGATAGAGATCATTAAGGGATAATAGGATGAAGAATAATACGAGTCTTTCTCTATTTAGTGTCTGTGTATAAACTGCCGTTTTTTATTTGCGTCATGTCCCGCAAGCGTTCGGGGCATCCGGAACTTATTGAAAAGAATAGATTCCGGCTTAAGGACTGCCGGAATGACAGATAGAGATGCTGACTTTATACACAGAGTCTATTTAGAGTCTGTCCATAAATTGCCATTTTTTATTTTTGTCATGCTCGAAATCTTTAATCGGGCATCCAGAACTTATTGAAAAGACTGGATTCCGGCTTAAGGACTGCCGGAATGACAGATAGAGAGACTGACTTTATGGACAGACTCTATTTATATTATTTGAGGTCTCACTTTATTTCAGCCGTATTTTAAATGCTTGTTGCCCTGTGCGTTGTTTTATTGAGGGAGTTGTTAAGGGGCTGTTGCCCAAATATGAAAATGCCCTTACTGTCATTCTGAACTTGATTCAGAATCTAATAAAAACAATGAGGTACGAGACCCTGAAACAAGTTCAGGGTGACAATAAACAAGTTCAGGGTGACAATTTATGGTTTGGGCAACAGCCCGTTAATGAATGACCTAAAAGCCGATCAGTAATTGATGTACAAGGTTTTCAATGTCCTTTGCCTGATCTAAGGGTTAAAAAGGCGCTGGATTGTGTTAAGTCAGGTCAGGTCCGCGGGGTAATCTCATCTGATCCGGGTTCACGGTCAGATATTACCGCCTTGTTAAAAGACCCGGCCATGGTCTGGTTGATACAGTAGAGGCCGCAGGCAGGATAAATTTTTTTATAACAAAGAAGTGATCCATCGTAAAAAATTCCCGACGTTTATTGATAATTTTCTTACATTATTCTTATATGGCAACTTATAGCCGGCTTATAACATATGTAGTGTAATATAACGTAAATATTGACTTTGCAGCGATATAATGCTATATTTTCCATATGTGTAGGGTATTATTATTTTTTATATTTATTTTTTTCATGTACATTCCTGCAAACGCTGATATCTATAAGTATAAAACTGAAGATGGAACTGTTGTTTATACAGACACTCCGTTGGGAAAAAATGCTTCCCTCATACTCAAGAGCAGAAAATCCCCTGCGGATGCGTTTAACGGTAAATACAGGAAATTATATAAGAATATAAGAAAGTATTATCCTATTGTTAAAAAAAGGGCAAAAGAGTACTCGGTTGACCCTGATCTTATAAGAGCCATGATTACGGTTGAATCCAACTGGTTTCCAATGGCGATATCTTCAAAAGGCGCTATGGGGCTGATGCAACTCATGCCCCGTACCGCAAAGGCCCTGGAGGTGAATAACCCTTTCGACCCCGACGAGAATATCGACGGGGGGATCAAGTATTTCAGAATGCTTCTTGACCTGTTTAAGGGCAATCTGCGATACGCCCTTGCAGCTTATAATTCCGGACCGACAAGGGTAAGGAGCGATTCCTATTTCCCCGAAGGATCGGAGACGAGGAGATATGTTGTGAAGGTCCTGTCGATTTATGGTGGCGAGGATAAGTTTGAGTATATCCCTCTTCGGAGGGACCTGCATCCAAAACCGATTTACAGGCTGGTACTTGAAGACGGTACGCTGCTCTTTACCGATACCCCTCATCTTTCCGGTGGTACAAATTTTTAATGAAAGATACTGATGCACTGAAAGATCGGATATTTGATCTGAAGGCAAAGAGGAATGCTATTATACTCTCCCACAATTATCAGCGGGATGAGGTTCAGGATGTTGCTGATTTTGTAGGCGATTCTCTGGAACTGTCAAGACGGGCTGCTGATATCGACTGCGATGTCATTGTTTTCTGCGGTGTAAATTTCATGGCTGAGAGCGCATCTATTCTTTCTCCCGGCAAGACGGTTCTCCTGCCCGAAATCGGCGCAAACTGTCCCATGGCAGACATGATCCGGGTCAGCTCGGAAAGAAAGGTATGGAAGTCCTTCCCCGGCTATAAAGAACAGCCCGCTTTTGCATACCCCCATGATTTTACTCTGAGAGATATCAGGGCACAGTATCCAGGTGCGCCGGTTGTCGCCTATGTAAACACTACTGCGGAGGTAAAGGCTGAGAGTGATATATGTTGCACTTCTTCGAATGTCATAAAGGTCGTCGAGTCCCTTCAGCAGGAAGAGGTTATCTGCATCCCGGACAAGAATCTTTCGATGTGGGCTGCAAAGAACACCGGTAAAAAGATAATTGCATGGGACGGATTCTGCCATGTACATGACAGAATAACTGCAGCAGATGTTGAAAAGGCCGGAATGGAGCACCCTGATGCCGTCCTTATGGCTCACCCCGAGTGCAGGATGGAGGTGCTTAAGGCAGCTGATTATGTGACGAGTACCTCGGGGATGCTGCGATTTGCCCGGTCTTCGGATGCGGGCGAGTTTATAGTCGGTACCGAAGTGGGTCTTATGTACAGATTGAGGAAAGAAAATCCGGAAAAGATTTTTCATCCTCTCAGAAAAGACATGATCTGCCCAAACATGAAAAAAACAAGGCTTGAAAGCATCCTAACCGCCCTCACCAAAATGGTTAATATCATAAAGGTGCCTGAAGATATCCGCATCCCGGCAAAGAAGTCACTGGACAGAATGCTCGAGATAAAATAAGATAAAAATTCCGGTATCAGGCCCTGCGGAATGCAATATTATTAAGTTGCAGGTCGATGTCAATACGTGAAAATCTGAAAAAAATTGTATATTATCTTTCAGGCGAGATAGGTCCGAGAAGTTACCTCCGCACCGAAGCCCTCAGGAAATCAGCCGCATATATTATTTCGGAATTCGGTGGATATGGCTACGATGTCTTTTCCCGGCCTTATACTGTCAAAGACAGAATATATGAGAACATATATGTTGAGAAAAAAGGGGTACGCTATCCGGAAAAGATTCTGGTAGTGGGCGCCCATTATGATACGGCAACCGGTACACCCGGCGCGGATGATAATGCCAGCGGCATAGCGGGACTTCTTGAGCTTGCAAGACTTGTCAAGGAAATGACGTTTGACAAGACTGTTCGCTTTGCAGCCTTTACACTTGAGGAGCCGCCTTTTTATAGAACTGAAAATATGGGAAGCTACAGATTCGCAAAAAGTCTCAGGGATAATGGCGAGGATATTGAAGGTATGATATGCATTGAAATGATAGGGTATTTTAGTGACCTTCCGAAGAGCCAGTTCTTTCCGGCAACTTTTTTTAAATGGTTTTATCCTGAACAGGGGAATTTCATTCTTCTGGCCGGCAACCTGAGTTCAAAAGGCTTCCTGTTGAAGGTAAAAGAGGGTTTTGAGAAAGGCTCGGACCTGCCTGTTGAATCAATATCGACCTTGCCCCTCGTCCCTGGAATTGATTTTTCGGATAACTGGGCATTCTATAAGATGGGCTACAATGCGGTTATGGTTACCGATACGGCTTTTTACCGCAACCCGTATTACCATGACGCCGGAGATACACCCGATACGCTTGATTATGATAGAATGGCCGATGTGGTGACGGGCTTGAGATCTGCTATCCTGGCATTTGCAGTGGATGGATAATTTTACCAACCTTTTTCTTTAAAGATATCCCGGAATATTTTTTCTTCGAAGATCAGCGGATATCCGTATTAATCTGCGGCCCAAAATTCTTTTTTTGACAATTTTACCTGATTATGTTTAAATAGTATAGCTTTTAAGTCGGTCCTGCGAGGCTGATAAGGTAAAGGAGAAAATCCATTTTGAAAGAAGCGCATATTTGCAAGACCTTTCCCGTCCGGGGGAAGGTCTTTTTTGTTGTCCGTTTTTGTCAGAAGGAGATTCACGATAATGAATAAGGTACTGCTTGATAAAAAGGATATTGATCGTGCGATAACCAGAATGGCGCATGAGATAATCGAGAAAAACAGGGGCATTGAGGATGTGCGCCTCATCGGTATCCAGCGGGGAGGAGTGTATATTGCAAAAAGACTTGCCGGGGTGATAAAAGAGATTGAAGGACAGGAGGTTTCGGTTGGGGCTCTGGATATCGCAATGTACAGGGATGATATCGGTATGAGAGATGAACAGCCTGCAATCAGGAAGACGGATGTCCCGTTTGATATAAATCATAAAGTTGTTATTCTTATTGACGATGTTCTGTTTACAGGCAGGTCCATAAGGGCGGCAATGGACGCACTGATGGATATCGGCAGGCCCCTGGCAATACAGCTTGCAGTTCTTATAGACAGGGGGCACAGGGAATTGCCCATAAGGGCTGATTATGTGGGCAAGAATATTCCTACATCGATGCAGGAAACGGTTGATGTGGAATTATCGGAGGAGGGAAAAAAGGATGTCGTCAGGTTAAAGAGAGGACTTGAATGAGCTCTCTCGGGATCAAGGATCTCCTTGGTATAAAGGGTCTCAGCAGGAAACAGATATATCTTGTACTGGATACGGCGGCCGGATTTAAGGATGTCCTGAAAAGAGATATAAAAAAGGTTCCAGCCCTGAGGGGGAAAACGGTTTTCAACCTTTTTTTTGAACCTTCTACGAGAACACGGACATCCTTTGAGCTTGCGGCAAAGAGACTGAGCACGGATGTCATCAATTTTTCTGTCCCGACAAGCAGTTTTGTTAAAGGCGAAAGCCTTCTTGATACGATCAGAACGATCGAGTCTTACGGTGTCGATTACATCGTTATCAGACACTCATCGAGTGGCGTGCCTCATTTCATAGCAAGGCATTCACATGCATCCGTGGTTAATGCCGGGGACGGAATCAATGAGCACCCCACACAGGCACTGCTTGATGCATTTACGATCAAAGAAAAAAAAGGCTATTTCGAAGGTTTGAAGATAGCAATAGTCGGTGATATTCTACACAGCCGGGTTGCGAAATCGAATATTTACTGCCTGCGGGAGCTCGGGGCCGAATTAAGGATAGTTGCTCCGCCTACTTTTGTGCCGCACGGTATTGATTCTTTTGGAGTCGAGGTCTATTTCGATGCAGACAAAGGCCTTAAGGATGTGGATGTTATAATGATGCTGAGGATCCAGAATGAAAGGCAGGAGGGAGGATTTCTGCCTTCAAGTGATGAATATTCAAGGTTCTGGGGATTGACTGAAGAAAGGCTTGCCCGTGCAAGTCAGGGAGCGGTAGTGATGCATCCGGGCCCGATGAACCGCGGCGTTGAGATTATGTCGGAAGTAGCCGATTCCACGAGTTCCGTGATTCTCGAACAGGTGACCAATGGTGTTGCTGTCAGAATGGCGGTTCTCTATTTGCTCAACAGGACAAGGGTTACAAAACATGTGTAGGGTGTTGAAATGATTATTTTGATAGTAAACGGACATATTATCGACCCACGCAATGAAATGTATGGCCTGGGAGATATCGTCATTGAAAACTGGAAGATAAAAGAGATTAGATACAGGGAATCAAAGCCGGGACAGGGTAATCCGGAAAGTGAAGGCGATTCGTTTGTTCAACAGTTTCCCGAATCTCCGGAAATAATCGATGCCTCCGGACTTTATGTCATGCCCGGTCTTGTTGACATGCATGTTCATTTGAGGGAGCCCGGTTATGAATACAAGGAGACAATAAAGTCAGGGACCATGGCTGCTGTGAGGGGCGGTTTTACGTCTGTCTGTTGCATGCCCGACACAAAACCCGTGAACGATAATGAAACTGTTACAGAATTCATACTTCGCAAGGCCTATGCAGAGGGTGCATGCTATGTTTATCCGATAGGCGCTGTTACGAAGGGACAGGAGGGCCGGGAGCTTGCCGAGATGGGAATGATGCGGGAAGCCGGCTGTGTAGCTTTTTCCGATGATGGTATGCCTGTAAAGAACAGCCTGATTATGAGGAGGGCGCTTGAATATTCGAGGACTTTTGGCGCCCCTGTAATTTCTCATGCCGAGGATATTGACCTTACGGCTTGCGGTGTAATGAATGAAGGATATCTGTCAACTCTTCTCGGTCTGAAAGGAATCCCGAGAGAGGCTGAAGTAATCATGATCAAGAGGGATATAGACCTGGCATTGCTGACGGGAGGCAGGCTCCATATTGCCCACGTCTCTACTGAAGAAGGGGTAAATGCCATCAGGGAGGCCAAGAGGGCGGGGATCAATGTAACCGCCGAGACATGCCCCCATTATTTCACGATTACCGAAGATGCTGTTAAGGATTACAATACCGATGCGAAGGTGAATCCACCGCTCAGGACTGAGAAGGATATAGCTGCAATCAAGGAGGGGTTATCTGATGATACCATTGATGTTATTGCAACAGATCATGCTCCGCACCACAGAGACGAAAAGCTGTGTGAATTTGACAGTGCGGCTTCCGGTATTTCCGGCCTGGAAACAGCCCTCCCTCTTGGACTGAAACTTGTTGAGGAAGGCGTTCTTGACCTCTCTCACTTAATCCGGAAGATGTCCCTTAATCCTTCCGATATCCTTGGTCTGGACAGGGGAGTTCTCCGGGAAGGTTCTGATGCGGCTCTTGTAATAGTGGATATGGACAGCGAGTTCGAGGTAGAACCGGAGAAATTTGTCTCAAAAGGTAAAAACACGCCCTTTAAGGGTATGTATTTGAAAGGCAGGCCTGTTGTAACAATATGCAAGGGAAGGATATATGATTTCAGGGCGGAAAGACCATGAATAAGGCATTGCTGGTCCTTGCGGACGGGATGGTTTTTGAAGGGGAGTCTTTTGGCGCCGGGGGAGAGACGATCGGTGAAGTGGTTTTCAATACATCCATGGCCGGTTATCAGGAGATACTTTCGGATCCGTCATATAAGGGGCAAATAGTAACGATGACATACACACAGATGGGCAACTATGGTGTTAATGAAGAGGACATCGAATCTGAGGGAGGGCCGAAGACTGAAGGATTTATTGTGAGGGAGTATCTCGATTATTCCGGCAACTGGCGCTCTAAAAAGTCACTTGGTGAATATCTCAGGGAATCCGGCATAGTTGGGATACAGGCTGTGGATACCAGGGCGCTGACACGACACATCAGGGATCGTGGAGTGCAGATGGGGATAATTTCAACGGAAGACCTGAACCCTTCGAGCCTTTATGAAAAGGTGGTTGCACATCCCGGTATCGCGGGAGTGGACCTGGTCAGGTTTGTGACTACAGATAAAGAGTATAAGTGGTATGAAAAGGTCTGGCAATGGGGCCCGTGTAAGAAGGAAGCGCCGGTGCCCAGTCCCCGACCCGCAACCCCATCTGTTATTGTCTACGATTTCGGGGTTAAATTTAATATTTTGCGCAACCTTGCCGGCGCCGGATTTGATATAACAGTGGTGCCGGCTCAAACTCCGGCAGAAGCGGTACTTGAAATGAATCCCGACGGTATCCTGCTCAGTAACGGGCCGGGGGACCCGGGAGCAGTAACGTACGGCATTGACAATGCCGGGAAACTTATAGGTAAAAAGCCTGTCTTCGGGATATGTCTTGGCCATCAGATACTCGGCCTTGCACTTGGGGGTTCTACTTACAAACTGAAATTTGGTCACCATGGTGGCAACCATCCGGTAAAGGACCTTGTTACGGGAAAGGTCGAAATTACCTCGCAGAACCATAATTATTGTGTTGCCATCGAGAGCATTGGTGACAGGGTGCGGCTTACGCACAGAAACCTTTATGATGGTACGGAAGAAGGGATGGAACATGTAGAACTTCCTATAATGTCGGTTCAGCACCATCCCGAAGCGGGGCCGGGGCCGAATGATTCAAGGCACATATTTGTCAGATTCAGGAATATGATAGAAGAATATAAGTAGATGAATGAAAACAGTATATATACTCTGAAAGAAAACGGTGATATTGTAACATTAAAAACGGCGTCATTCAGGGCGGAACGGGGAAGTGTACTACACAGCGGGATTTTTAACAGGGAACTGGCTTCAAGTTTTCTGGCGGCGACTGCCGCGGTGACAGTGCTGATTCTTTTTGCGGTCTTTTCTGAATTGCACCTTGTAAGTTATGTTATTGTTTTAGTTGTGTTTATTGTTGTCTTACCCCTGTCCAGGATATATGTATTCGGGGAAACATATATCGAAACGGTGTTTGACAGGGGCTCGAAGACCGTTTCAGTGCATCTGAAAAGAGCGGTTGGCAGCAGAAAGATTAAAAAGTCCATGGATTCATTAAGGGATATTACTATAGATCATATAAGGATTGAGCCCGAAAATCCCGACGGGATAGCCATAGTTGAAAAGATTGCACTTCAGCACGGCACTGTAATTCCCGGGTTTGGTGAGGTCAAGGAATTTTATAATGTAGATTTGAAGTTTGAAGATGCCGGTTATACTGTATTGAGTACATCTTCTGAAGATGATGCCAGGGCTGTTGTTGAGACTCTGAAGAAATATATTGAAGATTCTCTGCAGCAAGCTGGCAAGCCTGCAAGTTGACAAGCTCATTGGCTCAGTAGCAAAGAAAGAAAAAACTTTTTGGCCACAGACGGACACGGACTTAAAGAGAAAAATAGAGGGCTATATGATGGTTTTAGAATAAAAAGAAAGAATCTTTTAAAAAAGTCTGTGAGAGTCTGTGGCAAATAAAGAAGGGTGTTGGGGGTTAGTGGTTAGGAATTGGTAAAAAACCAAACCCTAATCCCCCGTTAAAGGTGAACTGGAATTGCCTAA
The DNA here is from genome assembly GCA_002897855.1 of bacterium BMS3Bbin05. Lineage (GTDB taxonomy): Bacteria > Nitrospirota > Thermodesulfovibrionia > Thermodesulfovibrionales > BMS3Bbin05 > BMS3Bbin05. The sequence goes on from BDTO01000080.1 coordinate 68,211, forward strand.
GAGAGACGACATAAGAAAGATCCTACTGATCGGTTCAGGCCCCATAGTTATAGGCCAGGCGTGTGAGTTTGATTATTCCGGGGCGCAGGCATGTAAGGCGCTTCGGGAAGAGGGATATACGGTCATACTTGTCAACTCAAATCCTGCAACTATCATGACTGACCCTGATATGGCGGATGTGACATATATTGAACCTTTGACGCCGGAGATTCTTGAGTTGATCATTGAAAAGGAGAGGCCCGATGCACTGCTTCCGACAATGGGCGGGCAGACCGCACTCAACCTCTCTGTTGACCTCGCTAAGGCAGGTGTCTTCGATCGTTTCGGCGTTGAACTCATTGGTGCAAATATTACTGCGATTGAGAAGGCGGAGGACAGGGATCTCTTCAAGAATGCAATGATGAAGATCGGTCTTGAAATCCCGAGGTCATCGGCTGTCAATAAACTGGAGAAAGGACTTGAAATAATAGAATATGTAGGATTCCCGGCAATCCTCAGACCTGCGTTTACGCTTGGTGGTACAGGCGGGGCGGTTGCCTACAATATGGAGGAGTACAAAATACTTCTCGAAAATGCACTCAAGCTCAGTCCGGTATCACAGGTCCTTGTCGAAGAGTCTGTAATAGGATGGAAGGAATACGAACTCGAGGTAATGAGAGACAATGCGGACAATGTTGTTATTATCTGTTCTATTGAGAATTTTGATCCCATGGGTGTTCATACGGGAGATTCCATAACCGTTGCGCCGGCGCAGACTCTTACCGACAAAGAGTACCAGAGGATGAGGGATGCAGCAGTCAGTATAATCAGGGAAATAGGTGTTGATACAGGTGGAAGCAACATCCAGTTTGCCCTTAATCCGGAGGATGGGAAGATGGTGATTATAGAGATGAATCCAAGAGTCTCCCGTTCATCGGCACTTGCTTCGAAGGCAACCGGTTTCCCCATTGCAAAGATTGCTGCAAAACTGGCGGTGGGGCTGACCCTTGACGAAATTCCGAATGATATAACAAGAGAGACACCTGCAAGCTTTGAACCGACTATTGACTATGTAGTGACAAAAGTGCCGAGATTTGCATTTGAAAAATTTCCGGAGGCCGATCCGGTCCTGACTACACAAATGAAATCAGTAGGCGAGGTGATGTCAGTTGGCAGAACATTCAAGGAGTCTTTGCAGAAGGCTATCAGGAGCCTGGAGATAGACAGTTATGGATTTGAGGAAAAGAATGGCGATTCGGATGAGATAAGAGAGAGGCTGAAAATACCTGACAGTGAGAGGCTCTGGTATATCGCACAGGCATTCAGGGAAGGGGTTGATCTTCAGGAAATTTACGAACTGACGAAGATTGATCCGTGGTTTCTGAATAATATCAGAGAGATTGTTGAATTCGAAGCAGAGATCCGGGATGCAGGATTCAGGATGAAGGCAGAGAAGTGGACGAAAAAGGATGCCCTGCATCTATTACGGAAGGCGAAGTCATTGGGTTTCTCCGATATAAGGATTGCCGGTCTTACCGGTTTTAAGGAATCAGATATAAGGGAGATGCGCAAAGAGCTTGGCCTGCGTGCCGTATATAAGATGGTTGATACGTGTGCCGCCGAATTCGAGGCTTATACGCCTTATCTGTATTCGACGTATGAAAGGCCGTTTTATAAGCTGGCAAGCCTGGAAGCCGGCAGTCTGACAAGCTCCGTTGAGTGTGAGGCAAACCCTTCCGGCAGAAAGAAGATCATGATACTCGGTGGAGGACCAAACAGGATTGGTCAGGGTATTGAATTTGATTACTGTTGCGTTCATGCGGTATTTGCACTGAAAGAAGCAGGGTATGAGACAATTATGGTGAACTGCAACCCGGAGACCGTGAGTACTGATTATGATACGGCCGACAGGCTGTACTTTGAACCTCTTACCCTTGAAGATGTCCTGAACATCATAGAGGTCGAAAAACCCGGGGGAGTTATAGTTCAGTTCGGCGGGCAAACTCCCCTGAAACTCGCCGTGCCTCTTGAAAGAGAGGGTGTGAAGATACTCGGTACCTCTCCGGATGCGATCGACAGGGCAGAGGACAGAAAACGGTTTAAGGAGCTTCTGCACAAACTTAATCTCAGGCAGCCCGAGAGTGATACGGCGATGAGTCCGGAGGAAGCCATCACTATCGCAAGCAAGATAGGATATCCGGTAATGCTCAGGCCGTCCTACGTGCTTGGAGGCAGGGCCATGGAAATTGTCTATGACGAGGATTCGCTGAAAGGATATATGCAAAGGGCTGTTAAGGCATCGTCGGAGCATCCTGTACTTATTGACAAGTATATCGTTGATGCGACAGAAGTAGACGTGGATGCCGTCTCGGATGGAGATGAAGTAATAATCGGGGGGGTGATGGAGCATATTGAGGCTGCAGGGATTCATTCGGGGGATTCAGCCTGTTCACTTCCTCCGTATTCACTTTCACCGGAAATAATTGACGAGATAAAGAGACAAACGAAGGTTATGGCTCGCGAGCTTGCTGTGGTGGGACTTATGAATGTCCAGTATGCTGTAAAAGGTGATGATATATATATACTTGAAGTTAATCCCAGGGCATCGAGAACTGTTCCTTTTGTAAGTAAGGCGACAGGTGTAGCGCTTGCTAAAGCTGCAGCCAGGGTTATGGCCGGGGCCAAACTAAAGGATATTGGATTACACGAAGACCCGCATATCGATCACATTGCCGTCAAGGAGGCCGTATTCCCGTTTGACAGGTTTTCGAATGTCGATACAATCCTCGGGCCGGAGATGAAATCCACCGGTGAGGTGATGGGTATTGATACCGATTTCGGTATCTCATATGCAAAGGCCGAAGCATCGGCGAGAAACCAGATCCCCCTTGAGGGTAAACTGTTTCTCAGTGTAAGGGATGAGGACAAGCCGTATGTCCCTGAGATAGTAAAGACATTTATTGAACAAGGCCTTGGTGTAGTTGCAACACGGGGGACTGCGGCATATCTTCGGGAGAAGGGCATAGAAGTCGAGGTTACTAATAAGCTGAAGGAAGGAAGGCCGAATGTGGTGGATCTTATCAAGAATAAGGAGATAAGCTTTATTATCAACACTATCGAAAGTGCCCGTGCCCAGAAAGATTCGTTTTATATAAGGCAAAGCGCGTTGCAGTACAGGGTTTCGTATACAACAACCATTTCGGGCGCCCGTGCAGTTGCGAAGGCCATAGAAAAGCTCAAGGGTTCAAAGATAACCGTCAAATCCCTCCAGGAATATCACAAAATCTGAGTTGAAAACGATCAGCCTATAACGTTCAGTAATTCATTGATGTCTTCTCTGCTCCCGAGAAAAACAGGCACCCTCTGATGAATCGAATCCGGTTTGACGTTCAGCGTGTCTTCTGCGCCGGTTGTTGACCTGCCGCCGGCGTTTTCAATAACAAACGCCATTGGTGATGCCTCGTAAAGCAGTCTCAGCTTTCCGCTCTTATTCTTTGAATCAGCGGGATAGGCAAATATGCCCCCTTTGATCAGGGTCCTGTGGACATCCGAGACCATGGAACCGATATATCTCAGGGAGTACCCCTTTTCTTTATAAGAGTCTATGTGCGCCTTCAGATTTTTCTCCCATTTGTGTGCATATGCCTCATTGATAGAGTATATTTTTCCTTTTTCGGGGATTTTCATATCAGGGTGTGACAGCAGGAACATGCCCACCGAAGGGTCCAGCGTGAAACCGTTTACTCCGTTTCCGGTGGTATAAACAAGAACCGTGGATGAGCCGTATATGATATATCCTGCGGCAACCTGTTTATGCCCTTCCTGCAGAAAATCATTGACCGTCCCGTCAATTTTTTTGTGTATGGAAAAAATCGTTCCTATGCTGACATTGACATTTATATTTGATGAGCCATCCAGCGGATCGAATGAAATGACATATTTGCCATCCCTGCCGTTTTCCGGAAAGACAGGGTCATCAAGTTCTTCAGAGGCAAGTGCATGAAACTGACCACTGTCGGAAATGTACCGTATCATAAGATCGTTTGCGATAACATCGAGTTTCTGCACCTGGTCACCCGATACATTGGTATTATCTGTTGTACCCAAAATGTTTGAGAGTCCTGCCTTTCTGACTTTCGATTCTATGATCTTCGAGGCGGATTCAATAGCAGTCAATGCGAGTGACAGCGATCCCGTTGCCGACGGGTATTTTCTTTCCTCTTCAAGTATAAACCTGTTCAGATCCATCCCCAGTTGTGCCATAATTCCTCCTTCGTGTTTGTATCTTTGTAAAATATTGATCTTTGTTTGACTCTAATTTTACCCGGAAAAGTGCCTAATTGCAACCACCGGTATTAGCCGTGAGAGACCATGGGTATCAAAAAAGGCCTGTTATATCAGTTCCTCTTCAGTAAGATATTTTCTGAAAAGATCCAGTCCCTTTTTGTGTGCTTTACCGAGGTCATAGGATATATTTTTCCAGTATGTTACCAGGTCGGGGGAACTCATAAAATCCTTTCGGCGAGCACTTCTGGCTATTTCTTCAAAATTTCCGACAGCAAACTCCCTGGCGTTGTCGAGCAGGTCAATGAATCCAAGAAAATCCTCATGTTTACAGCACTCTTTTCTACCGATCCAGAGGGCAAAAACAAACGGCAGGCCTGTTTCCCTGTACCATATCTCACCGAGGTCGTAGACATGAATTGATGGATGAAAGCCCGAAATAAGCGATGACTTTTCTGCCGCCATTGCATCGTCGCCTATAAGCATGTATGCTGCAGAATTAGTCAGGCCTTTTTCAATATCAGATCCGGATATCCGGATATCCGGTTCAAGTTCGTAAAATTTTTTTAAAATTATCTTCAGCAATGCCGTAGATGTCTCAGACTGCGCTGTTGCTAAAACTGTCTTCCCGTCAAGTTCTTCAATATTGTATCTGCTGAACAGGAGGATGCTCTGCACCGCCCCCGCCGAGCTGATAGAGTGACCATCTATCAGGGTATATTTCTCCGGTCTTCTCAGATATTCTATCGAGGAAGACGGACTGATTTCTATCATCCCGTCCCTCAAAAGGCGGTTAACCTCAGAGGGAGTGCCTTCGAAGAATTGAAAAAAAGAAGGGTCACATTCTCTCTCGAGAGTATAAAAGACGGGATAGAGATTGAGAAAGTTGATCTTGCCGATTCTTAACATTTATTTGCCTCTTGAATTAGATTTGCCACACATCCTCACAGACTAACGGGGGATTAGGGTTTGGGGATTGGGGTTTTGTTTTTTACCAACCCCTAATCCCTAATCCCCAAACCCCTTGTTTCTCTGCCGCAGCTTGCTATTGCCCGTTCGTGGCTGAATTATCCTTAGCCTTTTACAACTCCCAGTGGCTTCAGTTTCGCAACCTTTGTTGAAATACCTGCATTGTGTACAACATCCACCACATTCGAGATATCCTTGTAAGCCTCGGACATCTCTTCGGCGAGAGTCTTTTTGCCTGCGCTCATTACTATTATACCCATATCTTCCATCTCCCGCCAGATTGAACGGCCCCTGGCCTTCTTTATTGCCTTGTGCCTTGACATTAACCTCCCGGCGCCGTGGCATGTGGAACCAAATGTCTCTGTCATGCCTTTTTCGCAACCAGCGAGCACATATGATGCCCTTCCCATGTCTCCCGGGATAATAACCGGCTGTCCGACATGCCGGTAAATTTCCGGCAGTTCGGGGTGTCCCGGCGGAAATGCCCTTGTTGCGCCTTTCCTGTGCACAACTACTTTCTGCTTCCTGCCATTGATTGTATGAGTCTCCGTCTTTGCTATATTGTGCGCAACATCGTATACGAGGGACAGACCGATCGAACCTGGTGTAGTGCCCAGTATCTTCATTACCGCATCCCTTGTCCAGTGCATTATACACTGCCGGTTTGACCAGGCATAATTTGCCGCTGCCTTCATGGCAGCGATATAATGCTGTGCCTCCGGGCTGTTCACAGGTGCGCAGGCGAGTTCCCTGTCGGGTAGAAATATGCCGTATTTCTTTACGGCTTTTTCCATTACTACGAGGAAATCAGTGCAGACCTGGTGGCCGAAACCCCGCGAACCTGTATGTATCATGATTGTCATCTGGTCTTTGAACAGGCCGAATGCATTTGCGGCATTATCATCATAAATATCAGAAACATATTGAATTTCGAGAAAGTGATTGCCTGATCCCAGTGTACCCTGCTGTGCCTTCCCCCTCTCTAAAGCCTTGTCGCTTATAAGGGAAGGATCCGCCTCTTCAAGACATCCGTGCGACTCGATTCTTTCAATGTCTTCCGCTTCCCCCATCCCATTTTCAACAGCCCATTGCGCCCCTTTTCTCAGGATTCGTTTTTCTTCATCCCGGGTAAGTCTGAGCTTTCCTTTTGAACCGACGCCAGCAGGGATTTCATTGTAGAGGACCCCGACGAGGTCCTTTATCCGCGGGAGAACCTCACCTTTTGTAAGGTTGCTCCGGAGGAGCCGGACACCTCAATTAATATCATAACCAACACCGCCGGGTGAGACAATGCCATCCTTAATGTCAAAGGCGGCGACACCACCAATTGCAAATCCATATCCGGTGTGGATGTCCGGCATCGCCATTGATGGCCCGACTATACCGGGCAACGTTGCGACATTTGCAACCTGGTCAATTGCATGAGTTTCAAGAAAGCCTTCGAGTATTCTGTCCAGGAAGATTATCCCGTGTGTATTCATTCCTTCTCTGTAGCCTTTGGGTATTTCCAACCTGTTGTCATCCAGTCTTCTTAACTTTTTATCAGGCATCACAGCCCTCCTTCTTTGGCCGCAGATTAATGCGGATATTGCGGGTTTCTTTTCCCCGGTTAAATCTGTGAATACCCGTGCTCATCTGTGGCAGAATGGATTCACTTTCATATATCAAATATCACCGATGCTTCCCATGACCCGTTCGTTTTACGGACATTGACATTATGATATGTCGCTGCCTTGATGAGAAGTCCCGGCTCGTGCCTGTCTGTATCAAAAGCTTCTCCTGATACAGTAGCTTCTACATGATTTTCACTGAGACGTTCAATGGTGATTTCTCTTCCTATAAACCCGTCAGTGTCGAAGTAGAAGATAAGCTCGTTAAGGAATGCGATGAGAAGACCCTCCAGTGACTCACCCGATGCCTTAACACCCCTGGACTCTTTAATTTCTATGGATTTCAGGCTGGTGATAAGTGAGTACATGCCTTTTGCTGCATTTTTAAAGAGTTCCGGCACGCTGTTTCCAAACGCCCTGAGCCCTGCGTCCCCTGAGATATCGATAATCTCAAACTTTTTCATATTGATCTTCCCTGCGGCTCCGCCTGTCTGCGTGCGGCACGCACAGGCAGGCTCTGCCGCCGGTAATCTAATGCAGGGATCATTATTGTATTCGCTCCCCGACAAAAGACCCGGGACAGGCACATCCGCTCGCTATTCATTTAAATTGGTAAAGACCCCCTGATACTTTTCCCCTCTTTGGCAAAGAGGGGTTAGGGGAGATTTTTTTAATTACAATTGATTCCATATCGCTCATGTTTTTCCCTGATTCAAATCCCCACTTGCCCCCCCTTTTCTAAAGGGGGGTAAAGAAATATTATTGACCTTCCCCGTGATGAGACCACCGGGAATCCGCTCGCTATCCATTTATAAGGTTATCATTAAGGGGACAGTTCGTCAAATGGTTTGCAATTATAATGCTTTTGTTGACCAAATACCGGGACATGTGACAAAATGTAAAGTCTGGATTTATCCCCTGGCCGAGGTAGCTCAGCTGGTAGAGCAGCTGATTCGTAATCAGCAGGTCGGGAGTTCGAATCTCCTCCTCGGCTCCAGTATTTTCAGGGATTTGCAGGATTCGGGGCAGGGGATAAAATGAATAAGAAACGACTGCAAATTGGCCTCTTTTTTCCTGCATTTTTTATAATATATATTTCGCAGGTTTATATGGCTTCTGGTATTACAAAAAAGTTACCATTATCTAAAATAATTTAGTATTCCGTCCAGGCGATATCTATTCCGGTCGGGTTGAAAAGAAATAATCTCAATAACCGGCGTATTACCTTTTTTTATTGAAACCTGTTATCATTTTAATTGTAACTCATTAAAAGAGTTCAGTTATTCTTAATAACCGGGGGAATCATCTTGTTTTCAGGAATACGTTTTAAATTGTCGGTCGTGATCTTCCTCCTTATTGCCGCAATTACGACTGCATCTTCCTTTGTCGTTACCGACATTCTCTACCATTTTATACAGGATGAACTTATCAAAAGGGGTTTTTCCATAGGGAGCAGCGTTGCGCAGTCTGCCGGATACAGCATGCTTTCGGATGACAGCCTGGCGCTCGATAATCTCGCCTCCAAACTGAAGGGTTCTGAAGACGATATCCTTTTTGTTTCGGTAACTGATAAGGAAGGAAAGATAGTAGCCGACAGTAATCTGGGCATGAAGGGCACAACATTCAATGTGGAAAAGGGGAAGCTCCTCCGTAAGAAGAGAGACGGGTCACGGGTATGGGAATATAAGGGTAATCAAAAGGAAGGATACGTTTTCAGTGTCCCTATCGTGTTTGCCGACAGGAATCTGGGGGAATTTTATATCGGCATCGGGACGGAGTCGCTGGTTGCGGCGCAATCCGTAGCAAGAAGGAAAATTATAACTGTATCGTTGTTTGTGTTGCTCATCGGTGCGGTCGGGATATTTTTTCTTTCAGCTTTTATAACCAAGCCGATCGAAAGACTTTCCGAAGGTGTCTCAAAACTGTCTACAGGCGAATATTCCGGGGAGATACGTGTTGTCTCCCGAGATGAACTCGGGCAACTGACAAGAAGCTTCAATCAGATGGCGCAACTGATAACGGACCAGAAGTCCAACCTCGAAAGACATGCCAGAGGACTCGAAGATGCTTATGTTGCTACTGTCAAGGTGCTTGCCACGGCAATAGATGCGAGAGACCCTCGTACTTTAGGCCACTCAGCGAGGGTAGCCAGGTTATCCGTACTGCTGGGTGAACGTGCGGGTTTAAGATACGAAGAACTGAAAGACCTTGAGATGGCCTGTTTATTCCATGACGTGGGCAAGATCAGGACACCTGACAGTATTCTACATAAAGAGGGATCACTCAGTGATGAAGAAACCCTGATCATGATGAAGCATACGGTTGATGGGGCCGATATACTAAAACTCGTGGAATCGCTGCATAAACATATTCCGGCAGTCCTTTACCACCATGAATGGTACAATGGAAAAGGGTATCCCTACGGCCTCAGGGGAGAAGAGATACCGCTTTTTGCTGCGATATTATCGATAACGGATGCTTACGATGCCATGACATCGGCAAGACCATATAATCATACCAGGACCAAAGAACAGGCAATCGGTGAACTGCGGTTATATAAGGGCCAACAATTTGCTCCTCAATTAACGGATCTTTTTATCGGGATATTGCGGACTGCCGAAGATGCAGGTGTGAGAGCACATATAGAGGCTTAGAATGAAGCGGAGCATTTCCCTGTTGCTTATTGCCGTTTTTATCCTTTCTTCGTGTTCATATCTTAACAGGATTGCTGAATCCGTAGATAAGAAACTCAGCGCCATTGGTAAAGATACCCGCAAAGAGGACGAAGCGCTAAGAAGGAAGGTTGAGCGATTGCTGGGGAAAATGGATTATGAAGGTGCTCTTGTGCTGATAAAACGGGCAACAAGAGACGGAAAACCCGAGATATTCTTTGGTGATTCATATGTGAAGGCGATAGAAGGTATCAGCAAAAAGGGGATTAAGTACTATAATTCAGAAAAGTATATGTCTGCCGGTAAAACATTGAGGAGAGCAGTGTCTTTTATGCCGGCTGATAAAAAAATATTGGCTGAAATCAAATATTCTTCTGAAGACCTGGAGTTGTTCATTGAGGACAGCTCCGCTCATCTCATGGACAGGGGTTTTAAAGAATACAGGAAAGGTAATCTCGGATATGCCGTTTCTGTATGGAAGGGGATATTAGAATTCAATCCCGACTATAAAGATGCAATAAAGGCAATCGATACGGCAACCGTGCAGATGAAAAACCTGAAAAAAATAGATTGACTTCATACTGCTCCTGTTGTGCCGTGAATAGTGATACCGGCGTCCTGTTTGACACCTTGCATGCCAATAAGTTATCTTATATCCATGCCGCGGGGTGGAGCAGTCTGGTAGCTCGTCGGGCTCATAACCCGAAGGTCGGAGGTTCAAATCCTCCCCCCGCCACCAATAAAAACAACGGCTTACGGGGTTCCTGAACTTCCTGTGAGCCTTTTTTAGTGCCATCTTCTAACATTCTTCCAACAGAATTCGGCGATCCGCCGTAATTCTCCACAAAACCCGGTGCCTCATCCAGCTTCTTTGCCTGTATTGCATCAAAAGTAAAAAGGCAGCCATCAAGGGGACTATCTGAATATTCAGGCATGTTTAACCCTGAAATAACTGGCGGGGCTATGCCCCGTCCAGTTGATTGATTCGTTAGGAATTTGTTTTTTCCATTTGTAGAAAAGAAACTTCTGACATTCCCGCTTTTTCTTTCGCATGTTCAATGGTCATGCTTACAAGATTGCCCTTTTCATCCAGGTCAATGTAGAGATTTTCTGATATTTCTTTTGTCTCAACGACAGAAACATTTGAAAACTCAATCAACGCTGTATCTGTATCTGGGAAATACCGTATTTTCATTTTCCTTCCTCCTTAAAGTTTCTATCAAAGAAAGCATTATGAATGGTATCTCCATCCTCAAGAAGTATAACTCTTAAATACTTCCCTGCTTCTTCGATAAATTTCCATTTCCTTATCCTTCCGTCAGTCTGAACTTCTGTCTTTATAGGTTTTTTGATAGTATCCAGTATCCACTCCTCTTTGATAATTGCCCTGTCATGACGCTGACTTGTAAATAGAAAATATTGGGTAAATTTCATAGCTGTATTTTAACATTTCTATCCTTAAATGGCATCTGTGTGGCTATTTGCCGTTTGCCGGTTAGTCATTCCTTATTTATTTCATATCAAGATCCGACTACTCAGGAGTTCGTATAATATGGTAAAAATGGTAAATAATAAGCATGATGTGCTTCCTGAATTTCAAATAAGCCTTTTTTAGTACCATCTTCTAACATTCTTCTAACAGAATCCGGCGATCCACCGGAATGCTCCACAAAACCCGGTGCCTCCGAGTTATTGACAGGCTAACATCCACGCATTAGATTCCCTGTGGTTTTGCCACAGGGAAGATCAATATAGAGTTGTATATTCCAGTGTTAGTTTGATATTATTTCCATAAGGAGAAATAATTATGTCATCAGTTATAACAGAACATCCATATATCGAAAAAGACCCTGACAGATACGAGGGCAAGGCTGTTATAAAAGACACCCGCATCCCTGTTGCCTCTATTGTGAACCACTATCGTTCAGGGATGAGTATAGAGGAAATTATGGAGGGCTATCCATCCCTTACTCCCGCCCGGCTTTTCGATGCCCTGAGCTACTATTTTGACAACAAGGACGAAATTGACAAAGACCTCTCTTAGATGATAGGGCTCTATCTTGATGAGGATGTCCACAAAAAGATTGCTGTTGCTCTGAGATTAAAAGGGTATGATGTTGTTAGTGTCCATGAGGTGCAGAAATACAGCCTCTCTGATTATCAACAGTTAGAATATGCCATTACTGAAGAAAGGGCAATCTTTACGTTTAATGCCGGTGACTTTAACATACTTCACAAAGAGTACATGTATAGTGAAAGAAGTCATTTCGGAATAATAGTGTCAAGCAGATGCCAATTGGTGAATCTATCAAACGCCTGACAAACTTTCTATTTACCCATTCATCAGAAGATATAAGAAACAATATCTTCTGGATTTAACCTGCACCAGGTTTTTCCTTGAGGTGGCTGTCAAATATGGAAAGGAAACCGGATAAGGCACAAGGTACGCTTCAATCCGCCGGGCAGCATTGGTCTGCCTGTATAATTTACGATAGTGCAATTGAATTGTTGTTTAAATTGGCAACGTCCCCTAAAAAATACGACTTCGCTCCCTCGACAACGACGCTAATGAGGAGCATCCACTGTTTGCCCGGCGCAAAGCGCCTCACAACCAGCGGATGGAACAGATGCCCTTCGGGTACTCCTCATCAGCGGCGTTAGGTGCGGGCATTTTTTGGCCACAAGAATCGCAAATGCTCGGTGTGACTAATGAGAGGATAATCTATGGCGTTAATAAGTTACTTCTCCAGTGAAACCTTGTCAGAATTTCTACGTCGCTCAAACTATTGGGCTAAACATAATAGAAACGCTTACCCTGTAAAGATACACAAAGCAATTTCGGCCCTCTATGAATGGATCGACTGTCCGTGCGACAATGACTGTGAATGCAAGAAGTATCAATGCAAAAAGCATTTAGTAAAAAAAACAGACATCGCCTTTGATATCCATTACAACCACTTCTTGGACTGCTACGTTGATTTCAGGGCACATGAGGCTGTACGACAAGGCAGAGTTATCGGCCGGGGTTATCGAGCAGTTGAGGCAACGGCGGAGATTCGCGATAATTGGGCGGAGATTTCGGCCATATCAAGCAAAAAACACTTGCTCTGTAGTAATTGGTGCGAACCCATACATGAATCTCTCGCTCGCAACTTCCGCCCAAGCTCCGACACGATTTACCGCGCAAAATGGTTGTCTCTTCTTTGTTTCGACACATTTGTTGCTTACGACAACGGCAGCGTTGCCCTTTTAAAACGTGATTTCAAAAATCCGACTGACTATCTCAATCTAGTGAAACGAATTAGACAGGATATTATGACTCACCTGGAAAATACAGGTGCGACGTTACAGGATTTTCGTGAGTATGATAATCCTTCAGAGTTCTTTGACGAAATACCAGGAAACAGCCCCAGACCGCTTGGCAACATCATAGATAAACTATACTTGACGCTATAAAGGCACCTAACCAGGCAAATGCAGCCGGCTCGTAAACTCGTGGCTGATTTGCAGCGTTGTCGAGGAGCATCCACTGTTTGCCCGGCGCAAAGCGCCTCACAACCAGCGGATGGAACAGATGCCTTCGGGCACTCCTCATCAGCGGCGTTATGGAGTAAAAGGGAATACATATTGTCTCTGGACCCATACTATGCAAATATTTTTATAGACTCATGTGCATTTGACCCTAAATATGAGCCTGAAAGTAGTTGCTCTGAAGAAATATTTCAAATGTATATGACGAAATAGGGGACGTTGCCAACATAAACAACAAATAATATAGTAGCAGCATGCCAAGACAAGCAAGACTTGATGCACCCGGGCTAATGCATGATATAATGGCCGAAGGTATAGAGCAATGCCGGATATCCCGGGATAACCGTGACAGGGGAGATTTCATCCGGCGAGTATCAGGGATTGCTTCAGAAGGGGCAACGGGAATTAACAGAGGGGTGATGTCGGGTGGTGGAAGAAACAGGAAAGTCGAGAGCACGGGCGGCGCCGGCATATGCATGGGTAAGATATTTTAGAGAAAGCGGTCATGATCTGGCAAAGGTGCTTGCCTCAGTACATATACGCTATATCAAGCAGTGTCGAGAAAGATAAAGCGATCAAAACAGAAGATATTGAACGATGGTGCAATTGAATTGTTGTTTAAATTGGCAACGTCCCCTAAAAAAGGAATACTTAAACTCAATGGATTTGTGGAACGAGCGAATAGAACCCATACAGAGGAGTTCTATGAAATACATGACTGCTCATGGACAATCCCGGAACTTAATAAACAACTTGTGCAGTGGGAGTACATCTATAACTGTGTCAGACCACACCAGTCCCTGCATTATAAAACTCCCTTGCAATTCCTTAAAGATAATGGCATCATTAAGAAAGATTATAAA
>BDTO01000081.1 GCA_002897855.1 bacterium BMS3Bbin05
GCGCTTTGCAAGCCGAGCGCAGCCCCGGCGTGTTTGCCTGAGCGTTTGCTTACCAGTGATGCCAGGCCCGGGTTAAGTGCTGCCATGCCGAGCGCAAACAAGACTACATAAGAAAGAATAAGGGTCATGCTCTGTGTTGTCATCAGCAAAATCAGGGCAATCCCCATGAGCCCGAAGCCAAGCGACAACATGGGCATTTCACCAACCCTGCCGATGAAGCGGCCTACCACCCCGGCCTGGGCGGCTGCCATTACAAACCCGCATACCATAAACACAAGGCCCATCTCTGACGGCCCGAATTTCATCACCCGCGCTGCATGCAGGGCAAATGTGCCTTCAAACAGGGATAATGCGAAATAACCGAGAAAAGATAATACAAGCATATCAAGGAATGATTCGCGTATGACCTTCCAGCCGATACCGGGGGGTGATGCGCTGTTATCCGGTGACTGTTTCCGGTGTGGTTCACGGCCTGACACCCGGATTGATTCTGGCAAAAAACGCATGGTTGCTAATAAAGCAAGAACCGCAAGGATAGCTGCCGCAAAAAAAGGTGTTGAAAAATCATTAACATAGAAATGGCCGAAACGGTATTTCATGTGCCAGTCTATCCGCGACATGTATGCGCCTAATGCCGGACCCGTGACCACGCCCATTCCGATGGCGCTGCCTATCCATGCCATCCCCTTGCCGCGTTCCGCCTCTGAGGTGAGGTCCGCAACATAGGCGTTCGCAGTCGGCAGTACGGCTGCTGAAAGGATGCCCCCAAGTATGCGTGCGGCATAGAGCATGAACAGGTTTGTTCCCATACCGAAGAGCGTCATAAAAACAGCATAACCGCCGAGCCCGATCATAAAAAGAGGGCGGCGGCCGATCCGATCCGACCACCTGCCCCAGAGGGGCGCGAAAAGAAACTGCATAAACGCGAAAATACCGGTCAACAGGCCGACATGGATATATGCCTTCTGAGCCGTAGCGCCATCAGCCAGCGCCAGCCGTTCAATGTAAAAGGCAAGCGCCGGAAGTGTCAGCCCGTAGCCGATCATGACCACGAACAGACATAATAAGAGAATGCCGAGCCGCTTTCTCAGCGAATGTTCCATTTATATCCTCAAAAGTTTTCGTAATAGTTCAGTAGTTCTTTTGAAGTGGCATATACCAAGCGGGGAAACCATTCCAATGGAACTGAAATTGTCCTTCCATCGCTCAGGTCTACACTCAGAGTATCCTTTGTTACTCTTACATTTTCAGCATATGGAACTTCTATTTCAACTGCCGAAATACTCATTCCATGCCTCCAATAATCTTGAATGATTTTTAATAATAACTTTATGGATTTTACTGATTTCTAACACGGCTAAATCCTCCACTACTTTGCAGCCGGACAGGGTCAAGCCAGAATTTTGCAATTTTATCATCGCTCTCAACATGGATATGCCCGGGTTCATCCCTGTCTCCTGCATAAAAAAAGAAACGATATAATCTAACTTTAAGTACTGTCGGCATCGGATTTATAATATCATAATATCATTTGTTTTCGATTAACATTAGTAATCCTTTTTTCGGAGGGCATCTGTTTCGATGCCCTCCGCACAGATTTCTGATTTACCTCCCATACTGCTTGCTGTCGTAGTCGTCGGATATTCCATCATTGTCATCATCCGTATCCAGATAGTTCGGGACTCCATCCCTGTCGTTGTCCCTGCCATAAAGATTGAGACGGTCAGAACTGCTTCTTGAAGGGCCGTAATTGTTCGATTTGATCCCGTCCGGATTTGAACGATAATAACCTCTAACATATGTCCCGTCTTTCCTGTAATAACCCTTGACCCGTCCTGCAAAAGCATTTCCCCCCATTGCTGTCAGAAATATTCCCAGCACTGCTAAAGCCATTAACTTCTTCATCTGTCCTTACCTCCTTAAAATAGATTTGATATTTGAGGTAATAGACAACACAGAAGTAAAAACCTTGCAGTTTTTTTAAAAGAAACTTTCAAGAGACTTTGATCTCTTAATAACAAATTTGACTAACATTAAAAATATATGGTATAAATAAACCAATATGGCAGGGGCAGAGCTTGTTTATCATGAAAAAAGATATTTCAGTGATACGTCTTTTCAGGAAATAAAAATATGGAAGGTGCCGGAGAGTAAGGATAAGCCGCACGGGTTCAAATATTCTTTTGCATACATTGTCAACAACGAAAGAATAGTCTGTTATGACAATGCAGAAGGCAAAGGAGATCATAAGCATTACAGAGAAAAGGAGTACTCCTGTAATTATCAAAGCATGAATAAGTTATGGAAAGACTTCAGTAATGATATAAAGCGATTCAGGGAGGGTAATTTATGAAGGTCCGAAACATGAAAATATCAATAAAATCCGATGAAGAGCTTTTTAACGAGGTCAAGGAAGTCTGTGGAAAACTTGAAAGAGGCGAGAAGGTTAAAAAGCATGAAGGCATTTCTTTCGAGAGCCTTGGGGCCATGAGAAAGATACTGACAGAGAAACGTTTAAGGATATTGAAAACAATAAAGAAAAACCATCCACAATCCATATATGAACTTGCCAAGATGCTTCATCGTGACATAAAAAACACCTTCAACGATGTCCAGTTCCTTGCGCAGGCAGGGCTCATTGAATTAAAGAAAACAAAAAACGGCAGGGAAAAGACAACTCCTATGGTTAATTATGACAAGATTCTATTGGAGATACCGGTTTAGTTTTGGAAATTACTTCCAGTCTCCAGACAGAATAAATGTCCCATGTCCGTGTCTGACCCCTTAGGGTTCGATACCACCTTTTTCGATTAACAAACTTAACGTCCCAAAAGGACATGTTTTTTAAATAAGAGTTGTTTAGTTGTCATATTATTTCAGAGAATCAGTCATTGTCATAACAGATTAGAAAATGCAGTTTGTAAGATGCTATTTTAGTATTCACAGAACTTGAGCAAATCGGTCTGTCGATTAAACAGCCAAACTATCGAGGAATGAATGCCCCTTTCTTAGTCAATATTATCTCCGAACTTTAGCAGAATTACTTTCAGATCATTGATATGCGTCTCCACGAAACGAAGGCTCGCTTCTCTGTCACCAAGATTTATATGTAATTCAAGATCGTTTGCAGCTATAAGATCATCTTTGAGATGCTCCATAGCCTCTTCGTCATGCTTTACGAATTCATTGTACATAGCCGCGCACAGCGGACACAGGGCCAGGTATTGCGCCTCGTGTTCCTTGGCGAAATGATCTCTGGAAAGCGCCTCCACCGCCTCGAAATAGTATTCCCCATCACGTTTTCTAAAGGGCATCTCCTCCTTGCATATCTGGCAAATCATCTGGCTATCCTCGTTCGTGTACTGATTTCTAAGCCACAAAGCCGGATCAATTGTTCCCTTCGTAGTCCGCACGCTTCTGTTCCGTTGTTCGTATTCCTTCTCAGGAGCATCACTTATTTGTTCCGCAAGTCGCTCCTGTTGTCGATCAGGATTTGTAGAGATTCTTGTTGGGAATGCTGGCTTATTTCGAGGCTTTAACTTTTCAATCCATGCATCAGGGCTTTCTCCATGTGCTTTAAGTAATCTGGCAAGTTCAGCCATTTTCTGAGCCTCATCTGTAGACTCAAACCCAATAGTCCTGATAAGCTGATTTTTTTCCTCTCCCGAGATATCCTGATCCGAATCCTGTTGAATGTCCAATATCTCTATCAATTCACCAGCACCGACGAACTCTTCACCAAGCTGGCTGACTGTTATATCACTTGGTTTCTCAAGGTTCCCATCTTGTGTCACAATCCATGCCGACTCACGAAGGCGGACAAGCATACGGGAATCGAAGTATTTGGTATATGGGCTGTAGTAAAACCATTCATACCGTCCTTTGAAAAACCGTGGATTGGACTCCAAATGCTCCCTGAGATAGTTCCACAGAACCAATGAAAGCTTCCTTCTTCCATTGATATCTAAAGTATCATCCAAGTGTTCAAGAAATTCATCCAGTCCATATAGATCATAGTTTTCGATGGATTCCTGGCGAGTAGAGTATTCCCTTTCGTTCGACGGCACTCCTCCTGAGAACGGAATACGCTTAGGCCGGAGCGCAATGCCGAGATTGGCCCAGGCCTCAGCGTCTGGTGGCAGGTCTACCGACGTTTCATCGAGAAACCATACGTCAGTAGCTTTTGAGAAATAGAGCTGTAAGTCCTCGTCTTTCACATATATATCGCCAGGCTTCTGAAAAGCCACCTTGCCTCTCCTATCAACGGCACGTAAAAACGGCGCATTTTTAGCGGCTCGGAGGACTTTCCTCTTGCCTGCCTCAGAATCGGATACCATGGCGCGCAATATTTTCTGGATATCCATCGCATGTTCACGTGGCGTAATGGAAGAGACATCCTGTCGGCTGTATTTCGGCAACACCCTTTCAACGATGTCATCGAATACATCTGGCTCTGACAAACCCAGGCGTCTCAGGAATCCTGAGGCTTGTTCGTTGTCGACAATCTCCCGCTTAACAACGGGGAAGTCTGTTTCCTCTGGCGGTGGCAGGTAGGCATTTGCCATACCATCAGAACGAAAAGGTACTTCCTGCTTATTATCCTGTAACCGCAAGATCGGTTTAAGTCTCAGAAGTCCACCTGAATCTCTAGCCCAGCGTGGAGAGCGCCACAATGCCTCTTGGCCGGAAAGATATTTGTAAAAGGCGATAAACCAATCATCTGTTTGGCTTGCCAAGAATGTGCTTGAAATTCTTCGTGCGAACCCGTCAGGAGTGATCTCCTCCACATCAAGTTCGCTCATTAAATAAGAACGTAGGTCGGGGATCCGGTCTTGCGTTATTTCTCCTGACAACCACTTGATGTCATCATTGGACTGAAACAATTCCCTTAATTGGTTATGCGTGAGGAGCTTCCTAAGCTCTGCGCCACGAGCCAGCTTAGCATTTCTTGCAGCGACAAAGGTTCCATCATCTGCCGGAAGTAGTTCCTGGTCCAGGAGAGCATCGCGGACCGCCTCTACGATCGGATAGAACATGCTGTTTTCGTCAAGCTCATTCATTCTCTTCGCGAGCGCTCCAAGTAGATCGACTGATAATAACCCTTTCTCCTTTAATTGCGGTAATGCGTCTGCAACCAAGGTCGCAACACATTTCATCAACCATTCATTCCAGCATACATTTCCCAGAATTTCCTCGCGAGAACTTGTTAAAATGAAATCAGCGTTGATTAAAAAAGGAAGACCTGTATCGGAGCGCACAGGCAGATAGGCAAAAATCTTACCCGCACTCTCTTTGTTATCATCTACCGGAAATGCTATGGAGACATCTCGCTTATCTATATCTATTCTTTTTCCATGATTTACATTTTCAGGCTTATCAACGGTTTTGGTGTACAACAAGAGTTTATTTATTACAGGTAAGGAATTTCCTTGCCGTTCACCTTCAATCAAGATTTGAATCAAAGGCACCTTGGAGTCGTCTTTCAAAATGGTCAACTTGTCTCCAGTGTCTGTCATAATCTTAATTTTCTTGAGCTTTGACAAAAAGAGAATGGTTTCCGGCTCAATGTCCCGTAGCATCTCCTCAATTTTTTCATAACCAAAATCCTGTTTGTCGAGCGGCAGGATCATAGTGGTAAGGCGGAGATCGATTTTTTTCGGAGGCTTTTCAATCCATCGTGGAACGATGTACCCAAGTCCTGTTTCTTTATCTTCTTCAGGGAGGCAAAATCGATAGCCACCAGAGAATATATGCGGTATTGTTGTGATCTGAAAAACGGATTTGAAACCTATTCCCTTTTCGCCGATGTAGCCCTGAATCTTGCTCTTGGTTGTCTTACCGACCGCACAGATGGCGTCTACGTTATCAGGAGAAAAGCCGATCTCGTTGTTCTGAATAATCAATGCGCCAACGGCATTTTGAGTGTTGGTTGGATCATTTTTTACTAACAGGAAGGAAAGAAACGGTTCCGTTTTGTTGTAGGAGTTGTCTTCTGCATTTTGAATCAATTCAAAAATAAAATGGGTTTCTTTGTCGTAAAGGTCATGCGCAAGGGCTTGAATAGAATTATTTAGACTATCTTTAACACGCTGGCTTGCCTGAAAATCTTTACGAATGCGTTCAATATGTACCCGTGGCTTACTCACAATCTTTTCCCTTGCCTCTTTCAACAAATAGGACCCCATACGCCACCGGCTGGGCAGTAATATCGGCCCGTTCCATAGCAATATCCAATTCCTGAATGCGACGCGCGTAATCTGCTTCAGCCGCTGCAATTTGAGCCTGGCGCATCCGCCTGATTTTGTCATTACTCGCTTGACCCAACTGTTCTTCAAGAAGTGCGATTCGCGCGCGGTGGCTGGTTGTCAGACTTTCACGTCGATATTGTGCCAGTTCCCGGGTCCGGCGCTGGTGCTTTTCGCACGCCTCTGACCAGAGCTTATAGTGGCGGCTCAGTTCTGTCAAATTGAAGATCATATCTTCAATCTGCAATATTCTGAATATCTGAGCAGGAGCCGTCCTGTAACGTATCACGGCTTAATGAAACAACGATAACAGAAGTGGACAGAAACGTTCCGCGGAAAATAAACGCAACTTTATTTTATCTCAGGAAAAACAGAGGGAATAATCAGTGTTATACAGAAATCCCCTGACTGCAGCAGCTCAGCCTTGATATCTATAGCAAGGCAGCGGGCGAAAGCATCTGCAAGGGAGAGTCCAAGCCCGCTGTGAATACTGTCGCTTCTGGCCGGATCCTTTTGCCACAAATACTCGAACATATGATTGAGATCGTCCTCTGTCAGGGATTTGTTGCTGTTTTTCACTGACACTATTACATCTGTGGAATGTAGCTTCAGACAGCATTCAACATGCCCGCCATCAGGACAATATTCAACTGCATTGCTGAACAGATTTGTCAGGATTGACGAGAGTATTACCCTGTCGGTAATAACTTCAGCACTCTCCGGCAGATCAAATTTGATGCTGATATGCTTTTCATCAGCCATTCTTTGCCACGGTTCCCAGAATTCCAGCATCATGCCTTTCACGCCGGCAGGTGCAGGGGATATGTTCTGTATGCCGGATTCACAGCGGCCCAGCGCAAGGAGAACAGATACTGTCCTGTCCATCTGCTTCGATATTTCACAGGCGTCTGTCAGGGCGCTATTGACAAACCCGGCATCGTCAGGCCATTTGAGGGCAACTTCCGTCAGTGAACGCAGTTCTGCAATCGGTGTTTTTAACTCATGAGCCATATCAGCCGTAAGGCGCTTCTCACGTGCAAAGGCGTGTTCAAGTCGTTCCAGAAGCTCATTCAATCGCCTGACAATAGGTCGCAGTTCATCCGGTAGATGGCCGGTATTGTAACGGGACCCCAGAGATTTTGAATCAATGGTCGCCGTATAATCAGCCAGAAGCCTTAAGGGAAAAAGTCCGGACATGACAACACGGGGAACCATCGTGATAATGCCGATTATGATTATAATAATGAGTGAAGCTGTCCCAAGAAATAACAGACGCAGCATATTGGATATTTCAATACGGTCCCGCGCCAGAACGACCTGCACCTCAAGGCGGTTTTTAATCAGAGGACGGTTTTCATAATCTATAAACGGGAAAAAGCTGATGCCGCCCGGCCGGGCAAATTTATCTTCTTTCTCAGATTACAGACAGCGGAATCAACAACATTACTCATGGGATTTACCCTCTCATCATATATGTGCTTTTCTATCTCTGCCCGTGTAATGAGCTTTCCTCTCCTTACAGCCATAAATTCCAGCAGCATGTATTCACGCGGAGCAAGAGGTATATTCCGTCCATCCCGGTCAACTGTTTTCAGAGCGGTATTCACCCGAAGATTCCCTATTTGTATTATCGGATTCTTGGCATTGTACCTGCGCCGGATGAGCGCCTGAACCCTGGCTAATAATTCATCAAAGGCAAACGGCTTTGTGAGATAGTCGTCTGCCCCCAGTTGCAGCCCCCTGACCCGATCTTCCAGAGTATACCGTGCAGTAAGAATCAGGATGTGAACATCAGTTCCTTCTGAACGCAGCTTTTTCAGGATCGTAAGGCCGTCAATTCCGGGGAGCATCAGGTCTAATATGATTACGTCATAATCATTAATTTCAGCAAGATACAAACCGTCTTTGCCGTCTGCCGCCATGTCAACGGCATATCCGGACCTGCGCAATCCTTTGCCTACTGCGGCCTGTAAACGCTTTGAATCTTCAACAAATAAAATCCTCATCCAATAATATACAATACTTCAAAACAGAAAATAACGAATGACAGCCCCTGAAATTTTTTCCATACCGTAATCTTCCGGTAATTCCTCGTTTCATAAACTTTCAGGGCACGAAACGCCGTGCCCTGCGGCGCTGAATTCAGGCAAAAACAGATCACTAAAAAAGGACCGGAAAAATGCTGAACAGATATACGATACAGGTGTTATTAGCGGTATTCATACTTTTTTTTAATAATACAGTTTCTGCAGAAGATAATATAAAAAGGGCGGGCGATATTTTACAGATACTTCTTCCCGCTGCAGCGATGGGTATGACGTATATTAAAGGGGATGAGCAGGGAAGAAAACAGTTTTATAAATCATTTACCGCAACAATGGCTGTAACCTATGCCTTAAAACTGGGCGTACCGGACATGCGTCCGGATGGCAGCGATAATAAAAGTTTTGTTTCAGGGCATACGTCAGCCGCCTTCTCAGGCGCTTCTTTTATACAAAGAAGGTACGGCTGGAAGCCTGGAATACCGGCATATGCTGCTGCTGCGTTTGTTGGATGGAGCAGGATCGAAGCTAAAAAACATTATATTGATGATGTTGCCCGCGGTGCGGCCATCGGGATATTAAGTACTTATATTTTCACTTCTCCCTATAAAGGCGTTACTATAACACCGGTTACGGGCGAAGACACATATGGCATTAGTTTACAGATGAACTGGTAAAAAACAGCATGCTTCACGACTCCCCGGCAATTTATCTACGGCCTCTGAGGATTTTCCTGCAAATTACCGCGTATTATTTTTAAATCACTTTATATACTCATTAATATTTTTTAATAGACATGTCCAGCTGTTTGTGCTTAAATATCACAAATTTTTTGATGCAAGTTATGCCTTTTTAAGGAGGAGACATGAGACAGTTAAAAGGTACGTTACTGAACTTCCTGATCATAACCGCTTCTGTTTTATTTTTAATTCCTGCGCTTAGTGCGGATACATTCGCAGTTGATACGTGTATAGATTGCCACAAAGACAAAAAGTTTCGCATACAGGATAAAAAACTGTTTAATTATTACAATAAGTGGAAAGGTTCTATCCATGATGTGGCAGGGGTCTCCTGTAGCGACTGCCACGGAGGGGATTCGACCAGGGCAAAAAAAGAAAAAGCTCACCCGAAAAATCTCTCACCCACAAATATATCCAGCATGGTATTTTATAAAAATATCCCGAAAACATGTGGGAAATGCCATGAGAAAGTATATAAAAATTTTATTCAGAGCAAACATTATAAGGCACTGGAAAAGGCAGGAAAAGGACCCAACTGTGCAACCTGCCACGGCTCTCTTGTTACGAATGTTTACTATGCCTCGATTGTTTCAAAGACATGCGCAAGCTGTCATAATCAGCAGACAAAAAATCATCCGGAAATAATTAAAACAGCGGAGCAAATCCTGCAGCGGCTGAATGTATCACGTGGATACCTGAAATGGGCTTCACGTCACTTCAAAGACTCAGACAAAGTAGAGTTGTTAAAGAGTATAAATAAGCTGTATCAAAATATCTCAGACTCCTGGCACCAGTTTAATTTTGCAAATACGGACGAGAATTCCCGGGAGCTGCTATCTGAATTAAGAACCATTTTTAATGAAACTTATAATAAGGAAAAAAAGAAGAAAGAATAACCGAGAACCGGTTTGCCGCTCTTTTTCCCCTGATTGCCAAAGGGCCTGCCTCTGAAATTCCTTCAGCTGCGTCACGTTTGAAAATAGTTGTAGAATCCTTTCAGGAATACTGCTAAACTTATTCACTATCTATGTCGGGATTTTTCTATGAAATCTGGCCTCATATAGTCGGGGGCATTACCCTGTTGACGAATCTCCTGGCTTCGGGACACGCTATTTTGCATAAGCGGGAAACCCGTTCCGCAGTTGCATGGGTGGGTCTCATCTGGCTTGTCCCTGTACTCGGAGCTGTTCTCTATGTCATTCTGGGCATTAACCGCATCAGGCGGCGTGCCAGGGCCTTGCGCAGCACACAGACCCGATACAGAAGTTCTGCGAATACTCCTTATCATTATCATAAGAATAAAGATGCCCTGCAGGATCAATTTGCGGCCCTGTCCGGACTGGTAGAGAAGATTGTATCAATGCCGCTTTTACACGGGAACCGGATAACCGCTCTCATTAATGGCGATGAAGCCTTCCCGGCCATGATTAAGGCTATTGATGAAGCGGAACACTCTGTTGCCCTGTCAACCTATATCTTCGATAACGACAGAGCGGGAATGTTGTTCATTAATGCACTTGCCCGCGCAGTTGACCGAAGGGTAGAAGTACGCGTGCTTATTGACGACATGGGGGCCCGTTATTCCCTGCCTTCCGTAACCCGTAAACTAAACCGGGCAGGCATTACCGCCGCACGCTTTCTTCCGACATTTCTCCCATGGAGGATGCCTTTTGTAAACCTGAGAAACCACCGTAAAATCCTCGTAACGGACGGGAAGACCGGCTTTACCGGGGGCATGAATATCAGGGAGGGACTTCTTCTGAATGAACAACCCCGCAATCCACTGCAGGATATGCATTTTCTTATTGAAGGGCCTGTTGTCGATCACTTGCAGAAGGCATTTGCCGAAGACTGGGTATTTTGTACCGGGGAGCCCCTGCAGGACGAAAGATGGTTCCCTGTCCTGGAGCCGAAAGGCGCTGTAATGGCACGCGGCATCCCGGACGGTCCTGATGAGGATTTTGAAAAAGTTCTCTGGACGGTCCATGGAGCGCTTGCGTGCGCAAAATCATCCGTGCAAATCGTAACCCCATATTTTCTCCCGGATTCCGCTCTCATCATATCCCTCAACCTTGCGGCAATGCGCGGAGTGAACGTGGAAATAATTCTCCCTTCCGTGAACAATCTGCCGATAGTCAAGTGGGCATCCACAGACCTGTACCGGCAGGTACTGGAATATGGATGCCGCATCCGGCATACACCGCCTCCCTTTGATCACACAAAACTTATGCTTGTGGACAGCGCCTGGACATTATTCGGCTCTGCAAATATGGACCCGAGAAGCTTCCTGCTGGATTTCGAGTTCAATGTGGAATGTTATGATCAGGAGCTGGCTGCACGGCTTGAAGCCTGCATACATACAAAACTTCAGGGGGCACAAGAGGTAACATTAGAGGATGTAAACAGCCGTGGGCTTCCCATTAAATTGCGCGATGGTATTGCCCGGCTCTTTTCACCTTATCTTTAATGCACTCAGGTTGTTCAGAACCTTCCTTCTAACTTTAATAAAGTTTTGTTTCCCTGCCTGCTGTACATTAATGGCAATCAGGATTTAAAATAGTCAGTAAAAAATCTAACGGGAGTGGAGAACAATTAATGTCAAATGAAAAATATCTGGTAAAGCACCGCATAGTAATATCTCAGTTCTTTATGGCCGTGCTTGGCGCTGTAATTATATCAACAACCAGCTGGTGGGAAGGCTCGGGACTTGTCGGGGAGGCCTTATTTTCCATTGGAACGGTACTGGTAGGTATTGCAACTGTAGGCCGGTTATGGTGCTCAGTTTATATCTCGGGATATAAAGTAAAAAAGCTGATTACAACAGGGCCTTATTCAATGTGCAGAAACCCTTTGTACTTCTTCAGCCTGTTAGGTTCAGTCGGGATCGGCCTTGCTACTGAAACATTTGTTATCCCTGCCGTCATAGCGATTGCTTTCGCATTATATTATCCTTATGTGATCAGCAGGGAGGAAGACCGGCTGGCATCTGTTCACAGCGGGGATTTTGAAAATTATTGCAAAAAAATTCCTAAATTCGTCCCATCCTTTTCATTATTTGAGGAGCCTGAAGAATATAAAATTAAACCAAGAATATTCAGAAAAAGATTGATTGATTCACTCTGGTTTGTATGGATGCTGGGAATCATCGAGTTTATAGAAGCGCTTCATGAGTACAGTTACCTTCCTGCTTTTTTCAAACTCTACTGAGATGTACAAACCGGGATATTCAGAAAGTCAGGATTAATATATGAGAAAAAAAACAATAATCTCCGTTGTTATCATTTTACTGGCTTTTACTGCATTTTATATCTTACGCCCGGGAGGAGAGAAGAAAGAAGTTTCCATCCGGACATCGGGAATTGTTGAAGGCATGGAGGTAAATATTTCTACGAGAGTACCGGGAAGAATTGCGAAAATATTCTGCGGCGAGGGAGACAGGGTAGAAAAAGGCCGGACAGTTGTAAGACTGGAAAGCGTGGACCTTATGTCATTAGTAGAACAGGCAAAGGCAGGCATTGAGAGGGCAAAGGCGGAGGTCAGGGTTTCAGAGGCATCACTCGAAAATTCAAGGGCAGGGATTCAAGACGCTGAGGCCGGAATAATTAATGCTGCCGCTGATCTCGAGAGAAGCAGGGTTCTTATGGAAGAGGCGCGGAAAGAGATGCAAAGGGCAAACTACCTGTATGGGCAGGAATTGATTTCAAAGGAGTCCTATGACAGATCCGCTGCCGCTTATAATGCATATGCTGCTGAATATAAGTCTTCACAGGCAAAACTTGCATCCGCCCGGGCGAAAAAAGCATCTGCCGAAGCAGGAATCAACCTGTCGGCCAGCCGGATTGACGCTGCAAAGGGGGCGCTTCAGGAGGCAGAAGCAAACCTGTCGTATCACCAGGCAAGACTTGATGATACGGTAATCACAACCCCGATCTCAGGGACAGTCGTGTTCAGGGCATTGGAAGAAGGTGAAACAGTAGTCCCGGGGGTGACGGTTCTGACAATAGTCGATATGGAGAATCTTTATGTCAGGACGGATATCGAAGAGACACGCATAGGCGCTGTCGCTCTCAACAGCAGGGCCGTTATCACGGCGGAAGGGGTCCCCGGAAAAGAGTTTTACGGCAGGGTCTCGGACATAGGAAGAGAGGCGGAATTTGCAACACAGAGAGATGTAGTCCGCGGCAGACAGGATATCAGGACCTTCAGGGTCAAAATAAAGCTTGCTAATCCGGAGGGGATATTAAAACCGGGTATGACTGTAGACGTAGAGATACCGGGAGAGGGCTTGCAGAAATGAAAAACCGGCATGACAAGGCAATTGAGGTTTTGGAAATAACAAAAAAGTTGGGCCGGACTATTGCGGTTGATGCGGTCAGCTTTGATGTGATTGACGGAGAATTCT
This sequence comes from bacterium BMS3Bbin05, assembly GCA_002897855.1. Lineage (GTDB taxonomy): Bacteria > Nitrospirota > Thermodesulfovibrionia > Thermodesulfovibrionales > BMS3Bbin05 > BMS3Bbin05. Next base: position 13,430 of record BDTO01000081.1, read on the forward strand.
TCGGCTTCCTTGGCCCTAACGGGGCAGGCAAGACAACCCTTATCAGGATGCTTACCACCCTTCTTAAACCTGACAGCGGAGGCGCAATCGTTGCAGGTTGTAATGTTGCAAAGGAACCGGATACTGTGCGGCACAGAATAGGTGTAGTCCCCCAGGCAATGACGAGTGACCTTGATCTCACCGGATATGAAAACATGAATATTTACGGAAAATTCTACGGAATTCCCCGCAAGGAAAGACAGGAGAGGATAAAGCAGCTGCTTGATACAGTCGGGCTCGCAGCGCGGGCCGATGAGCTTGTTGCCGCGTATTCGGGAGGCATGAGGAGAAGGCTTGAGATTGCGCGGGTCCTGGTGCACAGGCCGGAGATCCTTTTTCTCGATGAACCGACTATCGGCCTTGACCCGCAGAGCAGGCACCTTATCTGGGAAATTATCGGAAAGTTCAGAAAAAGGGATTCAATGACCGTATTTCTCACAACACACTATATGGAGGAAGCGGATCTGCTCTGCGACAGGGTTGCGATAATAGATTCAGGAAAGGTCATTGCCCTTGGAAGCCCTGAAGACCTTAAGGCCCGTATCCCGGGAAATGATATTGTCTCATTGACCATACCGGATATCTCAAGCGGCATTGCCGGGAAGATAGAAGACTTGCCTTTTGTCCATAAACTTGATGTTCAGGACAATGCTGTCAGGGTTTATGTTGACAGCGGCGCGCAAAATCTTCCCGTACTTATAGAGAAGGTCGGAGAGGCGGGCGGAAAGGTCATGTCAGCGACAATCCAGGAGCAGTCTCTTGAAGATGTCTTTATTCACTATACAGGCAAATCCATACGGGAGGAAGTAAAAAAAGTGAGCTTTCTTGTGGGAGCCGGTGTGCCTCAGAAATGGGGCAGATGAGTAGTTGATGACATGACAAAACTGCTGGCGGTTATAGAAAGGGATCTGAAAAAATTCAGGAGGAACCCTCTTGTGATCGCCATGAGCGTTCTCATGCCCATAGTCTATCTTGTAATCATCGGCAATTCATTTCAGGGCAAGCTGAAGGCCCTGCCCATGGCTGTTGTCAATCTTGATAGCGGGCCTTATGCGAAGCGGGTGATTGAAAATCTGAGGGCTATAGAGGCAGGGCCCGACACATTCACTATCTTTAATATCAATGACAGGAAAGTCGCTGTTGAGGGGGTAAAAAACGGGAAATACAAGGCAGCTCTTATCATACCCCCTGATTTCAGCAAACGTGTAGTATTAAAGAGCGGGCCTGAAGCGGGCCTTTTTCTCGACAACACGGACGGCATATCTTCCGGGGCCATACGGAACTCCGTGGGGAGCGCCTTCAGGTTTCTCGGAACAGACTATGTCTCTGTCAGAGAAAGATATGACAGGGTTCATATGAGAGAAATAAACCTCTACAGCAAGGTCGATTACTACCAGTCCCTTGTTCCCGGGGTTGTTATTATGGCTATATTTCTCGGAACCCTGACAACAGGCGCCTTTAATCTTGTTATGGACAGGTTCCTCGGCATTGATGAGAGCTATCTGCTGACGCCCCTTTCAAAATCGGATATAGTATCAGGGCTTATTATCAGCGGTCTTTTAATAACAACCGTTATCGCTGTCCTGATATTGGTCCTGAGCATGTTGATAACCGGCATTCCTTTTTCGAGGGGGATTGAACAATATATCTCTGTTTTAATTGTAATAAACCTCACAACACTCGGACTCCTGAGCATGATGTTTCTTATTATGGGCAGGATAAATCATCCGAGGATTGTCGGGATATTAAGCGGGTTTCTGAATGTTATACTCTTCTTCCCGAGTGGTGCGGTATATCCGGTTGCAAGCTTCCCCGGCTGGCTTAAGGCCTTTGCAAAGATCAACCCCGAAGCCTATGCAGTCAATGCATTAAAGGCAGTGTTGTTTAAACGCGCGGGCCTTGCCGATATTTCAGGCGACATAGGATTTCTGCTGGTTTTTACTCTCATAATGCTGACATCGTCAATAGTGACCTTTAAACGGACACTCTGACTTTCAGGTCAGGCATCCAGAAAAGACCGTATCCTTAAATACACCCGCCTCTTAAATCGCTTTTTTGATAAATTTTTACCTTGTGTAACTAAAGTAGCAGAACCGGGCGTAATATGGGTGTATTTTTTGTAATAGTACAATTACTAATACAAGATGAAAGGAGACAGTATGAAAAAGCAGACAAGTATCAGCAAATTCCCGGTTCTTTTTGCGCTCCTGCTGAGCGTAATTATTGCCGCACCGGTATTTGCCGCCGCCAAAGTGGCGGATGACGACATCACCTACTGGGTGAAGGACGCCCTTCGCCAGGATGCACGCGTGGATGCTTCCGAAATTACCGTAAAAACCAGGAAAGGGATTGTTACGCTCTCAGGCAGTGTCAACAACCTGGCAGCCGGGAACTACGCAGACACTGAAGCAAAAAAGATAAAGGGTGTTCTGGGAGTGATAAACGAAATCAAGGTAATGCCGGTGTGGCGTTCGGATACCGACATCAGCAATGCGGTACAACGCCGCATCCTTGACAGCGCGGTTATTGAATCACAGGGAATCACGGTAAATTCCGTGAACGGCAAGGTCACTCTCTCGGGTTCGGTTGCCACCTATTCCGAGAAAGAAGAGGCCGGGCTCCTTGCCGGTGAGGTCCGGGGCGTAAAGGAAGTGGAAAACAACATCAAGATAAAATGGAGAGCCAAACGCAGCGACCAGGAGATGAAAAACGATGTTGTAGCCGCCCTCCAGCGCGACGTATACTTAAGCGGGCTGCCGATTATCGTCTCCGTCAAAAACGGTGTGGTTACCCTGACAGGGTCGGTGGGCAATGCCTATGAAAAAGAGAGGGCAGGCAGTGACGCTTACCTGGTATCTTACGTCAGAAACGTGGAAAACAGGCTAAAGGTTGAATGGTGGGAAAACCGGGGCGTCCGCAACAAAAAAATATGGCCGTCGGATGATGCCCTGAAAAAGGCTGTGCGTGCCGAGTTAGACGAGGATACACGCATAGATGCATCAAATATAACCATCAAAGTATCATACGGCCTTGTAACCCTTAACGGCTCTGTCTTCAACCATTACCAGAAGCGCATCGCCGAACAGGACGCCCGTGATGTTGTAGGTGTGGGCTGGGTAATAGACAACCTGTTTGCGCGTGTAGACAAGCGTGAAGACTGGGCAATTCAGGATGACATTAATTTCAACCTGAACACGGATGCTGTCATGGAGGGCTTTGATATTAATACAGCGGTCAATGACGGAATTGTCACGCTCTCAGGGAAAGTAAATACATGGTACGAAAAGTTTCACGCCGCTGATATTGCATCCCGTATCAAGGGAGTCAAAGAGGTTATTAACAGTATCACGGTACAACGCAGCAGCTGGAAGAAAGATACGGAACTGGTCAGTACTATAAAAAACCGTTTAGAGTGGAACTGGACCACATCTCCTGTGCGTGACCGGATTAATGTAAATGTCTACAACGGCGTGGTTACGCTCACGGGAGATGTCGATACATGGTCAGAGCGCAGAGAAGCCGGCCGTGTTGCATTACTTACCGAAGGCATCCGTAAAGTGGATAATCTGCTGACGGTAAAAGGCTATGACTACCCCTGGGACCAGTGGTATATAAAGGGGCCGATTCCCAACACCCCTTATTATTACTACGAATTCGACTACTACCCATACGGGCTGTATTAGCAGGTAAAGTATCTTAGCCTGTCCCCCGCCTGCGCCGGGAAGGGAATAAAAATTCCCTTCCCGGCGCTAATTGTTTCTATTCGGGAAAAAGGTGCACGACAAATTTATTGGTAAATCCACTTTGCTTTAAAGCATCCCCCTTGGGTTAAGGGGGACTGAGGGGGAGATAAGCTGTTCTGCTTTTAATTGAGTAAGAACACGCTTAGCAATAAATTTATTGCAGACCCAAAACAAAAAATTTTCTTGCCCAATGGGCATAAAATCGGATATACTTTTCGTTAACGAGGCTCTTGGCATGCAGATACTCCTGAAACTCGAGAAGAACTATTTTTCTCATGATAGATTCATAAAAATAAAATGAAAGAATATAAGATAGATACTGTTCAAACAAAGCAGCTCACATCTTCCAATGAAATACTGTCTTATATATCATCGAATTTAATTAAACCAGGGTATGACTTAGCATTTCGAGGACAAAGAGAGGAAAGCTGGGAATTAGAACCGACTATCAGCAGATACCTTGAGAAAAAGGAGAAAGAATTTAATCATGACTATAAAGGGTCTGATGATTTAAGAACTATTGTTGAAAAAAGATTGTTAGGAACGTATAGAGAAAATATTAAAAGAAACCAAGACATTCCTGAAGATCGTATTGATAAGATAGATTTATGGCAATTAGGTCAACACCATGGATTGCCCACTCCGCTACTAGATTGGACACGCTCTCCATATGTAGGTTTATTCTTTGCGATTTGTGAAGATGCTGTCATCGATAATAATATTGCACGTGACAGGGCATTATGGGTCTTGAACCTGACAATGCTTAAGGAAATCAACTTCAATATTGATAGAAACATATGGCCTAATCTTAAAAAGAAAATGAGTGACTCCATCTTACATACTAAAGTGCCTAAGATGGAAGTAGTAACTAATTTTGATGGTGATAATAGAAGAATAGTTTATCAACAAGGATTATTCACGAAACATGTACATAGATCGTTCCAAGTCTGGCTTGGTCGGATTGCACGCGAAATTTCTCATGATTTATGGAGTGAGCCTGTTCTAACAAAAGTCATCATTCCGGGTGACCTGAAATTACGAAATGAATTAATGATTATATTAGATAAGATGAACATTAATTATAGAACTTTATTCCCGGATCGATATGGTTCTGCTGCTGATGCAGCGGAAAATGTGGTGCAAAGAATGAGTGCTGACCGTTTTAAGCAATTATCAGCAAGTCAATCAGATTATAAGCAACAGCAGATAAAAGAAAGAAAATCTAACAACAGAGTGCAGTGAATGCAGACCAGCGGTGACTTTTTTGGTAACAGTAGTTTTTGGTTTGCAAATTGCCTTTTTGCATTTTAATGCGCTTCGTAGTCTGCATCACTGACCCGAGGATAGGTGAAGAATAAAAAAGGAGGAAATAGTGAAAAATCGAATTGTAATTGTATTGACTGCTATCTTAACAGCTTTATTAATTAGTGGCTGTGACAAAGTTAATGAGCTTACACAACCAAGCCCAGAAGAAGTGCTCAAGAGTTACCTTGATGCGTCTTTGAAAGGTCGTAGTGAAGAGGCCTACAGTCATGTCTCTTCAGAAGATAAAGCAGTAAAAAGTCTCGAAGAGTATAAAGCTGAAACTGACAATAAAGATAATCCCTTCTCCACAGTTCTCGCAAGTAACGTTTCATTCAAGGTACTAAAAGTTTCTAAGGCCGGCAGCACCGCAAATGCAGATGTAGAAATCACGTTGCCAGACATGGGGGTTATGCTCAAAGACCTTATGGGTGCAGCCTTTGCCTCTGCATTCAGTGGTGGCAAAGACAATGCCGAACTCGAAAAAACTATAGCTAAAAAATACGAAAATGGAGATGTTCCTACCACAACGAAGAACAAAGAATATCATTTGTTGAAAGAAAATGAAGGATGGAAAGTATTTCTCGACTGGAAAGCCAAAAAGGCAGCAAAGGAAAAAGATCAAAAAATAGCAGCATTACTTGCCGATGCCAAAGAATTACGTAAGTCCAAAAAACTTTACGGAGCTGTCAAAAAGTATGAAGAAGTACTAACGCTAAACAGTGAAATGGTTGAAGCAAAGGATGGTCTCAAAAAAACAAATCAAGAAATAATATCTTATGAAGAAAAGCAAGCATACATCAAAAACGTCATACTAAAAGATTTTAAGGTATCTGAAGGTAAAAAGTATGGATTTGGCGATCCTGTGCCTGGAGTATTTGGCACGATTGTAAACAAGGGAGATAAGTCGCTTAAGAGAGTAGAGATAACAGTATATTTTCTTGATAAGAATGGTACTGTTATTGGGGAAAAAGATTTTAATCCTGTCCTAGTTTCTAAGTATTCATTTGGAGATGACAACAAGCCTTTGAAACCAAATTACGTAAAGGATTTTGGGTATTCGGTTGAAGACTCTGCCCCGTCTTCGTGGTCTAAAAAGGCAAAGGCAAGGATTACCGATATCGAGTTTGAAAAATAGTTGCTCGATATAAAGCACCTAACAACAGCGTGGAGTTGAATGCAGACCATCTGTGACTTTTTAAGGTTGCGATAGTTTATAGTTTGCGAATTATTTTCTTGCACTTTTTAGTGCTTCATGGTCTGCATCACTCACGCAGGCTACTTCCCATGTTGTCAAGTTTTTTTTTAAAAAAAATAAAAATAAATCCTTTTCTTTTTATAAAAAGCGTTATATTTCAAGCCATGCTCTTCCAGTTTTGAGACGCAAGTGTCCTGCTGGTTCTGAACAAAGGCTTTATGCCGCAGCGAAGGTCCCGTTTTTTTATGTCTTCCGATCTATGCTTACTTTCGTTACAATATTAACGAATATTCTGATTCGATCCGTGAAGACCGGGACGGCCTGGGAATCCGTTAGACGAAGCGTACTTGCCTGCCGACAGGCAGGGCTGAGTGGTACCTTCTACAGTCATCAACTCCAGGCCGCTCCGGGAGGCCCC
>BDTO01000082.1 GCA_002897855.1 bacterium BMS3Bbin05
AAGCCTGATTATTTCCTTGAAACACAACACTAAAAAAAGCGACAATATGGTATGCCTTGCCCGAAGCAGCGGAGATTCTTCGTTAGCCAAGCGTAACTCTCCCGCTTCGGGTTCCTTTCTTTGATGTCTGTTCCGGTTATTTTAATATGATTTGTTAAAGATTTGGGTCGGTCTATTCTGAATAATTTAAGGCTTTTGGGGTCGGGTTAATTGGGAAGATAACAGTAGTTTGTGTCTGAACGAGCGCCTTGTTAGCTGCTGAGTCCATAATTAATAAGCAATTCCGTATCCCAAGCTGTTGTTCCACTAAAGAAGTCAGGATGTGGCCTAAAAAGAACAGGGTTTGGCGATAAACGACCCTCAGAGGCTAAAGAGTCATATAAATACAAAACCAGTACGTAAAGCCCACCAATAGCGTTCAATACGTTCTATAGATTGGCTTCGTTGTAATGATTGTGCCTCTCATGCTTCACGTTGTTATATGATTTCCACCAGTCGGGATTTTTCCGTGGTTTTGCTGACCAGTTTACCCACGGGTTTAATTCTAAACCGTACTTAGGAAGTAAGAGTTTGAATTTGCCCACAGTAGGTATTGCTGCGGCAATTTGGTTGCCATATTGCCCAATATTATTCGCTTTCGAACTTCGCTTCAACTTTTTACATATTTGCTTCGCAACAACATCTATTTCAGAACCTGCACCAAGTAGAAGAGATGCAAGTTCAATTGAATATGTCTTGAAGTTTTCATTGGAAAATTCGACATATCTCGTTACGCGCAGCAAATCTTCTTCAAGAGCCAGAAACTGGCGCCAGTGTATTGGTGATTCCGATTCTGAATGGTTGATTCCCATATATTCCTTTTTAACAGATAACAATATATTAAGCGACAAGTTCATTCTATCAGAATTATGTGTAATTTTCAAATAAAAACCTGGCACAACCCCTTGATATTACTAATTTTATGTTGTCGGTTAATATCCAGGACCGAATAATAAACGACAAGCAATTTCTATGATTACTGCATCTCCCGAGATTTTAAAACAATTTGTGTTGCTTCTGAATAGGGTGTTGCCGTATCACTTTATCTTGATCTTGCAATACCTGTGAAAGAACGTCACCCCCTTTTGCTGTGAGTAAGAAGCAATTTAGCGGCTACTCCTGAATCAGTTTTAACAACGACATTTTGGCGGCAGAATTGCCAGGCGAATCAACGGGCAGATAGTTGAAAAATATCTCTGGTTTGGTCGAATAAGATTAATGACAGTGCAGACAGCCTTGCGATGAGATTCAATTATGCAAATAAACTTTTGGGGCCATCACGGTTTGAATCGGATCTATTTTTCCCTGGGTTTGCACGAACCGTGATCAGCAGACCCTCAGGTGGGAACCCCCAGCTTTGGAAATATCACGAACTGGAGGACAATCCAGACAATTGCAAAGCCGACAATTAATAAAATATCGGACATTATTCGGATTCTTTTCCCTTGGAAGGAGTCTTCCCGGCGGTTGTTTTTTTCTTTACGGAATTAGCCTCTTTTGGTGCAGCCTTTTTTGTCGTCGTCTTCTTTTTTGCAACCGTTTTTTTCTTTTCAGCTGTTTCTTCCTTTAGATCACTCTTTTTCTTTGCCGCTCTCTTTTTAACTGCTATCTCTTTTTCTTCCTCTTTTTTCTGTGTTGTCTCTTTCTTCGATTCTGCCTTCTTCTTTGGCGCCGTACCTTTCTTTTTCCCCTGTTTTCCATCAGGCAAGTTTTTCTGTTCGTAATCAACAAACTCAAGAACTGCAAGGGGGGCATTATCCTTTAGCCTGTTCCTGGTCTTGATTATCCTCATATAACCACCATTTCTGTCGCTAAACCTCGGAGCAATATCATCAAAAAGTTTTTTTATCACTTTTTTGTTCGGCAGGCGGGAAAAAGCAATTCTCCGTGAATTAATGTCTCCCTTTTTCCCCAGAGTTACCATCTTTTCGGTTAATTTTCTTGCCTCTTTCGCCTTCGCAACAGTGGTCTCTATGCGCTCATTTTCAATTACCGCTGCCATCAACCCGCGGAAAAGAGCCTTCCGCTGGTTAGCTGTCCTTCCGAATGCAGTATTTGAACATCTATGCCGCATCTTTATCATTACCTCCGGCGTCAACTATATCTAAAACATCCTGGGGAAGCTGCATTCCAAGTTCAAGCCCCATGGAGTCCAGGAGTTCCTTAATTTCGTCCAACGATTTTTTGCCGAAGTTTTTGGTTTTCAGTATCTCCTGCTCCGTTTTCCGCACCAGGCCCGCGATAGTCTTGATTTCGGCATTTTTCAGACAATTATATGAACGCACGGACAATTCCAGTTCATCAACACTTTTCAGAAGGTTGGGATTAAACGAAGTAGTAACACCTTCCACGGCCTTTTCCACGCCAGTGCCTTGCCGGGGATTTGTTTCAGCTACCTCACAAACTTCATCTACTACCTTTCCATTTGAGGAAAACAGCAACAGTTCCAGATGCTTGATCATTATTTCTGCAGCCGAGGATACTGCCTCTTCAGGGGAAACGCCACCGCCGGTCCAGACCTCAAGGACCAGTCTGTCATAATCGGTTGACCTGCCGACCCTGGCCTTTTCTACCTCGAAATTAACCTTCTGAACAGGGCTGAATGCTGCATCTACAGGCAATGTATCAATCGAAAAATCATCAGTAGGAATCAGTTCGGAAGGAACGTATCCCTTACCCTTTACGACAAAAAGCTCACCTTTAAGGTGCCCATCTTTATCCAGCGTCGCTATAACCAAATCCTTGTTAATAACTTCCAGGTTTGAATCAGTCTGCAAATCCCCGGCTTTAACTACTTTTGGCCCCTTGATATCAACTGCAGCCGTTCTCGGTTCTTCACCCGTCATCCTGAATCTTAGCTGCTTAATATTAAGGATGACATCAACAATATCTTCCTTTATCCCCTTTACAGTAGTAAACTCATGAAGGACGCCGTCCAGTTTGATCGCATATACTGCGGCTCCTTCAATCGATGAATAAAGGATTCTTCTAAGTGTATTACCAACTGTGATTCCAAAACCCCTCTCAAGGGGTTCTACTATTAATTTACCAAATGAATCCGTAAGGGTATCTTCATCAAACCTGATCTTGTCAGGGAGAAGAAACCTGCTGTTTGTCTGAGCCATAAGGCCTCCCTTTGACCTTTCAGTATTTATTTTGAATACAACTCAACAATAAGCTGTTCCTGTACAGAGACCGGAATCTCCTCTCTCGAGGGCACATTGAGCACTTTCCCTTTAAAAGCAGAGGCATCCACCTCAATCCACTCAGGTGTCCCTCTCTGTTCCATGGACTCGATACTCTCTGTTATTGCCGGTATGCTTCTGCTCTTTTCTCTCACTTCTATAACATCATCAGGTTTGACCCTGAATGACGGAATGTTTACAACCTTGCCATTTACAATAAAATGTTTATGGCCTACCAACTGCCTGGCCTGACTTCTCGATGCAGCAAAGCCCATTCTATATACAATATTGTCAAGTCTGAGCTCGAGAAACTGCAAGAGTATGTCACCTGTAACACCTTTCCTCTTTTCAGCTTCATAAAAATATTTCCTGAACTGTCTTTCCAGAACACTATATGTTCTCTTTACATTCTGCTTCGTGCGTAGCTGAAGACCATAATCAGACATTTTCCCGCTACGCTGTCCATGCTGCCCAGGGGGATATTTCCGTCTGTCTACACCACATTTATCCGTATAACATCTATTGCCCTTAAGAAAGAGTTTTTCACCTTCTCTCCTGCACTGTCGGCACTTGGCCTCAGTATATCTTGCCACCTTACACCCTCCTCCTCTTTGGAGGTCTGCACCCATTGTGTGGAACCGGTGTAACATCCTTGATAATGTTGACATCCAAACCCGCTGCCTGAATAGCCCGTATGGCAGATTCCCTGCCGGCGCCCGGACCCTTGACATACACATCTATCTGGGTCATACCCATATCCATAGCCTTTTTTGCAGCGCTTGAGGCTGCCATCTGCGCAGCATACGGAGTGCTCTTCCTTGAACCTTTAAAACCAAGTCCTCCCGAGCTTGCCCATGCAACCACATTGCCGACCTGATCAGAAATCGTGACGATGGTATTATTGAATGTTGTCTTGATATGAGCTACGCCATAGCTCACATGCTTTTTCTCTTTCTTCGGGCCTCTTTTCCTTTTAGCCACTACTTACCTTCCTCCCTTCTTACCTGTAATTGCCTTTTTGGGACCCTTTCTGGTTCTCGCATTCGTCTTTGTCTTCTGACCCCTCACAGGAAGCCCCAGCCTGTGCCTGAGTCCTCTGTAACAGCCTATATCCCTTAACCTCTTTATGTTCATCGATATCTCTCTTCTGAGATCACCTTCTACACGATAATTCTTGTCTATTACGCCCCTTATCTTGATAATCTCATCATCCCTGAGATCTTTTACCCGCGTATCCGGGTCCACTCCGACCTCTTTGATGATTTTCATGGATATAGACCTTCCGATTCCGAAAACCCTTGTCAGGCCAATTTCAACTCTTTCATTTTTTGGTAAATCAACACCAGCTATTCTTGCCATTTATAATCTCCCCGAGCCCGATTAACCCTGTCTCTGCTTATGCTTTGGATTTTCACAAATAACCCTCAGCACACCTTTCCTCTTTATTATTTTGCACTTTGCACATATCGGTTTTATTGACGAACGAACCTTCATTTTTCCTCCGGTGATTATTTATATCTGTAAGTAATCCTTCCTTTAGTAAGATCATAGGGTGACATCTCAAGAAGTACTTTGTCACCAGGCAATATCTTTATATAATGCATTCTCATCTTTCCCGAAACATAAGCCAATATGACCTGTCCGCTCTCTATTTCAACCTTAAAGCGGGCATTGGGAAGTGCCTCAAGTATGGTTCCTTCAACTTCTATATTATCGTCTTTTGCCATAAGTTAGAGCTTATGATTATAATCAACTGGTTATAATTTAGTCAATACTTCGGGCCCGTTTTCACCAACAAGCAGTGTATGCTCAAAATGAGCAGACAGTGAACCGTCAACAGTCACAGCAGTCCACCCGTCTCCGAGAATACTGACTTCGTATCCGCCGGCATTAACCATGGGTTCCACAGCAATGGCCAATCCCCTTTTCAATAGATAGTCCGGCTTTCCAACAACATAATTGGGTATCTGCGGTTCTTCATGCAGATTTTTGCCAAGACCATGCCCCACAAATGCCCTCACAACAGAAAATCCGTTAGATTCAACATATTTCTGAACTGCTGAGGATATATCCGAAACCCTGTTGCCATCTGTTGCCTTCTCCATTCCAAGATATAGCGACTTTTCAGTAACTTTTAAAAGACTTTCAGCCTCATCGGATATAATTCCGACAGGATAAGTTAGTGCAGCGTCGCCTATAAACCCTTTATATTTCACGCCAAGGTCGATACTGATAATATCACCATCTTTCAGATACACGCACGCAGAGGGTATACCGTGGACCACCTGACTGTTCACAGAAGTACAGATCCCGGATGGATATCCTTTGTACCCCTTAAAAACAGGAATCCCGCCTTTACTTCTTATTAATTCCTCTGCGTAAAGCTCAAGTTCTTTGGTAGTAACGCCGGGTCTCACAATTCCCTTCAACGACTGGAGGGTCTCAGCAACAATCCTGCATGCGTAAGCCATATTCTTCTTATCGCTTTCATTAGTTATAATCATTCCCTTGCCCTCATATCAGATTATTCCGCAATCCGAAAGCAAAGTATCTACGGCTCTTTTACCACTGAATAATCAAAGAACAATCAGTTTATCTTCTGCTTCTGACCCGTCCCTTTCGCAGAAGACCGTCATACGAACGAGTCAGTAAATGAGATTCCACCTGGGAGACTGTATCCAGAGCAACACCAATAACAATCAGAAGAGAAGTACCGCCAAAATAGAAGGGCACATTGAATTCGCTTATCAAAAAGGTGGGAAGGACACACACAACTGAAAGATATATTGCTCCAACAAAGGTCAGCCTTGAAAGAACCCTGTAAAGATACTCCGACGTATTTTTACCGGGTCTGATACCGGGAATAAATCCGCCGTGTTTTTTCAGGTTATCCGCAACATCAATCGGGTTAAAAACAATGGCAGTATAAAAATAACAGAAAAAAACTATCATGCTGACATATAAGAAGGTATAAAAAGCGCTACCCGGGGAAAGTTGCCTTGCAATGCTCTGCACCCATGGTATGGCAATAAAACCTGCAATAGACGCCGGAAACATGATAATCGAAGAAGCAAATATGGGCGGAATAACTCCGGACGTGTTGACCTTGAGAGGGATATGGGTGCTCTGCCCTCCATACATCTTTCTGCCTACAACCCTTTTAGCATATTGGACGGGTACTTTTCTCTGTCCTCTTTCAAAATATATTATAGTTGCAATAACAGCGATTGCTATGACCACTATAAAAATAAGCAGTAGAAGTGACAGTTCGCCCGCCTTGACCAGCTGATAAGTACTGAAGAGTGCATTGGGGAGTCTTGCAACAATACCGGCGAATATAATCAATGATATCCCGTTCCCGATTCCCCTTTCGGTTATCTGTTCTCCGAGCCACATAATGAACGCAGTACCGGAGGTAAGTGTAATCATGGTCATTAATCTGAAACTCCAGCCGGGTGTCTGGATAAAAGCTCCCCCCTGCATGCTCTCGAGACCGACTGCTATACCAAAGGACTGAACTGCACTTATCAGTACAGTTCCGTACCTTGTATACATCATTATTTTCTTTCTGCCCTCTTCTCCTTCTTTTGCGAGTTTTGCTACGGCAGGAATAACAACCGTCAGAAGCTGAAGTATAATTGAAGCGCTGATATAGGGCATGATACCGAGGGCAAATATCGTAACCCTTGAAAGAGCGCCTCCGGAAAACATGTCAAAGAATCCCATAAGCGCTCCAGCGCGTTCTGTAAGAAAACGGCTCAATTGCTCACCATCTATACCCGGGGTGGGGATATGGCAACCTATTCTGTAAACTGCAAGAAGTGCGAGAGTAAAGAAAATTCTTTTCTTGAGTTCCTCAATCTTGAAGATATTCTGGAAGCTTGATACCAAACTCAAAATTCAATTACCTCAGCCTTGCCGCCTGCTGCAACTATCTTCTTTCTGGCCGAATCACTGAACGAATGGGCTTTGACTGTGATAGCGCTACTTACTTCTCCATCACCAAGTACTTTTACTCCATCCAGTATCTTTTTTATTAAACCTTGCTCAATAAGAATTGCGGGAGTTATATCCCCGGCAACTCCCAATTTAGCAATATCACGCAGGTTAACTATAGTAAATTGAAGCTTGAAAGGGTAGTTCTTAAAACCTCTCTTGGGCAACCTCCTCTGCATGGGCATCTGGCCACCCTCAAATCCTGCTCCCTTTCCAGCACCTGAACGGGCCTTCTGCCCCTTATGCCCCTTCGTTGATGTCTTGCCATGGCCTGAGCCGGGGCCCCGTCCTATTCTCTTCCTTTTCTTAACGCTCCCTTTTGCAGGCCTTAAATCCTCTATCCTCATCGAAATCCTCCAGATATTATTCTTCCGATACTTCTATAAGATGCTGAACCTTATAAATCATGCCTCTGAAAATAGGGTCGTCAGTCTTGGTTACTGTGGCTCCAATCTTTCTAAGGCCGAGTGCTCTAAGCACTCTTCTCTGTTTTTCAGGAATACCTATATAACTTCTCTTCAACTTTATCTTAATCATTTTCAGCTGGTACCCTCCTGCTGCACACCTTCAGCTTTTCCTCTGGTCCTCATTAACGTGTCAGGGTCCTTGAGAGATTTCAATCCTTCAATTGTAGCCTTTACCGTATTAAAAGGGTTATGGCTCCTTATTGATTTAGCAACAATATCCTGGACTCCGGAAACTTCAAAGAGCGCCCTTACAGCACCCCCGGCTATAATACCCGTACCTTTTGATCCTGGATTTATAACAACCATACCTGCACCGTATTTGCCTATGACCCTGTGAGGAATTGTACCATTCTTCAATGGAAATGGTATTAGAGATTTCTTTGCATGTTCAACTGCTTTTCTTATTGCCTCAGGCACTTCTGTAGCCTTGCCTTTTCCTACACCGGCCATACCTTCTCCGTCACCCACGACTACAAGGGCTGTAAATGAAAACCTTCTGCCGCCTTTAACAACCTTGGCAACTCTATTAATAAATACCACCTTCTCTTTTAATGTCCGACCATCTGGGTCAATCTTATGCACCATTCCTCCTTCAGTTCAAACTAAAATTCCAGGCCGCCTTCTCTTGCGCCGTCAGCAAGGGATTTTACACGACCGTGATACAGAAAACCTCCTCTATCGAATACAACCTTTTTTACTCCTTTGTCAAGAGCCTTTTTTGCCAACAGTTTTCCAACACGTTCTGCAGCTTTTTTATTACCCTTATGCCCCCCAAAGGAGGCCATATCCTTATCAAGAGTAGAAGCAGAAATTATCGTATGTCCGGCATCATCATTTATTATCTGTGCATATATATGATTGCTGCTCCTGAACACGGCAAATCTCGGCCTTTCAGCGGTGCCGATAACCTTTTTTCTTATCCGCTTCTGCCTTCTCTTCCTTAAAATATTTTTTACCTGTGGCAACTAAACCATCCTCCTTGAATATTCATACTATTTTGCTGTCTTTCCGGGTTTGAGTCTGATTCTTTCATTTGCATATCTGACACCCTTACCTTTATATGCATCGGGCATGCGCAGGACCTTAATATTGGATGCAACCTGACCGACCAGATGTTTATCTATTCCCGTAATTTCAATTTTCGTCTGCTTCTTATCCACCTCTGCCTTTACACCGTCAGGGAGCTGGAATTCGACCGGATGTGAATATCCGAGTGAAAAAACCAACTTATTACCCTGACCTTGAACGCGATATCCTACACCATAGAGCTCCAGTTCTTTTTTAAAACCATCGACAACGCCTGCAACCATATTGGCCACCAGACTCCTGGTAAGGCCGTGAAGAGCCCTTTTTTCTTTAGTATCATCGGGTCTGGAAACAAATATTTTGTCTTCCTTTACATCAACAGACAGCACACCCGGGTACACCCACCTGAGTTGACCTTTTGGCCCCTTAACAGTCACTTCACCGCTGTTGATAGTGATATCAACACCTTTTGGTACTTCTATCGGCTGTTTCCCTATTCTTGACATCTGTAACTCCTATTTATCTATATATCATAAAAAAAAACGGATTCGTTATTAGCCGGCAGTATTGCCTACCAGACATAACAAAGGACTTCACCGCCAACACCTTCGGCCCTTGCAGCCCTGTCATGCATAATGCCTTTAGGCGTCGTCAATATCGCAATACCCACTCCGCCCATTACGGCAGGAACTTCTTTTGAACCCACATAAACCCTTCTTCCGGGTTTACTAATCTTTTTTAAACCGGTGATAATACTTTCATTATTCAGATATTTAATAGACAGTCTCAAGGTACCCTGTCTTTTATCTTTTATGATCTTATAGGCGCGGATAAATCCTTCATCCTTAAGAATCTTTGCAATCTCCAGTTTCATCCTCGATGCCGGAATATCAACCTTATCAGCCTTGGCCAATATTGCATTGCGAATTCTTGTCAGCATGTCAGCTATTGGATCAGTCAACATAATTTATACTCCTACCAGCTCGATTTTGTAACACCGGGGATTTGCCCCTGTAATGATAAAGTTCTGAAACAGACTCTGCACATCGCAAATTTTCTCAGATAGCCCCTCGGCCTTCCGCATATCCTGCACCTGTTATAAGCCCTCACCTTGAATTTCGGCTCTCTCTTGGACTTTTCTATCATGCATGTCTTAGCCATAAAATAACTCCTTTATTTTTTGAAGGGCATTCCCATATGCTTCAGTAGAGCCTTGCCCTCTTCATCAGTCTTTGCCGTGGTACAAATTATAATATCCATGCCGTGTACCATATCAACCTTATCGTAATTGATCTCAGGGAAAATATATTGCTCTTTAACGCCAAGGGCATAATTCCCATGGCCATCAAACGACCTGGCTGAGATACCCCTGAAATCCCTTATCCTCGGCAGTGCAACACTTATCATCCTGTCAAGAAACTCGAACATCCTGTTCTTCCTGAGCGTTACCTTGCATCCTATAGGCATATCCTTTCTTAATTTGAATCCCGCGATAGCCTTTTTCGATTTCGTTATCACTGCTTTCTGACCGGCAATAAGGGTCAATTCATTCTGGGCTGAGTCAAGAGCCTTGATATTCTGCAGCGCCTCACCAAGCCCGACATTCAGCACAATCTTGTCCAGTCTCGGAACCTGCATGATATTACTGTAAGAAAATTCTTTCATCAGGACAGGCACTATCTCTTTATGATATTTATCCTTAAGTCTCGGAATCATTAACGGTCGATGACCTCCTTGCACTTTTTACAGCCCCTCACCTTTGCGCCGCCTTCAAGCAAAATACTGGAAACCCTCGTAGGTCTGTTACACCTCGGACACATCAGCATAACACTGGAAATGTGGAGAGAGCCTTCTTTCTCTATAATTCCACCTTGAGTATATGTTTTATTGGGTTTCATATGCCTTTTGATCATATTAATCTTTTCAATTATAAGCACATCTTTTTGTGGTACAACGGATAGCACTCGCCCCTGTTTACCTTTTTCCTTTCCCGATATTACCAGCACATTATCATCTTTCTTTATGTTTAATCCCATAACTCCTCCTACAATACCTCGGGAGCAAGAGAAATGATCCTGGTGAATTCTTTCCATCTCAACTCCCTGGCTACAGGGCCAAAGATCCTTGTCCCAACCGGCTCTCCCTGATTATTTATCAGAACTACCGCATTCTGATCAAACCTGATACATGACCCATCCGCACGCTTGGCTTCCTTTTTTGTCCTGACAACAACCGCCCTTGCCTTGTTTCCCTTTTTAACAGTGCCTTCGGGTATCGCGTTCTTAATACTCACAACTATGATATCTCCAACCCTGGCATACCTTCTGCGAGAACCGCCCAGCACTTTAATGCATTGCACTTTTTTAGCTCCCGAGTTATCTGCGACATCGAGAAAACTCTCTACCTGAATCATCCTTTACTCTCCTTAAGCCTTTTCGATAATATCCAGCATTACCCACTTTTTTGTCTTGCTGAATGGCGTGGACTCGATTATCCTTACTGTATCTCCCATCTTACAGCTGCCGGCTCCATCATGCACATTAAACTTTGAAACTCTTTTTATGGTCTTTTTATATCTCCTGTGCTGGGACAGTCTTGTAACTGCAACCGTAACCGTTTTGTCCATCTTATCGCTGATAACCTTTCCTGTATAAATTTTCCTGGGCATCCTGAATACTCCTTAATTATTCTGCTTTTTTATCTTTTCGCTAATCAATGTCAACACCCTTGCTATGTCCTTTCTGACTATCCTGATTCTCAAGGGGTTCTGTATTTCACCTGTTGCATTCTGAAACCTGAGATTGAAAAGCTCTTTACGAAAATCTATTTCCTTCTGCTTCAGCTCATCTGTTGTGAGATTTCTAAGATCGGAAGCCCTCATAAAAGTGCCTCCTCACGCCTGACGAATCTGGTAGCCATTGGCAGTTTATGCGCAGCAAGCCTGAATGCCTCCCTGGCGACCTCTTCGCTTACACCCGACATTTCATATAAAATCCTGCCGGGTTTAACAACAGCCACCCAGTATTCAGGGCTTCCCTTACCTTTACCCATTCTCGTTTCAGCCGGCTTTTTTGTAATAGGCTTATCCGGAAATACCCTGATCCAGACCTTTCCGCCCCTCTTCACATGACGCGTTATCGCAATCCTCGCCGCCTCTATCTGCCTGCTCGTCAACCAGCCGGGCTCCAGTGACTTCAGTCCGAATTCGCCAAAAGATATCTTGGATCCCCTGTATGCCTTGCCGGTCATCCGGCCTTTCTGCATCTTCCTGTATTTTACCTTCTTCGGCATTAACATATTTAAGCTCTCCTCAAACCTTAAACCATCTCTCTGCTTTCCGGCAGGATGTCACCCTTATAGATCCAAACCTTTATTCCAATAACTCCATATGTGGTTTTTGCCTCTGCAAAACCATAATCTATATCCGCCCTTAACGTATGCAAAGGCACTCTGCCTTCCCTGTACCATTCGGATCTTGCGATCTCGGCGCCTGCAAGCCGTCCTGCACAGGCAACCTTGACACCAAGTGCTCCGAATCTCATTGACGATGCAACGGCCTTTTTCATGGATCTTCTGAATGCGACCCTTTTTTCAAGCTGCATGGCAATATTTTCAGCCACCAACTGGGCGTCGAGTTCAGGCTTTCTTATTTCCTTTATATCAATTTGCACCTGTTTACTAGTCAGAAATTCAAGGTCTTTTTTCAGTTTCTCTACTTCCACACCCTTCTTTCCTATGATAATGCCCGGCCTTGCCGTCTGGATGGATATTCTTATCTTATCCCCCGTTCTCTCTATTTCTACGCTCGAAATCCCTGCATGAAACAACCTGTTCTTGATATACTTCCTGATATTAAGGTCCTCGTGGAGAGTTTCAGCATAGCCCTGTTTCATGAACCACTTTGAGTTCCAGGTTTTTATGATCCCCAGCCTGTTGCCTATTGGATGCGCTTTCTGACCCAAACCATTACCTCCGTCTATTCCGCAAGAACCAGCGTAATATGACTGGTCTTTTTCTTGATAACATTAGCCCTTCCCATAGCGCGCTGCCTCATTCGCTTCATTACAGGGCCTTCATCAACAAATGCCTTTACTATCTCCATCTCCTCGGGCGCCACAACCTCCTTCTGCTCGGCATTGGCCATAGCAGAACGAAGCAGCTTGCCGACAAGAGATGCCCCTCTGTAAGGCATGAATTTGAGAGCTATCATCGCTTTATCAGCCCTCTTCCCTCTTATCAGGTCAACCACCCTTCGAGCCTTCCGGGGGGTAATCCTTACATATCTCAAAACTGCCTTTGCTTCCATCAATCTATTTTCCTTTCACTGAGGTCCTTTTTTCCGAACCTGCATGCCCCTTAAAAGTTCTCGTAGGAGAGAATTCTCCCAGCTTGTGACCTACCATATTCTCTGTCACGTAAACGGGAATGAACTTGTGACCGTTATGGACAGCAAAGGTATAACTGATAAAATCGGGAATAATCATTGATCTTCTTGACCACGTCTTGATTATCTTCTTATCACCCGTGTCAATCATTTTCTGAACTTTTTTCATCAACTTGGGATCAACATACGGTCCTTTTTTTATCGATCTTGGCAAACAATCCTCCTGTCCAAACTATTTACGTTTCTTTATAATAATACGTTTATCCGAACTTTTCTTTTTTCTTGTCTTGACGCCTTCCGGCTTACCCCATGGCGTACATGGCGGCCTTCCACCAGATGATTTCCCCTCGCCGCCGCCAAGAGGATGATCAACAGGATTCATAGCAACCCCCCTGACATTCGGCCTTCTTCCACGCCACCGCGTTCTGCCGGCCTTTCCGATACTTATATTTTCATGATCCGTATTGCCGACCTGGCCTATGGTAGCCATGCACTCAACCGATATCAGCCGCACCTCGCCTGAACCAAGTTTTATATGTGCATACATCTTATCCTTTGCAAGCAATTGAGCCTGGGTGCCGGCGCTCCTGACAAGAACCGCCCCCGAGCCGGGCCTCAACTCGATATTGTGTATGAAACTTCCAAGAGGCGTCAGCTTAAGAGGCAAGGCGTTCCCTATCTTGATCTCCGCACTATCACCCGACATAACAGTATCTCCTACCCTGATTTTGTCAGGAGCTATGATATACCTTCTTTCACCATCAGCATATTTTAAAAGTGCAATCCTTGCAGAACGGTTGGGATCATACTCTATAGTCTCCACCTCCGCAGGGATATTGAACTTATCACGCTTAAAGTCTATTATCCTGTAATGCCTTTTGCTGCCTCCACCTCTCTGCCATACGGTTATTCTGCCGTTATTATTTCTTCCACCACTCTTCCTGAGGTCTTTCAGAAGAGGCTTGTAAGGCTCCTTTGCAGTTACATCCTTGAAATCAGATACCGTATGGAACCTTCTTCCCGGGGATGTAGGTTTATGAATTCTTATTCCCATTATACTCCCTCAATAAAATCGAGCTTTTCACCCTTCTTCAGGGTAACTATAGCCTTTTTTGATGCCGCTGTACGCCCGGGAATACGGCCGCGCATTCTCTTTTTCGGCTTGACATTAACAGTATTGATACCTTCAACCTTTACATTAAACATCTTCTCCACTGCCGTTTTTATCTCAATCTTATTTGCCTTCCTGTCAACTTCGATAAGAATTTTATTCGCACTTTCCTTTAATGCCGTTCCTTTTTCAGTAAAAAGAGGTTTTCTTATAACATCGTGGATATCCATAATATTACATGACCTCCTGCATGGATAAAAGCGCATCTTTTGTTATCAATAAAAATTCATGTACCATTATTGAATAAGTATTCAGGTCAGACGACCTTTTAACCTTTATATTTGGTATATTCCTTGCCGAAAGGTAGACATTCTCATCTTTATCTTTTGTAACTATAAGTACCTTCTTGCCTTCAAGACCCATCTTCGAAAGCAATGCTGTCATTTTTTTTGTTTTGGGCTCATCAACCCCGAAAGAATCAACAACCAATATCTGATTTTCAGACAATTTGGATGAAAGCGCTGTTTTCAACGCAAGCCGCCTCTGCTTTTTATTCATTGAATATGAATAATCACGGGGCTGAGGGCCAAAAACTGTCCCACCACCCTTCCACAACGGCGAGCGGATGCTCCCGGCCCTTGCCCGGCCGGTATGTTTCTGCCTCCATGGCTTCTTTCCTCCGCCGCTGACACGGCCCCTGGTCTTTGTGGCATGGGTACCCTGCCTCTGGTTGGCAAGATAATTGACTACAGACTCATGCAGCACATCGGTCCTGACCGGCAGGGCAAATATCTCATCCTTTAATGCCAGTTTATCAACCGTCTTATTTTCAGCATTTTTTATTTCAACTTCAGCCATTTTATTTGCCCTTCATAATCTCCAGATATCCACCGTTTGGTCCCGGAACAGCCCCTTTAACGATCATTATATTTTGTTCAGGCTTGATATCGACCACCGTCAGATTCTTAACAGTAACCTTCTCCATTCCCATATGTCCCGGAAGCTTAAGATTTTTCCAAACCCTTGAAGGGGATGAACTCTGGCCAATTGAACCCGGCGCTCTGTTAAACATTGAGCCATGTGAACCAGGTCCTCCGCTGGAATTATGACGTTTCATAACTCCCTGAAATCCCTTTCCTTTGGAAATTCCCCGTACATTAAGCCTGTCACCCTTCTGAAAAATCTCTACGGTAACCATCTCACCAACTTTTGCCTCGGTAGCCGGAATCTCTCTTATGACCCTGTAAGGTTTAACCCCGGCCTTCTCGAATACACCCTTCATCGGCCTGTTAACTCTCCCGGCTTTATTCTCTTCCAGATATCCTATTTTCAGGGATTCATAGCCGTCTCTCTCCATTGTCTTGATCTGAATGACACAACATGGACCCGCCTCAACAACCGTAACCGGTATCATATCGCCCTTTTCATCAAATATCTGTGTCATTCCAAGTTTTTTACCAAGTATGGCCGTCATAGCTTTATCTCCACGTCCACCCCGGCAGCTATCTCAAGTTTCATTAATGCATCAACTGTCTGGGGTGTTGGATCATGTATATCTATAAGTCTTTTATGCGTCCTTATCTCAAATTGCTCTCTCGATTTCTTGTCCACATGAGGAGATCTCAAGACCGTTATCTTCTGTATGTTCGTCGGTAACGGTATCGGTCCGCAAAGCCTGGCTCCTGTCCTCTGGGCAGTATCCACAATCTCTTTGACCGATATATCAAGCAGCCTGTGGTCATATGCCCTGAGTTTTATTCTGATCTTCTGGTTCATTTACGTATCTCTCAATCTCCTTTATCCAGTTATTCAATAATCTCGGTAACAACACCTGCGCCCACTGTCCTGCCGCCTTCTCTTATCGCAAATCTCAGCTCTTTTTCCATCGCTATCGGCGCTATCAG
Organism: bacterium BMS3Bbin05; assembly: GCA_002897855.1. Classification (GTDB taxonomy): domain Bacteria; phylum Nitrospirota; class Thermodesulfovibrionia; order Thermodesulfovibrionales; family BMS3Bbin05; genus BMS3Bbin05. The sequence continues at coordinate 16,113 of BDTO01000082.1, forward strand.
CTCTCCTCTTATGCTTACGTTGTCACCCG
>BDTO01000083.1 GCA_002897855.1 bacterium BMS3Bbin05
CCCTATCCATAGCCCGTCCGGTTTCCGTAACCCATCATACCACGACCCATCATCCTGCCTGGACCCATACCACCCATCATGCCATATCCATAGCCCGGGCAGATCCCGGAACCCATCATGCCTGGACCCATACCACCCATCATTCCATAGCCATAACCGCCTCCGGGGCCCTGTGGTGATGTCTGACCTTGTGACTCTCCCATCATATCCTGTCTGTCCATCATGTGGCCTTCACTCATCTGGGCATAGACCGTACCAGCCATAAGCCCAAGGGCAACTAACATAATTATAACTATTCGTTTCATCTTCAAGCTTCCTCCTTTATAGCTGTTTTTCTTCAGCCTTCAGCATATAGTCTTTTTTAACACGAATTATGGCACTTGCATGTAACGGCCTGTTTTTTTGCCATCTTCTTTATTGTCATTAATATCACCTCCTTCTTTCAGATTTGACGGCTATGAAGACGCCGGGTGCGGAATCGTCGCGTTTAGCTCTAAACCAGACAAGTTGTAATCCTGAGTTGCTTTCTGACATCATGATTTTAGTGTCACGTTTTTTTCAGGACCTCCATCCGCTCATTGAATTCCTCTTTCGATATATCCCCTGCTGCGTATCGCCTTTTCAGCACGTCTTCCGCTGTCTCGTGCCCAGGCTCCTGCCTTGTTTTTCCAAAATACATTTTTACAAGATAAACGGCCACAATTATCAAAATTACCCAGAAGAGTATCATGAAAATCGACCCGAAACCGAACCCTCCATATCCCATTCCTCCAAAGTTTCCCATATGCATCATTTTATGCCTCCTGATTGTATATTATCATTGTAAATCCAGGGATTTCGGATTTAAACTTAAGACGGACCGCTTCCCTGTGTCCACGTTATTATACTTCTCTCTCTTCCACCTGAACGGGATATCAACGATTTTGCCCGGTGTAGTTATGGAGTACAGGGCGTTGAATGCCTCGACAAGCACGGCTCTCTGCTGTGCAACATGAAACGGCTCGCCGAGTGGGTGACCGAAGGGCCATCTCAAAAAGATACTCCTCGGCGGCTTTACCTTCTCAGTATATTCTCTGACTATGGATATCCCGATAGTAGGTATTCCGGATTTTTCTATTTCCCTCTGTATCAGCCCGACGGACTGATTGCAGATACCTCAGCCCGGTGTGAGCAGGGCAATATCGACACCATCTGATTTGAGTATATTTGTGACCTTGCGGGCAGTGACATTAATTAACGTATGTATGTGTCTTCCGGTAATATGGCCCATCAACCCGTAATGCCTGTCAGCTACGCTGCCGATAATCCCTTCCCTTTCAAACTCCTTCAGTATATTGATTGGAAAGACGATATTTATGTCTTTGTCTGCATCGGAATGGTCGTAATAGTCATGAGTGATCATGAGGTCTGAGAGCGGCCTGATTGCATCAATGACACGGAATGCGGGATCACCATCTTTGTCGTACATATTAAATGGGTTTTGATCGGTGTGGTGAACTCCCGCAGTGGTAACAACGGCTACCCTTGAATCTCTGAGAAGCTTTTTTACCGGTGTCCATGGGGAATTCTCCGATTCCCATGGTGTATAGGAATTAACAAGTTTCTTTGCAATGGAAGGGAAATATGTAATGAGTCTTGCAATTGCCCTGTTTTTTAATCTTGAAATATCCATATAATGAGCCTCTCATTCCCTGAATTTGCAGGCAAACAACCTTTTAAAATATTTACCTGACTTTATGTTAACAATGAAATGAGAAATGAATATGAAAGAATAATGAAAAAAATGTGAAGAAATTTATCCGGGAATAATTCATAAATATTCCACAATCCCTTCATTCAATCTTCAAAATAGTGCAGTATCATGGAAACAACAAAAAAATTCACAGGAGGTTTAAAAAAGTATTGGCGGTATTGACTGCAGGTGGTAAAGGTTTTATCTCTTCCGTTACTTTAACCCGGCAGCCGGTGTATAACACCGGCTACTCATCTTCTTATCATGATCAGCGGGTAAGTATCTAAAATAATGCGAATATTATATAAAAGGGTAAGGCATTTCCTCTGGCACAATATTTCCGGTGAGTCGCAAACTCTGAAGCTGACCGTTATATATTCAATACCTTTTCTGGTTATCTTTTCTGTCCTGCTTGGAGTTTTGATATTCCGGGAAGTTGGGCAACATAAGAAAGAACAGGTAGACGAACTTCTTTATACTGCCGGAGCTTTTTACAATCAAATAATGGTTGAGAAAGAGTGGATAGAAAACCATAATGTACTTTATTACAATACAAAAAACAATGATGGGGTCGCAACTACCTCCGGTAGTAATAATTTTATAAAACTTAACTTTGCTGAAATGATTAAAGGGGCTGGAAATGTTGCCGATGATAAGGCAGGTTATAAATTTCATATAACAAGTCTTGATATAACCGATCAAGACCATAAGCCGGATACGTGGGATGTGGAATTAGTCAGGAAGTTTGGAAAAGGAATAAAAGAAAAATATGTTATTAATGAGGAAAAGGGAGAGAGATATTTTCGCTATTTAAGGTTAATTCCTTCTGAAAATAATCAGTTGGGAAATAAGTATGCCTTTGCAGTCAGTATTCCTATGAAACTGTCGGATTCAATTCATTCAGCCAAGACAATCAGGAATCTTATATCATTCGGTGTGATCGGCGGGGTAAGTATTTTCTTCATGATCTTTGTTATCTGGAGATTTTCAAAGAAAATCAGTTTGGCTATTGATAAAGAAATGTATGAAAACAGGCTAAAAGCAGCGATGGAACTTGCAGGAGCCGCAGCACATGAAATGAGGCAGCCTCTTCAGGTAATTCTGGGTTCTGCGGCATTGATGATGAAGGAGAGGACATCATGCGGTGAAGGCGCGAGTGAGTGCCTGGATATTATTCAGCAGCAGTGCCGGATGACTGACGATATAATCAAAAAAATGTTAAACATAACGCATTATACTACAAAAGAATATATTAAGGGGATACACATATTTGACCTTCATGCCCGGGATGAAAAATCACGTATGAATTAGATTTAACTGATTCTACGCTTATTAATTTTACATTAAATAGAGTCTGTGTATAAATTGCCGTTTTTTATTTTTGTCATCTCCCGAAAGCGTTCGGGACATCCGGAACTTATTGAAAAGAATAGATTCCGGCTTAAGGACTGCCGGAATGACAGATAGAGAAACCGACTTTATACACAGACTCTAAATAGAGTCTGTGTATAAATTGCCGTTTTTTATTTTTGTCATCTCCCGAAAGCGTTCGGGACATCCGGAACTTATTGAAAAGAATAGATTCCGGCTTAAGGACTACCGGAATGACAGATAGAGAGACTTACTTTATACACAGACTCTAAATAGGGATGTCAGCATCATTATGTTGAAAAAACACGGCAGTGTGCAGGAGGTTATCAGCCTTTTCATACAATCGCCCCCCTGGAAATCGCAGCATTTATACTATTCTATCACAGAAATAATTTCAGTGTATGTGTCTTCCGTTCATGGGCAGGCCCAGCATATAAATGCTCGTTAATGAAACGACAAGTGCATAAACGATCATAACGGTTGCCGTTTTATAGATATGGTTTAATGGCCGCCTGAATCTCCTGAGCGTGCGGTACAGAAAAACAATTGAAAATGCCAGTCCTGCGATGAGAATAGTCATCTGGAGGAAAAAGATGGATTCGATTCCCATCAAAGGCGAAGGGTTCCAGTTTATCTGCAGCGATGTCCCGATGCCGAGGTGCTGAAGAAGCCGTATGGTTGCCGGCACTGCGATCGGGCCTTCAATAAAGAGATGCTGCATATTATGTGCGAGATGTAGTGCAATTCCAAGAGGGATGAAGACAAATGCAAAAGTGGTTGCCAGATCATTTGTTTTGTATTTTTTGCCTGTTATCAGTTTCAGTAAATAGCAGAGCAGATAGAATATAACTGCCGGAAGAGATACAATGATTGAAAACAGTAATGAGTATGTAAAAGAACCGGAACTTATCCCGGTAATGCCTTTAAGTGTCTCTTCCATCGGTTGCCAGACGGAAGTCATGGCGAGGGTTTCGACTATCACTATACCGAGAAGGAAAAGGGACGCGGCTGACTCCATGGAAGACTTCCTGATACCTGAATAAATATCCTTACCGAATGTCCTGAGACGCAGACTCAGGTTACTGCTCGGACATGCCGTACTGCACTTCATACAGAAATTGCAATAGATGTTGCTATCCATCCGGTTAGGAGATTCGAGCATCGGGCAGGTTGTGATGCATGTCTTATCCCTGTGATTTGTACACTTATCTTTGCTGCAGGCGCGGAGTTCTATTGGTGAGATAGTGGAGTAAATCCCGATAATGGCGCCAATGGGGCATATATGACGGCAGAACGACCGCCTCCTGTAAATCACGCTTACGATAATCGCTGAAAGGAGTATTGAACCAATGACAATGGCTGTGACTCTCGGCCTGTTGTTGAAGGCAAAGAGGGCAAATGCCAGGGTAAGCAGTATAAATGCAAGAGTCTGGAAACCTATATTCTGAAGCCAGCGCGGCAGTTTCCTGTTGAAGGAGACAATCTTCTGGGCAAGATCACCTATGGCTGCAAATGGGCACATCATGCACCAGACCCTGCCCAGCAGTATGAAGCTTACGATAATCAGGCTCCACCATATAGTCCATGTATAAACTGTTGCAATGTTTCTTCTGCCATCCTGAACATCGAAAAAACCGTAAAATATGATTAACATAAATACAAGCAGTGTGGGCACTATGAAGAGTGCTCTGAAATATTTCCACTCTGTGAAACGCCTGATCCATCCGACTTTCAAGAAATCGGTTTCTTGACGATTATGCTCTTGAGAGCTACCACTCGGCGGCCTCCTGAAGCGTACCATTATAAGAGCCGCTCCGCTGAGACTCATAATAACCGAAAACCAACTTATGAATTTTGCAAACAGTGTCCGTTTGCTGAAATTCCCTGCTGTGTTATGCGCATAATGGAAATGATTATTGTTTTTGGCAGGGTCGAATCCTGAGACATAGCTTGTAAAGACCGGTTTTACTGCATGGCCGAAGATATCATTTCCGGCGGGAGTTCCGATACGGATGATCTCTTCGGTGCTCGCCCAGACATCCGCATGTTCCCTGTTGTTTTTTGAGTGGTCATGATTCTTGTGTGCTTTATTGAGTGTAAATATTCCGTAATGCTCAAGTGTGTTTCCTGCAAGAAAAAGCATATTATATGCCCTTCCTTTCTCGAAGGCTATGTCATGAGTGTCTCCTGTTTTGAGTGGAAAGGAAAATTCGTAGGTATAGAAATCTCCCTGGTCCGCACCCTTTGCGGTAATATTGTCGATTTTATCTTTTTGGAGAAAGAAAGTCTTGTCTTTTCGCTGCGTAAAGAAGCGGTCGGTGATATCACCATTTGATTTCATGACCTTTGCATCTACATAAGACCCCAGCATGCCGAGGTTGGGATCATCCTTGAACATTAATCCCACCCAATTAGGAGTATCGGTTTTTACGGCAAAATAGATATTATTGTCATCTATCTGTGTCCAGACCTCCGCATAATAATAAGGCGCTGTATGAGGTTCTGAGGGCAGGTGCCGTTTGTATGTGCCGAGGTAGAAATATTTATGTCCCGTGTTTTTCCACTCATTGTCATTTATCCTGCCGTCGATTATTACTTTATTCCCTGTCCTGCGGGCTATAAAATTTGTGTTGTCTGATATGAATACGGTCTTATTATTAAGGTTTATATCACTGAGATCCGACCTGTTGTACTTGTATATAAGCTGTCCGGGCGCCGAACCACAGCCGTTGGCAACGTAAATGTTTCCGGTTGCGGCGTCTACATCAAGTACCAGTTTATCGACGATAAAATTGACAGGCCCGAGGTGATACTTCCCATTGTAATTCGGAATCGACTCCTGTGATGTAAACTGGTAAATCAGCTTTTCATGCACATATTCCAGTTTTCTGAAAAGAAACGGTTTTTGAAGAAAGGGAAGGTTTTTGCGGCTAAAGAAAGTGACTATGGCCTCAGCCTGAACAGGAGAAATGCGTGCCTCAGATCGTGGCAAGAGCAGATTCCCCTGATAATCGTAGAATACGCCGTTTGTCGAGGGAACCATTCGGGTGGTCAGGGATGCTGGGTTTTCAGACAGGACAACATCAGTTCCGCCGCAGGCATTGACCGCTGCCGGCGCAAGAACAGCAGCGGCGACAAATAATAGAAGAAATGCAAATATGTATCTCATCCTGCCTTATTATTTGTCAATCAACTGAATCAACTGGTCGGCATTCATGGCCCCGCTTTTTACCCTTCCGTCACTGAAGATAAGCGTAGGTGTTCCCCCGGTTCCGAGTTTCTGACCGAGCTTGATATTATCATCTATGGCTGTTGTATTGCAGGATGCTTTAGGTATGGCCTTCTTTGCGTAAACATCTTCGAGCATTTTTATTGCCTTGTCATTTGATTTCTCACACACAATTGACTTTGCCTTATCATAGGACTGCGGATGGATCTTTACAAGTGGAAACATCTTGAGAAAGAATACGATGTCTTTTCTTTTCTTTACAACCTGCTTCATCACCCGATGAAGTTTTGCGCAGTAAGGTCAATCAGGGTCGTCAAAAACTATTACCCTGTGTTTTGCATTTTTATTCCCGAGGATAAGTGCATCATCAAGGGGAATCTGTGATACATCAACCCTGTTTATATCATCAAATTTCTTTTTTGTAATGTTCGTCCTCGTGGCTATATCAATTATGGAGCCGAATATTGCTCTTTTACCTGCATTGTCTATGTATACAATCCCTTTTCGCCCCCTGGACTGAATTGCAACCTCCCAGAGGCCTTTAACGGCGGCTTTTTCAACAGAAATGATTTTTACATCAGGCATGATGGCAGAAAGCGTAGTCCTTGCCTTCTCCTGTGTCATTGCCCCGGTTGCTCCTGCGATATCGTCGGCAGGGAGAAAATATAGGGAGATCATGAAAATGAGTAAAACAGGAAAAAGATAGCGGATTTTTTTCGACATGGTTTTACCTCTCTTAATTTTTGTAAGAATTATAACTTTTTTTTATGAATAAATTGTGAACGTATTCATTTTTCACAATATTTCCGCAATCCATTCATTCAACCTTCGAAATAGGTCGGTATTACAGGAGCGACAAAAAATGCACAGGAGGTTAAGGATGAAAAAAAGCATTTACCGGCTGCGGGTGATAAAGGTTTTGTTTCCCTTTCCTGTCGGAGGCGCTTGTCGATGGCTCGTAGACCTGAAAGCCCGCCTCCTGATGCGTGGATGAAGGCAAGCTATAGAATACTCATTTCTTGCCCGGTAAACATGCCTGCCCCAACCGGGGCAGGGTGCTTTACTTCAGCCTTTGAGCACGGTCTCCCGGACTTGCTTCGACAGGCTCAGGGCGATAATTTAAGACTTTTTGCGAGTATGTCAAGTTTAGTCTTGTTTAGAGCAGTATAAATATGTTATTCTTTTTTTAAAAGCTTAACGGAGTACTTTGTTGTAAAACATGAAAGCAGGCTCCGTTGGCCGGAGCCTGCTTTTTTCAATAAGCCGCTGAATTTTTACCGAAAAATATTGATCACTAAAGTGAGGTATTGATGGCAAAACGTTCCGGAATGTTTAAGTATGAAAAACGGAAAAAAGAACTCTTACGAAAGAAAAAAAAGGAAGAGAAGAGATTAAAACGCCAAAAGGACAGCGAGAACCCTTTATCAGACCCCGAAACAGCCGAAAATCAGGGATCGGATCTGAACCCACAACCTGTTGATCACGAATAATTGTAATCGTCTCTTTAAGCTATCTACCAGTTTTTATCTGGCGAGAGAGGTATTTTCTTTCCTGAATATTTTATTTCTTTTTCCCGTGCTTTATCTGTGTCCCTTTTCTTCGCGGATGGGTGCTCTTCCGCCTGGGCGCCTCTTTGTAGCCAGCCACGATCATCTCGTCCGTTAGCGGTGTGACGGGGATCTTCTGTTTGATATACTCCTCAATGTTTGGCAGGGAGGTTACGTAGTCCTCGCAGGCGAGGCTTATCGCCTTGCCGGTAGCGCCCGCCCGGGCGGTCCTTCCTATGCGATGCACATAATCGTCTGCATCCTGCGGAAGGTCGTAGTTGATGACGTGGGTCACCCCCTCGATGTGAAGCCCGCGGCTGGCCACATCCGTTGCTACAAGGATCGGCAGTTCTCCATTCCTGAATCTGGTGAGTACCCTGAGCCGCTTCTCCTGATCAAGAGATCCGGTAATGGCTGCCGACTTGTACCCGTTGGCGTTCAAATGGTCCATGAGTTTATCCGCCGTAGTTTTCATGTTGCAGAAGATGAGATACCTGCTGCCCGGTTCCCGCGCAAGAATGTTGAGCAGCAGGCCGAATTTCTCGGTGTTGCCCACATGATATATCTCCTGCTCCACTTGCTCAACCGTGACATGATCCGGCGTGACGGTGATGCGCTCAGGGTTATTCATGTGTTCGTAGCAGAGTTCCATGACCCGGGTAGTCAGTGTTGCGGAAAATAGCAGGGACTGCCTCCGATTGTAAGGCGACATCCGTCTGAGGAGAAACCGGAGGTCACTGATGAAGCCCATGTCGAACATCCGGTCAGCCTCGTCGATAACAAGGAATCTGGTACTCTTTAAACGGTAAACTTTCTGTTTAAGGTAATCTATAAGACGTCCGGGGGTACCGATAAGTAAGTCGCCCCCCCTGGTTAGCCGCTCGCGCTGCTTTCTGTAATCCACACCGCCGTAAACGGACAGTATCCTGAAACCGTTAGGACCCCCAAGAATCTTTGCTTCTGCCTCTATCTGGACCACTAATTCGCGCGTCGGTGCAATAATGAGCGCCTGTGGAGACGTTCCCCGAACTGGCGGTCGTCCGGCATGCATACGGGAAAAGACTCCGATCAGGAATGCTGCTGTTTTCCCTGTTCCCGTCTGGGCCTGGGCGGCGACGTCCTTGCCGGCCAATATATTGGGAAGGCTAAGTGCCTGTATGGGCGTACACTCTTTGAATCCAGCCGCTCTGATACCCTTCAGGACCGGTTCCGGTATTTCGAGTTCTTTAAATCTCACGTTTTATACTATAACTCACGCGCCATTGATTCATAAAGGGGTCCGGCTATAACAAGAGAGTTTAATGTTCAACGCAATGCGTAAAAATTCAAAAGGCCGTGAGGTGTCAGGTGTAAAAGCAGTTTGGCTTTCGTTTTTTTCTTACTGTTATCACGGGATATTCCCTGTTGTCTGTTTTAGCAGAAAACTGAACCTCATACTGTCTTGGAAGCAAGTAGCGACCCGATATAATAAGTCAAGATGATAACACCTGCTGCAACTATAATGTGTTCCAGGATGACTTTCCAGGGACTTACCTTTTGTCCTTTGGCAATGTAATAGCTGAATATGCTCAATAACAGCAATCCCCAGGCAATACTGACAATGATAGCACTTGAAAGAGGAAGTAAGAGGATAGGAATAACAAAAGAAGTCGCAAAAATGAATTTTGTGACAAACGTGGATAATGTTGCTTCCCAGATTTCCTTTGAGGAATGCGCATTTTCTGACTCTTCCGAAATATGAATGCCCAGTGCATCCGAAAATGCATCTGCCACGGCTATCGTCAATATACCACTGAATATTACAAGCCGCGAATGAGTTCCAGAGTTCAGACCCACAATCAGGCCCAATGTTGTAATAATCCCCGATGTGAGACCGAAGCTGAAACCTGTTTTGATAGAATGCTTCATAAGCATAAGTAATGTCTGTCCATAAGCTCATCTATTCCGTCATTCCGCACTTGCAGGCTGTGTCATAATCCTGAAAACGTATATGATGTCATTCTGAATTTATTTCAGAATATCGTATTTTCTACATATTACGTTTTATATAGATCCTGAAACAATATCCCGAAAGCTTTCGGGATACATGGTTCAGAACCTGCCCTGAATTCATTTCAGGGATGACAATTGTGACACAGCCTGTTGATGCGGAATCCGGAATCACTTGATTTTACTGGATTCCCGTTTTCACGGGAATGACAACAAGACAATTTATGGACAGACTCCAAGTAAGGATTTCAATGCAATGATTATCGATAATAATTAAGATTATATCATAGAGAGATGAAGATTAACGCTTGTGGAACATAAAATATGGCAGGCTACTATAAAGCCGTCCTGTGTCGAAAGTTAAAAGAGGGTGAAGCTCAAGGTATTGAGCGTTAAGGGTTGAAGAGCAATAGAACAACAGAGCTTTAATTTGGTTCTTTCTCAGAATAAGTGGGTAAGTTAATACAGACAAAAAAGAATGTCATCCCCGAATGCCTTTATCGGGGATATGGTTTTAAAGCCATTACCGATAGAAACGCCCGGGGATGTTTGGATTAACCGCTTGAAATGAGAAAGGACCTTTAAATAGTGTCTGTGTATAAAGTCAGTCTCTCTATCTGTCATTCCGGCAGTCCTTAAGCCGGAATCTATTCTTTTCAATAAGTTCCGAATGCCGGATTACAGACTTCGGGCATGACAAAAATAAAAAACGGCAATTTATACACAGACACTAAATAGTGTCTGTGTATAAAGTCAATCTCTCTATCTGTCATTCCGGCAGTCCTTAAGCCGGAATCTATTCTTTTCAGTAACTTCTGGATACCCGACTACAGACTTCGGGTATGACAAAAATATAAAACAGCAGTTTATACACAGACTCTAAATAGTGCTATAGAATGCCGGAACGCAAGAGTATTAGCGCTTAATTGCAAAGGTCAGAACCGTTCATAGTGTATTTTGCTCTCGTCGAATTCTTTATCTTCGTGTGGGGGCTGATGAGTTTCCGGATAGCCTATGGGCATAAGGCAGAGTACACGATAGTTGTCCGGTATGCCCAGAATACTTTTTACGAATTCTTCAGGATTGCCCTTGTCGGCCTCTGCTCCTTCGGCGATCTGGATATAACAGGTGCCGAGCCCCTGGTTGACCGCTTCAAGATATATATTTTCAGCGCATATCGCGCAGTCTTCTTTAAAACGATTCCCCGCACTCGTATCGTAGAAGATGACGATTACCAAAGGCGCCTTTTTGGCAAATGTCGAATAGAGCGTTGCCTGTGACAGCTGGTTTATTGCCTCTTTATCTGTCACTACCATAAATTCCCATGGCCTGAGATCCCTTGCGGAGGGAGCAAACATCGCAGCCTTCAGTATCTCATTCAGCTTCTCTTTCTCTACCTCCTGTTTGAGATAGTTCCTTACACTCCTTCTTTTTCTGATTATCTCCAGCATGATTGCCTCCATGATGTACAAGTTATGATCTCTTGTTATGTTAATCCATAGATGTTTATATATTCAAGAAATTTTTTGTGGGTGCACAAACAGGCAAACAAATTGACCTGTTAGAGGAAAAGTTTGCCTGTGCCGCCATGAAGAAGAAAGGTAATTCAATCATTCAAATCCGAAAGCGGCAGGTCCGGATAAATCTCTGTGACGGATTATCAATAGCAGGGGAGTTTATGAACTCTGAAGATATCCTCTCACACTGCTTACAAACTCTCTTGTTATGGGTAATAGCTTTTCTATCTCTCTGTCCTCAGGCTGTTTTGTATGTGCGCAATCGCATTCATGGGTAAAGGCATAAGCATGATTCAGGGCATCCAGGAGTGTTTCTGAAAAAATGCCTTTTTGTATATACTCTCTGTCGAATGTCCCGATAATATCGGAATGGGTCAGATGCCCGATGGATTCAATGTTGAAGAGCGCAAAAAGACTGTAAAGCATCGCATGATAAAGTTTTGTCATTAGTTGGAGATTGCCTATCCTCTCCCTGTAAAGAAATTCGGCATCATCAAGAAATTGAACCGCTTCGCCTGTCCTTTTTTTCTCAATGTCGGTCATGGCTTACCTCACTATAATTATATAAGATAAGATATTATTTTTTCCCTGTATAATATTACAAATTCCGTTATCATTATTAATGTACTGAAAATAAGCTATTGTGTCGTAAATCGTTATGGTATAATTATTACATTAATATTGAGTATGCGCAAAATTGCTGAAAAAGGAGAGATATATGTTCAGAGAGATATTCCAGACCGATAATACCACGGGTTTCATGTTTTTAAGACTTTCGCTCGGCATCGTAATGTTTTTTCATGGCGCACAGAAGGCGCTTGGGTGGTTCGGCGGCCCGGGTTATGAAAAAACGATTAGTATATTCACATCACAATACGGTTTCCCTTTTGTAATTGCTGTTCTCATTATTGCAATTGAATTTATAGGGTCAATCGGATTGATTGTCGGTTTTTTTACGCGGATAGCAGCCGTAGCAATTGCTATAAATATTGGTGTATGTGCATATCTGAATCATCTGCAGAACGGTTTTTTCATGAACTGGTTCGGCAAGCAGGCCGGAGAGGGGTATGAGTATCATATACTTGTCCTCGGTATATGCTTTGCCCTGATTGTGAAAGGAGCGGGAGCACTCTCTTTTGACAGGTTGTTCAGCAGGAAAGATTAATCCGCATTATTCATGAATCGGGTGCCATGTCGGGCGTCCGCAGTGATGGTTTATGAATTATCCGGGGTTAAGACCTAAATAGAGTCTGTGTATAAATTGCCATTTTTTTATTTTTGTCATACCCGAAGCCTGCCCTCGACTCCGATCGGGGGTCTGTAGTCGGGTATCCGGAACTTATTGAAAAGAATAGATTCCGGCTTAAGGACTGCCGGAATGACAGATAGAGATACTGACTTTATACACAGACACTAATTATTATCCCAACGGCGTATCTTCCTTTGATGTCTTGGCTTTTACTCACTTGTGGTCCATTTAACACATTTCTCTTGTTAGATATGGTTATTTTGCCGGATGATGCATTAAGTAAAATTGCTGTAATAATACATACTTTGGTTATATTGATCAAACTGGTATGTTAAATGCGTCGAATTTCGATATCGATATCCGATAATGATAAATTTTTTATAGGATTTATCAGGATACATATTCTCTATCATGCATCGAAGGAGCCGGTATACGGACTGTGGCTTATCGAGGAACTCGGCAGGCATGGCTACGTACTCAGCCCGGGCACTCTTCTCTATCCAATCCTCAAAACGATGTCAGGGAATGGTTATCTGAAAACCAGCAGCAGGGTAATAAATGGAAAGATTAGAAAATATTACTGTATAACACCCGCTGGAAGAAAGGTGCTCAGGGAAGCCGGAGAGAAAGCAGCTGAACTTGTAGCTGAAGTATTTCCGGGCAAATAATTTTTTTACTGGAACGGAAGGGGGGTGGGATTAAACATGTCATTGGCAGCTGAAGGGGGCTGGATATGATTCATGACTCCAATAAAAAACATTTAAAGTTCGGAGGAAAATTCTATGATTGCAAGGAATTTTGTAAAAATCCTGATTATGGCTGCTTCTGTTCTGGCTCTTGTCGCTCCTTCGTGGTCGGCAGACTATATCGGCTCGGATGCGTGCTTCAAGTGCCACCCCAGCCAGTATAATGACTTCAAGGTGTCGGGGCATCCCTACAAACTCCAGAAGGCCGATACGGCAAAGTTCTGGCCACTCCCTTTGCCCAGGGGATACTCGTGGGATGACATATCCTATGTAATTGGAGGAGCTTATAAGAAGTCGAGATATATTGATAAAAAGGGTTACATTATTACTGCAGCCAAGGACGGGTCGGATCTCAAAACACAGTATAATATTGAGACGGGCACATGGTCATACTATCACAAGGGCCAAAAGAAGCCTTACAAATGCGGCCCCTGTCATATGACCGCATATTCAAAGAAGGGTCATCAGGACGGTCTTGAGGGCATGATCGGAACATGGAAGTTCCCCGGGGTTCAGTGCGAGGAGTGCCACGGTCCCGGAAGCGACCATGCTAAATCAGCCGGCAAGAAAAAAATGAAGGTTGACGCCTCGGCTGCGGCATGCGGCAAGTGCCATGTCAGGGGTAACCCGAAGAAAGTGCCTGCCAAGGGTGGTTTTATAAGACACCACGAGCAGTATCCGGAACTCCTTGCCGGTGCGCACAAGTCCCTCGACTGTGTGACTTGCCATAATCCACACAAGAAATACAAGTTCAGCATCAAGAGGCAGTGCGCAACATGCCACGCATCGCAGGCTTCTGCATTCAGGGGCAGTATAATGGAGAAGGTCGGAGTCGCCTGCATCGACTGCCATATGCCGAGAGCGACGAAATCCGCAACAGCAAAAGGGAAATATGAAGGGGATATCAGAACCCATCTGTTTAAGATCAATGCTGATGCAAAGGCATCCATGTTCTATTCAGAAAAGGTTAAAGGTAAGAAAAAAACCTTTGCCAGGGGTTTTGTAACTTCCGATTTTGCCTGCCTTAACTGCCACAAAAACAGGAACAGAAAGTGGGCTGAAGCAAAAGCCAAAGGTATTCACAGTTATAGTAAATGAAAAAAAGGGGGCCATTGGGCCCCCTTTTTTGATTTTCCCTGGGGTAAGACCACCGGAAATCTTGATGAAAAGAATTTTCATTATATTCGCTCATTATTCATTTAAATTGATAAAGACCCACTGATACTTTCCCCCTCTTTGGTAAAGAGGGGTTAGGGGAGATTTTTTAAATTACAATTGATTCCATATCGCTCATGTTTTTCCCTGATTCAAATCCCCCCTGCCCCCTTTTTCTAAAGGGGGGTAAAAAATATTATTGATCTTCTCAGTGGCTCCGCCACCGGTAATCTAATGCAAGGAAGATTTTATTGGTTCTTTCTCATTTCAAGTGGGTAAATGTGAGCCTGTCATGGTGAGCCTGTCATGGTGAGCCTGTCATGGTGAGCTTGTCATGGTGAGCTTGTCATGGTGAGCTTGTCATGGTGAGCTTGTCGAACCATGGCAGTTATTATACCGGTGTAACCAACGATGTAGAGAGGCGTTTCTATGAGCATCAGGAAGGTCTCATTGAAGGATGTTACACCCATGATAAAAGACCTTTGAAATTAATGCATGTTGAAGAATTTACAGATATTATAGAA
>BDTO01000084.1 GCA_002897855.1 bacterium BMS3Bbin05
AAGAAGACGGTCGCCAAGAAGACGGTCGCCAAGAAGACGGTCGCCAAGAAGACGGTCGCCAAGAAGACGGTCGCCAAGAAGACGGTCGCCAAGAAGACGGTCGCCAAGAAGACGGTCGCCAAGAAGACGGTCGCCAAGAAGAAGACTGCCAAGAAGAAGGCTGCCAAAAAATAGTATTGGGTGCAAAAAAGGAATTAGCTGGAGGCTTTGGCCCCCAGCTTTTTTTTTCTATACGAATAACAATCCTTTAGTACCGGCGGGCCGGACATGCGGATTTTTGCCGCATCCGCCGTCTGCAGTGATGGATTATTAAGTTTATATCATAACATCGTGAACCATTGAGAAAGCATCAAAGACAGAGAACCACGGAAAAAGAAGGCCATAGAAAAAGATAATGCATAACATGATTGAGTGACAAATTCCCCTTAATCATCCTTTGCCAAAGGGGGAAACAGCAATCCCCCACTTTGCCAAAGGGGGCAACGGGGGTTTCCCAATACTTCTTTCTGATATTAATCTTTTGAGATTCCATTACATTAAAAATGGGTTCACGATGTTATGAGCGCAGCCAGTTATTTGATTAAGATTCTCCTGCGTTTTAGTGCTGTGAATCTTTAATCGGATTGTTCAGCCCAGGTTTTAACGGTTGATGGTCAGGATGGTATTTGTGGGCGGATTTTTATAAATAAAGGTTTTATTCAAGAATAGATGTAGCATGATATCTGGATGTGCTTTCGTCCTGCCCGAACTGGAATGTTTGGTAGCAATCGCAGGAGTTCATTAACATTTTCATAAGCTTTACATTTGTGGTATGACCGGACCTTTCAGCGATAACATGTCCATATATCTGAAATCCGCAGAGGTATAAATCTCCTATACAGTCGAGCACCTTATGTCTGACAAATTCGTCCGGAAATCTTGTTCCGGATGGATTTATGACACCATTTTGATCGATGATTACGGCATTGTCGAGGCTTCCACCCTTGCCCAACCCATGCTGCCTTAACATCTCAACGTCTTTGAGGAATCCAAAGGTCCTGGCGGGAGATATCTCATCCACGAATCGTTGTAAGTTAAGTGTAATGCCGTAATGCTGTCTGCCAAGGAAGTGATTTTTGAATTCTATCAATTGAGAAAATTTTCTCCCATTATATGGAAGGACTGTAATATTGGCCTTACCGTCTACCACTCTCAAGGGTTTTGTTATTTTGATAACCTTTCTGGGAGCTGACTGAATGGATGCGCCCGCTTTTGATAATACTTCTGCAATCTGGGCTGCACTGCCATCGAGGGCGGGGATTTCCGGTCCGTTAACGTCAATATATAAATTGTCGATTTCAAAAGCTGAAAGAACCGCCATGAGGTGCTCTATTGTCTTTATCCTCGAGCCGTTATATCCAATGGTAGTGGCAAAAGAGGTGTCAACGACTGCAAAGGGGGAGAGTTTAATCATTTTGCCTCTGTCGGTTCTGAAGAAAATAATACCCGTATTTATATCAGCCGGACGAAGTGTGACGCTGCATAATTTACCTGTATGAAGCCCGACACCTTCAAAGGATATCTCATTTGCTATGGTTTTCTGATAAAACATCGCAATATTAGAAGAAAGCAATTAATATGCCAAAGAGAAAAGCCTTAAATGCGGACTTTTGGATTGACAAAATGTGTTTTTGATAATCCGTGTGTGGCAAAAAGTACACATTATCTATATTTTACCCCCGACAACAATGTCGGGAATCCTGACTGTCGGCATGGCATCGGAAACCGGCACCCCCTGTGCATCTTTTCCGCAGGTGCCGATTGCAAATCCCAGGTCATTACCAACCCTGTCAATGGCTTTCAGGACTTCAGGACCGTTTCCGGTAAGTGTTGCTCCCCTTACGGGTCTGGTAAGAGAGCCGTTTTCTATGATATATGCCTCTTGTACATCAAACACAAAATCTCCCGAAACTGTATTTACCTGGCCCCCTCCCATCTTCTTTACGAAGAGACCCCTGTCCGTGTCCTTTAGGATTTCTTCAGCAGATGATTTTCCAGTGGCGAGGTAAGTATTAGTCATTCTCGGTATGGGTTTGGAATGATATGATTCCCTCCTCCCGTTTCCCGTGGAAACAGTTCTGTCATTTAATGCCGTCAGTCTGTCATACATGAAGCCTTTTAGAACCCCGTTTTCTACAAGAATTGTCTTACAGGATGGCGTCCCCTCATCATCAAATCTGAAGGAGCCCCTCTTCTGAGGGATCGTTGCATCATCGATGACTGTAACAAGTGGAGAGGCAACTTTAGTGTGCAGCCTCCCTGAATAAACGGACAGCCCCTGTTGGGCAAGGTCTGCCTCAAGTCCATGTCCTATAGCCTCGTGTATTATCGTGCCTCCGGCTTCAGATGAAATGACCACAGGCATCCTTCCGGCAGGAGCAGGTTTCGCACTAAGCATTCTGACCGCCCTTTCAGAGGCGATGACGGCCATTTGTCCGGGTATGACTGAATCAAACAGCTCGAAGCCTGTGAATCCCCCGGCGGTTTCATATCCTGTCTGAATGACTCCTTCATCCGATGCGATTACGTTGACTATAAAAAGCGTGTGTATCCGTTCATCTTCAGCAATATTCCCGTCGGAACCGGCAATACAGACTTTCTGGATCATGTCCCGGTATATAACAGACACCTGCCTTATCCTGCTGTCAAACTTCCTTGCCGTTTGGTTTGCCTGCAGAAGGAGGGAGATCTTTTCATCCATATTTACCTGTGAGGGGTCCTTTTCTATAATAAAATTCACGCGTGGTCTGCTTTTCTCAAGGTCAATTACAATATCCTCACTCTTTCCATTCGACGCAGCTGCCACAGTCGATGCCATATCCATTAGATTGCCGGTCGAGAAATCATTTGAATAGGCGTATGCAGTTTTTGAGTTGAAGAGGGTTCTGACTCCGACTCCTGAGTCAACACCGGATGTTACTTTCTCAATCTTATTGTCTTCGAGATGTATCGAGGTAGTGAGGCGTGATTCCGAAAAAACATCAGCGTATTCCGAGCCGGTTGATAAGGCTTTCCGTATCAGTTTGCTCAATATATCCTTCCGTATCATCTGGTATATGCCCCGAATATTTATATGACTTAAACTTGCAATTCCCCGCAGCAAGCTGCGGGGAGGTCCATTAGACTGTCTATTCACAAAAAAATATTATAACATATTGAATGGAGGTGGAGCCCGAGAAATGAATTATTTATCAATATTGGTTGCTGATCAACTCAGAGTCAGACCTTGACAGGCTGTTGCCCGAACCTTAAATTGTCACCCCTGAAATAAATTCAGGGCAGACTCTGAACCATGTGTCCCGAAAACTCCCGGGATATTGTTTCGGGGTCTCCTGACTCATTGATTTTATTAGATTTCTCGAACTTAATTCGGGATTCAGAATGACAGTAAGGGCTTTTTCCTATTTGGGCAACAGCCCGTTGACTGGCGACAATTGTCTCTCTATCTTTTACGGCTCTTCCGGGAATAGTGTGGAAGATGTCTTCTGTTCAGAGAAGGGAAGCACTAACAATCCCCCCTTTTAGAAAAAGGAAAACGCTAATAATTCCCCCCCTTTAGAAAAGGCAGCTCCACGACGAAGACAAGTCATGCGGTACCCGACCCGCATATATCAGAGTGATCTACCGTCGTTTAGGCTGCGCCTGTCCTGTCCCGAGCGTACATCACTGTTCTGAAAAGATAAAACCACCTGGCTCCCACTTGACAGGTTTACTACATATCAGGGGGTTGAGGGGGGATTTGATAAGGGTTATGCTTCAATATAACAAAAGATTAAAACAGTACCCCAGCAGGTTCTACTCCGAGTTTGACACTGTCATTCTCAATGGCCGATATCGTTGACTGTGGAATCCCGGTTGCCATCGCCCAATCATTTCGGCTTAATCCCTGTAATTCCCTGATAATCCTTACCGGCTCCCCAACAGACACATCTACCGTCTTTTTTGCTTTTTTAAAATTCTTCATACTATTTCCTCCTGTAATCATGAGGAGTGATGTTTATAACCCGGATAAGAATGTCTTTTTTATTTCTTCATTTTTTCTGAGTATTTTATAAACCACTTCATTATGCCATCCCATCTTGTAAAATCGTCCGACGGCTGCGACGAAAACTTGGGTTTATCGCTCTATCCATACTATGATTGCTCAGAACAATACCTGGCATCCAATTCAAGAAGGTATGGAGCAACAAACCCTTTGTATATTTTTTTCCTTTCATCCGGTAAATCTTTCCAACCGGTAATTCTACCACGACATATCTCCGAGCCGCACATGCACTGTTTCGGGAAATAATCAACACCATAATTTCTCATGGCATAATCGAAGGTTATTTCTTCATTAACAATAATTTCTCTTATGGCTTCAAAGTCATGGGCACCGGTTTCATTGATTCTAATACCACAATTAGGGTTACAGGAATGATTAACCTTACTTATTAATCCAGCGTGAAATACATATTCATTTTCGCCTATCTGTGAAGCATGAGAGTGATTCTCCCCCAGTATTTTTTCAATTATTCCGACCATTACGATCCCACCGGTCTTAAATGATCTCGTCGCAAAAATACCTTCTCCTTTTCTATCAGATACTCTTAACTCAAATCCATTGTCCATATTGAAACTCCTTTTTAAATATATTTTCTCATACATAACGGGAAGCTCTGTGAATCGAGCCCTTTGAGGATATTAACATGTATAAGACCAAATTAAGGTGATAAAAATGGGGGTCGGGTCTTTAGGGGCTGTCCGAGAACTGTCATCCTGAACTTGATTCAGGATCTCAAGCAGTTATAACATGTTGTAAAAACAGAGATTCCCAAAAAAGTTCGAATGACAAAATAGACACTCTCTGCATTCTCGGACAGCCCGTTTAACCTTTGCCTTTATAGTTATAATCCGGTAACGTTTTCCTATGGCACGGCCAATGAGGATCGAATACGACGGAGCGGTATATCATGTAACCTCGCTGGGAAACGGACGAAAGCCGATCTATAGAAACGACGAAGACCGGATGCACCGGGCTATGATATTCCGGCAAATGTTTATAAACTTGATAATTTGGTGAGAGTAACTATAAACTCGAAATAGTTGTTCCGAATTTGTCGAGCAGAACAAACTATAATTTCAGAAATAGAGAAACGTGAGAAATAACCATAAAAACGGGTGAGATAAATTGAATTAATCAAAGCAATAGACAAGTTATTCAATTTTGAATCTTTCTATTAGGATAGTTAGTCCTTCCAATAAACATATGCGATTATGGGAAGAAAAAACGAAGGAATATTAGACTTATTGACCCGAGCTCCATGGTGGGTTAGCGTGGTGTTTTCCATCACGATATACATTGTTTTGAAGTGGATACTCCCGGCAATTCAAGTTGATAACATTATTCTTAAAGGCATTGCACAAGCTTTACCAGATATGTCTGGGTATATAGCCTTTATATTTCTTATCCCTGCACCCATCTCGGCTTTTAACTCATGGCGTAAAAAACAGTTACTTGATAAGCAAAAGGGCATTGAATCAATACGCGCCCTCTCATGGAAAGAGTTTGAGGAATTGGTGGCGGAAGCCTTTCGTAGAAAGGGGTATTCAGTTATAGAAAACTCTGGCACAGGTCCGGATGGCGGTGTGGACGTAGTATTAAAGAGAAATGGTAATTTATTTTTAGTGCAATGCAAGCAATGGAAGGCTCAAAAGGTGGGTGTTCGCATTGTTCGTGAAATGTATGGCGTTATGGTTGCAAAACATGCGGCAGGCGTTATTATCATCACATCTGGTTTTTTCACCCGGGAGTCTCAATCATTCGCCAAAGATAAATCAATTGAGTTGATAGATGGCCAACAATTGTCCGTACTTATTGCGGGTGTGAAAACTAATTCTGTCGAAGAAAAAGCAGAAACACATGATTCTTGTCCACGATGTGGCAATCAATTGGTTTTGCGTACCGCTCGCAGAGGGAAAAATGCAGGTAATAAGTTTTGGGCATGTCCGGGTTTTCCCAAATGCAAATTCACAAAACCGTATCAGAGTTAACATATATACGACCTCTTCGTACCCCTAAGCGAAGCATTGGGACAGGCAAAAGCAAAGGGAATACCGGACAGGAATTTAAATAAAGGTATATCTGCTTTTCCTTTATAGCAAGGCTGGTCTTCATAATCTGTTCCGGCATAACTTCCATTTACTAATCCCGAGGCCCCCGGTCTATGAGGGCTTGATAAATCGGTTTAAGGCTATAAGTAGTGTCTGTCCATAAAGTCAGTCTCTCTATCTGTCATTCCGGCAGTCCTTAAGCCGGAATCTATTCTTTTCAATAAGTTCCCGATGTCCCGAACGCTTTCGGGACATGACAAAAATAAAAAACGGCAGTTTATACACAAACACTAAGTAGTGAGAGGTCATTTATACCTTGAGATTAAGGGACGGCCTGTAAAAACTGCGGCATTATTCGAAGTTTGATGACAATATTTGTCAGTCCATTATCCAATAGAGAATCTACATTGACTGAAAAATACATTATTATCAAGTAGTTAATGTCGTACAAATAAATATAAAATAGGTATAATTAATGCATATATAGATGGCAGGTAATAAGATATTCACCTGTGAAAGACGGGAACAAACGCTGACCTTTAAGGAGGGAAGCTATGGATGTATTCAACAGACCCGATGGAGTTGAGGATTCAAAAAAGACGGCCAATCCTTCGGAAAGCGAAAACAATACCATACTGGTTGCCGAGGATAATAAGGAAACGAGTTATTTTATAAAGGTAGTGCTCGAAAAATCCGGTTATAAAGTCATGATATCTGCGGATGGAGAAGATGCAATTAAGAGATTCATGGGAAATAAAGACAAAATACGACTTCTTATCCTTGATGTCATGATGCCGGGAAAGAACGGCAAAGAGGTCTATGATGAAATTGTGAAGATGTCGCCTGACATAAAAGTAATATTTGTGAGCGGTTTCACTGCCGATATTATTCATGAAGAGGAAATCTGTAAAGAAGGACAGGGCTACCTTAAAAAACCCTTTCTGGCAAAAGATCTCATCGGAAAGGTTAAGGAGATTACCGGAGAATAAGAAACTGTAATAATCCCTTCAGCCGATTACTTCATTTATTCCTTTTATTTTTTCATTGGATGCAAATATAATATTTGCATCTGAGACTTTGCTTTTTTATATTGTAGTTTTAATAGACAACTATTCTCTTGAAGGGATACACTATGGAAACGCATTTAATTGTCCAAATACTAAAGGGTTAGCGGTTAGAGCGGTTAGGGTCACATCTTAAATATTAAGTATCGGGATGATTTTGAGGTTCATATTTAAACGATTATGGAATAAAAAATCCAGACACTTTCTTCCCAATATCCGGCAGATTATACTGATACCTGGTATTCAGGATATGTCCAATAAGCTCAGCCCTTTTGCGGGTAAGATGCATCCGGCGACGGAGCATGTCCCTTGTGGACCTTATTTCCCTTGGATATACATTATGCCATAGGGAGCATGCCTCCTCTTTGCCTTACCGCCATGTATGGCTTTTACAGAACTGATCCCTTGGCCTTATTCAGAATAGGGGAAAAAGGGGTCAACCTGCTCAATATTTGATATTCAATATTTTTTGCACAATTAAGGCGTAGCGGCACCGAATCTGATATAATGAATGCAAAAGGAGGTGGTTGGAATGACAAAAATTTTGACCTTCTCCCTGGGAGGCTGTTCCTGTATGAGGGAGCCTGAATTGTTGCTCAAAGATATCCTGGAAGATCAATGAAGTGGTTTTTTTTAACGGGGACGGCATGTTAGGCATCATATCCGGAAGCGGCTTGTACGAAATTGAAGGGCTTTCCACGATTAAGAGTCTTGAGGTTGATACACAGTATGGTAAACCATCCGGACCTTTTCTTGAGTGTGAGTACTGTGGGCGGGTTCTGTACTTTCTCCCGAGACACGGCGGAAATCACTCAATACCTCCTCACAAGGTCAATTACAGGGCCAATATACAGGCAATGAAGAATTTGGGAGTGGAGAGAGTTATTTCTGTAAGTGCAGTAGGAGGCTTAAACAGGGATATATGTCCCGGTAGCATTGTTATCGGAGATCAGATACTTGATTTTACGAAGGGCAGGACCAATACATTCTTTGACGGAGACGATGTGGTGCATGTTGATTTTACATATCCGTATTGTGAGGAGATGAGAATGATAATTATGGATTCGGCAAGAGAAAAGGGGATGAATGTTGTGGACGGAGGGACTTATGTTGCTGTTGAAGGGCCGAGGCTTGAGACGGCATCGGAGATTGCATTTTACCGTTCAATAGGGGTGGATATTGTGGGAATGACCGCCATGCCTGAGGCCGTGCTGGCAAGGGAGGCGGAAATATGCTATGCAGGGATATATGTGGTCACGAATTATGCTGCAGGAATTAAAGAGGGCAGGCTTACCACTAATGAGGTGGTTCAGACCATGGCACGGTCTCAGGACATGGTAAAACAGCTTCTTTCGGAGGTATTGTCCCCCCTGGACCTTGAAAGGACATGTATGTGCGGGGATGCCCTGAAAGATGCGAGGTTATGATGCCTGACAGGGATATCATATTTATTGTTGAAGACAAGGAATCCATGGCGGAGATGCTGAAACAAACCCTTGAATCTTCCGGTTTCGGAACGATCATAGCTAAAGACGGGGCTGAGGCCATAGATACTATTTCCAATGAACGGTTTGATCTCGTTCTTACAGACCTTAAGCTGCCGAAGAAGGACGGTATCGAGGTGCTTAAGAGGATAAAAGAAGAGCATCCGATTGTACCGGTTATTGTCATGACTGCGTTTGGGACAATTGAAACGGCTGTAGAGGCGATGAAGCTTGGAGCAAGTGATTTTATTACGAAACCTTTTGATACCGATCACCTGATCCTGCTTATTAATCGTGCGCTTGAGACTCAGAAGCTGTACAGGGAAAACATTCTGCTGAGAGAATCATTTCCGGCGACTATCGATATGCCTGCAATAATAGGTAAATCTTCTCAAGTTGAGGAGGTAATCAAGAAGATACAGAAGGTTGCTCCCGGCAAGACGACTGTCCTGATTCTTGGCGAGAGCGGGACGGGAAAGGAACTGTTTGCACGGGCGGTTCATCTGTTAAGCCCAAGGAAAGACTATCCCTTTGTACCCATCAACTGTGCTGCAATTCCTCATGAACTTATCGAGTCCGAGCTCTTTGGCCACGAAAAGGGCGCCTTTACAGGCGCAGATTCCAGGAAGATGGGCAAGTTTGAGCTTGCTGACAGAGGTACTATCTTTCTGGATGAAGTCTCCGAACTCGATATATCTCTCCAGGCAAAGCTGCTTAGAGTGTTGCAGGAGGGAGAAATCGAGCGTGTTGGAAGCGTGAAACAGCTTAAGGTGGATATCAGGATTATTGCCGCAAGCAACAGAAAAATTGATGAGGCGGTAGGTGAGAACAGGTTCAGGGAAGACCTGTATTACAGACTGAGTGTTTTTCCTGTGGTGATTCCCCCTTTGAGGGATAGAAAAGAGGATATACCCTCTCTGGTGGAGTTCTTTCTTGATAAGTATTGTGCAGAGCTTAACAGGAAGAAAAAAACGGTATCCAAAAAGGCGATGGATATTATAATTGCTTATTCCTGGAAGGGAAATGTAAGAGAACTCGAGAACGCCATTGAGAGGGCCATTATTCTCTGTGACGGACGTGAAATACTGCCGGAGCATATTATTCTGAGTCCGCCCAAACATTCGGGTACTGATATGAGCGGTCTTCCCATGGACGGCTCGCTTGAAGATGCTGCCAAGGAGGCTCTCCGGATTGCCGAGACAATGCGGATCAGGAAGGCCCTTGAGTCGGTCAGGTGGAACAAGACGAAGGCGTCTGAAATGCTCGGGGTCAGCTATAAGACTCTCCTTACCAAGATTAAGGAGTACAGACTCGAACTTGACACTTAATCATTCCTGTAATTAACATAATACATTATGAAAAGACTATTCATTTCGGTTCTCATATTGATTTCTGCCCTGTCTTTGCTTTCCTGTGCAGGCATGAAGCCTCCACGGAAGCCGGATGAGAAGAATAATGTCCCCCCCCTGATTCAGGAGAAAAAAGTCACACTGCCGTTGGAAGAGCAGACGAAAAAGTCATTGGAGTTATTTAATGAGATACTCAATATTTCTCAGGAAAGAGATAGACGGGCGAATCCGGACAGAATGGCTGAACTTTATGCCAGGATAATAAACGATTATCCCGGTGCCCCCCTTGCCCAGGAGAGCTATATGAGATTAATCGGACTTTACCTGAGGGATTATGTCCCCCCCAGACAGCGGGAGGCAATGGATTTGTATCGGGATTACAGAAAAAGATATCCTGAATCCCCGCTGCGGAATGCTGTTGAAGATATAATCTCCCGTTTTTACTATGACAAGGGTGAATGGGTGGAACTCAAGGCATTTGTTTCGCCCTATATAAAAAAGTTTATCGAGACGGGAGAACTTAAAACACCTGTCCATTTATTTTACTATTCCGAGGCAAAATTCAATCTGAACGATCTCAGGGAATCTTACAAGGGGTATGAAATTATAATCAGTAAATTCCCCCGTACACGCAGTGCCGGGATTTCGGAAGAGAGATTAAAAGAAATAAGGAAGAAAGTCCGCGAACGGAAACAGGAGAAGAATTGATATGTCGGGTCATTCAAAGTGGGCACAAATCAAGCGTAAGAAAGCCAGTACCGATGCAAAGAGGGGAAAGGTTTTTTCAAAACTGGTAAAAGAAATAGCCATTGCTGCGCGTCTTGGAGGCGGTGATCCTGATGGCAATCCCCGGTTGAGGACAGCAATGGATAAAGCCAAGGAAGCAAACATGCCGCACGACAATATAAAGAAGGCGATACAGAAAGGGACCGGGGAACTTCCTGGTACGAGTTATGAGGAATTCGTATATGAAGGGTACGGACCCGGCGGGGTTGCACTCATGGTCGAGGTTTTGACTGATAATAAAAACAGGACCGTCTCGGAATTGAGGCATCTGATGTCAAAGCATGGCGGCAATATGGGTGAAGCGGGATGTGTTGCATGGATGTTTGATAAGAAAGGATATATACTTGTTAATAAAAATACCATGGACGAGGAAACTCTCATAGGCATTGTGCTTGACGCCGGGGCCGAGGACCTTGAGAGTGACCCCGGAGAGGAAAACTACGAGATTATTACATTGCCTGAGGATTTTGTGAAGGTCAGGGATGCCCTGTCGAATGCAGGTGTAAAAATTGAGATGGCTGAAATTACGATGATTCCCCAAAACAGCGTGGTACTTGACGAACAGCATGCAACGCAGATGCTGAAGCTTATGGACTTGCTCGAGGACCATGATGATGTTCAGAATGTTTTTTCCAACTTTGATATTCCTGAAGAGGTAATGCAGAAAGTCTTGTGAGAAGGGCAACGATAGTCATAGTCTTTGCATTTATTCTTCAGATAAGTATCAGCGCCTTTGCGCTTACCAGTGAAGAACTTTCCAATATAAGGGTCTTTGAAGAGTCTTCGCCCTCAGTAGTAAATATTACTACCACAACACTTGTAAGGGATTTTTTTTCGGTTTATCCGCAGAAAGGGGCCGGGTCCGGGACAATTATAAGAAAGGATGGATATGTTCTCACAAACTACCATGTAGTCGAAGATGCCGGTGATATACAGGTGACACTCAGTGACGGCAGAAAGTATGCCGCTTTCCTGGCGGGAGCCGACCCGGAAAACGATCTGGCGGTAATAAAGATCAAATCGAAAAGGTATTTTAAACCGATAAGCATGGGCCGTTCCTCTGACCTGCGGGTCGGCCAGAAGGCATTTGCAATCGGCAACCCCTTCGGACTTAATTCAACGCTTACCACAGGGGTTATCAGCGCTGTTGGAAGACCACTGACAACGGAGTCCGGCAGGGTGATAGAAAATGTCATACAGACTGACACATCCATCAATCCGGGCAATTCCGGAGGCCCTCTGATAAATTCCGACGGGAAATTAATAGGGATTAATACAGCTATTTTTTCGCCGTCCGGAGGAAGTGTAGGGATAGGATTTGCGATACCCATCGATACCGCAAAAAGGATTATTCCGGACCTCATAAAATATGGCAAACTGAGAAGGCCATGGCTGGGGATTGTCGGGGTTCCCGTCTGGAAAGAGCTGGCGGATGCCCTTGGCCTCGGAATCGATAAAGGGATACTCGTTAGTAAGGTTGTAAAGGGGGGACCGGCGGACCATGGCGGTATGAAAGGCGGAACTGGACCTGTGCAAATAAGCGGGACTATTATTTATGTCGGAGGTGATATTATAACAGAAATTGACGGGCATCAGGTCAATTCTATGGAGGAGTTGAAGCAGGCGCTCTTTGATAAAAGGGAAGGGCGGTACATAAGAGTCAGGGTATTCAGGAAAGGGCGTTTCAAGGTACTGAAAATTCGGGTCAGGTTGAAAACTTAGCTGAAAAAACATTATTATATATAAGCAATGAATTCCATTAAGGCCTCATTCAAGCAGAAGTTTCTCACCGGTCTGATAGTAACCGTCCCGATAGTTATTACTATTTTTGTCCTGATAAAGGTATTTGAGGTTCTTGATGGAGTGCTGAGCCCCATTCTGGATGATCTGTTGGGACGGCATATAACGGGCGTTGGATTTATAATGAACGTAGTTCTTATTTTTATCGTTGGGGTCGTATCTACCAATGTGTTCGGTAAAAAAATATTCAGTCTTATTGACAGGATATTAAAAAAAATCCCGATATTCAAGGGCCTGTATACGGGGCTGAGCCAGATTACTCATGCCTTCTCACCTCATCAAAAAAATTCATTCCAGCGTGTTGTAATAGTTGAATATCCAAGAAAGGGTGCTTATGCTTTCGGTTTCCTGACCAAGGCGTGTTCAATGAAGAGGTCTCCCGATGATGAAGAATTCTGTCTGAAGGCCGTGTATATTCCTACCAATAACCTGTACCTTGGAGATATAGTGTTGTTCAAGGAGGATGAGGTAATCGATACAGCCTTATCGATTGAAGAAGGTATCAGAATATTTTTGTCCGGCGGTATAGCTCTTCCCGACTCCCTCCGCGGTGTGAAATCATGAATCTTGCCGTAGTGGTGCTTGCGGCAGGGCAGGGTACACGCATGAAATCTCAAGTACCCAAAGTCCTTCATCCCGTGCTCGGCAGGCCGATGATCCGGTATGTTATCGACACACTAAACAGGCTGAAGCCCGACCGGAAAATTATCGTAATAAATCCTTTGCATGATCCTGTCTGCAACTATCTTTCAGGGTTTGACTGTGAGATCGCCGTGCAAAAAAAGCTGCTTGGTACTGCCGATGCCCTGAGATCCGCCTTTTCACTCCTGCATGGTTTTGAAGGCACTGTATTGGTTGTTAACGGCGATACGCCCCTTATCAGTCCGGTAACGCTTAAAAAGTTCCTTACGAGACATCATCGATCGGGCTCCGATATTTCCGTCCTGTCATTTAACGCCGGAGACCCGTCTTATTATGGAAGGATTATAAGAAATAATTCAGGAAGTGCCTGCATGATTGTTGAAGAAAAAGACCTTTCAGCAGGACAGAAGGCGATCAGGGAAGTTAACAGTGGTGTATATGCCATGAAACACAATGTTGAAGGGCTTCTGGGTAAAATAAAAAAAAATCCGAAGAAAAAGGAATATTACCTGACGGATATTCTTGCGCTTGCCTCGAAAAGGGGATTAAAGAGCGATGTCATAAATATCGGTCTGGAAGAAGAATTTCACGGTGTTAATACGATGGCGGACCTCCTGGCCGCCCAGAGGTTGATCCAGAAAGGTCTTATAAATAAATTGATGAAAAAGGGGGTAAGGTTTCTTAACCCCGATTCCGTGATTGTACATCCGGATGTCAGGATTGCTCCGGATAGTGTCATATATCCATCTGTGTGCCTTGAGGGGCGTACAGTCATCGGCAGGTCATCGAAGATATTCCAGGGGGTAAGGATTGTTGACAGCAGGATCGGAAGGGGTGTTTCCGTGCTCGATAATTCCCTGATTGAAGGTTCAAGAGTTGATGACGAATCATCTGTAGGTCCGTTTGCACGTTTGCGGCCGGATTCGATTATCGGCAAAAATGTAAAAATAGGGAACTTTGTGGAAATCAAGAACTCAAGGATTCTGGAGGGTACAAAGGCCGGGCATTTAAGCTATATAGGCGATGCAACCATCGGGAGAAATGTGAATATCGGAGCTGGAACCATTACATGTAACTATGACGGGGTAAAAAAACACAGGACAGTCATCGGAGATGAAGTCTTTGTCGGCAGCGATACACAATTGATAGCGCCCGTCAGGGTTGGGAAAAGGGCTTTTATAGCGGCGGGATCAACCATTACTGAGGATGTTTCCGCAAATGCGCTTGCCATCAGCAGGGCCGGACAGAAAGAGATTGCAGGTTGGTCGCATAAGAAATTCAAAAAGGATGGCAAAGAGTAGATGTGCGGTATTATCGGATATATCGGCAACAGAGGCGCTGTTGACGTTGTGATCGAAGGTCTGAAGAGCCTTGAATACAGAGGCTATGATTCTGCCGGTGTTGCTTATAGCAAGGGTGGCCATATTGACGTAAAGAGATGCGAAGGCAGGATAAGGAATCTGGAGATGGTAATTGATAAATCGGAATGTGATTCCCGTGTGGCAATTGGCCATACGAGGTGGGCGACTCACGGCAGGCCATCGGTAAATAATGCACATCCCCACAGGTCGGGATCAGTTGTAATGGTTCATAACGGGATAATTGAGAACTATACCGAGATAAGAAATATTTTTGAAAATGACGGATATGAGTTCAGCTCGGATACCGATACGGAAGCGCTTTGCCATCTTATAGAAAAGTCCAACCGGGATTCGGATATTGAAGGTGCGGTTTTAAATTCAATAAAAGAGATAAAGGGATCTTATGCCATAGCAGTAATGAGCGAAAGGTCGCCTGACAGGATAGTGTGCGTAAGAAAAGACAGCCCGCTGGTGCTTGGGATAGGGGACGAAGAGTATTTTGTGGCATCGGATGTGCCGGCCTTTTTGAGTTACTGCAACAAAGTTATATTTCTTGAAAACGATGAAATGGCAGTGCTTTCGAGCGACGGTGTGGAGATCAGGGATTTGCACGGAGCACGGATATTCAGGAACGCAGAGACCATTAACTGGACTCCCTCTATGGCTGAGAAAGGCGGCTTCAGGCATTTTATGCTGAAGGAAATATATGAACAGCCAAGGGCAATTTCAGATACACTGAGGGGAAGATATTCAAATGAAAGCGGTGATGTAGTTCTGCATGAGTTTGGTTTGGAGGAGTCAATGGTCAGAGATATTAATAAAATATTTATAGTGGCATGCGGAACATCCTGGCATGCTGCCTTAATAGGAAAATATTTTATTGAAGACCTTGCCGGTGTGCCGGTTGAGGTTGATATAGCATCCGAATTCAGATACCGGGGGGCTCTTGTCGGTAACAGGGACCTGTTCATATCCATTACCCAGTCGGGAGAAACCGCTGATACACTTGCCGCACAGAGAGAGGCAAAGCGTCTCGGCGCACATACCCTTTCCATATGTAATGTTGTGGGCAGTTCTTCAACAAGGGAAGCGGATGCCGTTTTTTATACTCATTCGGGACCGGAGATAGGTGTTGCGTCAACCAAGGCGTTTACCACTCAGATAGTATCTCTCTATCTTCTTGCAATAGCTTTCGGGAAGTTAAGGGGAAAAATCGATGATGAGAGGTCAAGACAACTGCTGAATGATCTTCTGGAATTGCCCGGCAGGATTGAATCTGTATTTTCAAGTGAAGAGACGATAAAGGAGATTGCGAAGGCTTTTTTTAAAGCGGATGACTTCCTTTACCTTGCGCGGGGCATACTTTATCCGGTTGCCCTTGAAGGTGCGTTGAAACTTAAGGAAATATCATACATTCATGCGGAAGGTTATCCGGCGGGAGAGATGAAACATGGCCCTATAGCGCTGGTCGATGAGACATTGCCTGCGATATTTATCATTTCGGGCGATGTCCTTTATGACAAAATGGTGTCGAATATCAATGAGGTTAAATCGAGAGGCGGGAAGACGGTAGTAATTTCCGATGGCTGCAGAGACGACATCAAAAAGCTTTCGGACTATTGCCTCGAGATTCCACATACCAACAAATATCTTGCAGCCGTGATGTCGACTGTCCCTCTTCAGCTTCTTGCATATCACATAGGCGTGCTTCTTGGATGTGACGTGGATCAGCCCAGAAACCTTGCCAAGAGTGTAACTGTTGAATAATCCATTCCGTTCTATGATGTTTACAAATCCTTGATTGTTTTCGTATAATAAATAGTCGGGAAAATGGCTACCAGGATTATTTTATCAAATCTCAATACCCAGCAGAAAAAGGCGGTTAAATCGATTGATTCACCGCTTTTGATATTGGCAGGAGCCGGGAGCGGCAAGACACGTGTCATTACCCATAAATACGCTTATCTCCTTTCATCGAGCAAGCTTAAACCTTCAGATATCCTGACCGTTACATTTACCAATAAGGCAGCAGGTGAAATGAAAGAAAGGATATGCCGTATGGTTCATTGTGACATGGATAAAAACTGGATAGGTACCTTCCATTCCCAATGCAATAAAATTCTAAAACGGGAAATACACAGGCTTGGGTATAAAAATGATTTCATTATCTATGACAATCATGATGCCTGTAATCTCATAAAACACATACTCAAGGAATTAAAGATATATGAGGCGCTTTATAAGGGGGTAGCGTCCAGGATCAGCGCTCTTAAATCTTCCCTTTTGACGGCTGATGAATTCGTTGCTTCTGATGATAGCTTTGGATTTGATGAAAAACTTGCCAGGGTATATATGATGTACCAGTATGAAATGAAGAGATGCAATGCAATTGATTTTGATGATCTTATAATGTTAACCGTCAGGCTTTTCAATGAGTATCCGGAAGTGCTTTCGAAATACCAGAGGACTTTTAAATATGTTCTGGTCGATGAGTTTCAGGACACCAATCCTGCGCAGTATGCCCTGCTGAAGTGCCTGGTATCCAGAATGAAAAAATTCTGTGCCGTTGGCGATGACGACCAGAGTATTTACCGCTTCAGGGGTGCGGATGTCGGTAATATGGCGAGTCTTGAAAAAGATTTCCCGGGACTTAATGTCATAAAACTTGAACAGAATTACAGAAACACTCAACATATCCTTAATGTTTCCAATTCCATTATATCCAAAAACCCCGTCAGAAAAGAAAAGAAATTGTGGACGGCCCGCACGGATGGTGACAAGGTTAGTCACTACTGGTTCGGGACTGAGTTGGAAGAGGCAAAGTATATTGCAAAGATTATTAAGGAAATGTATCTGAAGGGCAAACATACTTATAAAGATATGGCCATATTTTACAGGGTGAATATGCAATCCCGCGCTATAGAGGATGCACTGAAGTCCGAACGCATTCCGTACAGAATTGTCGGCGGAATGAGTTTTTATCAGAAAAAGGAAATAAAGGATGTGTTGGCCTACCTCAGGTTGTGTATTAACCCTCATGACAATGTAAGCCTGCGCAGGGTAATAAATTATCCTTCAAGGGGAATAGGCATTGCTACGTTAAACAAGATAGAAACCGAGGCAAAAAAGTGTAACAAGAGTCTCTATGATACAATCAGGGAGATTTGCAGCACAAAAAGCGTATCAGCGTCTGTTCTTGACAAACTGAATGGTTTCACGAACAAAATAGGGAATATCGACGTTAATGAATTTCCGTATGCCGCCGATTTATTAAAAATTATAATAGAAAAGGCTGGATTACTGAACAAGCTTGAAGATGAAAGGGTTCAGGACATCTATGAGCTTGTATCTTCTGCTGATAATGTTCCTGTTGCAGAATTTCTGGATAGAATATCATTGATTACCAATTTAGATGATCAAAATCAATTGAATGCCGTTTCACTTATGACTTTGCATGCCGCAAAGGGACTTGAATTCCCTATTGTATTTATTTTGGGAATTGAAGAGGGTATACTGCCGTATTTTAAGGCTGAAGATAATCCTGAAGAAATGTATGAAGAAAGAAGGCTGCTGTATGTCGGAATAACCCGCGCAAAGGATATGCTCTATTTAACGGGCTCTGCCAGGAGACGTCTCTATTCGAGGATTCAGTCTCAGGTGCCGTCAAGGTTTATTTCTGAGATACCTTCTGAATATTGCAGGATGATAAGCAAGTGCAAAAGTAATGGTATGCAGAGAAAGGTAATTCCGGCACTCAGGAAGGTAGCCATTCCTGCTTCTTACAAGACTGGATGCAGAGTGCGGCATCCGAAGTGGGGTGTGGGTGTTATAAGGGATTGTTATGGTGAAGGTGATGATCAGAAGGTAATGGTAAACTTTCCTGAGATAGGCATCAAGAGACTCGCATTGAAATTTGCCCACCTCGAAAGGATCTGACAAGTCTTGAAAATTAAAAAAAATGAAGTAATTCATATAGCCGAACTTTCAAGACTGAAACTGTCGGATGAGGAAGTAAGCAGATTTCAGATCCAGTTAAGCGGTATCCTTGAATATATTGAAAAGTTGAATGAAATTGATGTCCTGGATATTAAACCGACCTCGCATGTACTTCAACTGGATAATGTATTCCGGGATGATGAGTTGAAGAAATCCATGACTGCAGAAGACGCACTGTCAAATGCCCCCGATCGATCCGGTAACTTCTACAGGGTCCCCAGAATTATAGATTAATTTACCCGGCAAGCCGATGATCCGCAGAGCTGTGGATGAATGCAGTCAGTCCCGGGAAAGTCAGGATTGGATTCGATAAGATGATATTATTTGTTTATTATTTTTTTCTATTTGACTTAGAATAATTATTAAGTTAGAATTAATCAAAATTAATAATAATATTAAATGCATATGCAGAGAATCAGAAATATGGGGTTGAGACTTACTCCGCAGAGGATTGCAATACTGGAGTATCTTGATGGTAATGTAAATCATCCTTCAGCCGAGGAGATTTATAATGCCGTGGCTAAGAAATATCCGACAATTTCCTTTGCTACTGTCTACAATACACTTGAGACGCTGAAGAGGAAAAAGGGCATACTTGAACTGACTATTGATCCCCGAAGGAGACGGTACGATCCGAATACTGAACCCCATCATCATATTATATGTGTTCAGTGCAGGAAGGTGGCCGATGTTCATGCCGATTTCGATCTTCGTCTGCCTGAAAGCAATGTTGAAGGGTTCAAGGTTTTGAGCAAACAGGTCGAGTTTTATGGTATTTGCCCGGAATGTGACAACCAGAATTGAATAAACTTAAAGGAGGCAAAACAATGGCCGTTTTCAAATGTGAAAAATGCGGTGCTAAAAAAGAGGGAAGGTGCAAGCCTAAAAAATGTCCTAAGTGTGGTGAAGCCGGTACTATGAAAAAAGAGGGATAACTGGCATATCCCCCGGGTTGCCGGTGAGATTACCTGTCCGCACTGCGGTTCCGGGACAGGGAGATGGACGGATAAACTCCTGTCCGTGTGCAAGCTTTGTGGGTATGCTGTCTTCAGCCATGAAAAAAGGATCAACTGAACTGATCTATATCATAGAAAAGCTATTGCCTCAGGAGTAAACTGAGGATTAATAAAAAATGGCATATCTGATTGCCGGGTGTTGTTTTCTGTGCTAAAATTGAAATATCTATTTATCTATATATAGAGGAGGGTTATTTGATGAAGAGTATTGAGATTAAACCTGGCATTTACTGGGTTGGGGCGATCGATTGGGCAGTAAGGGATTTTCATGGTTATGTTACGCCCGACGGCACTACTTATAACAATTACCTTATTCTTGATGATGATGTTACCCTTGTTGACACCGTTAAGTATGATTTCGCAGAGGACGGAATAAAGAATATAGCTTATCTCATTGACCCTTCAAAGATAAAAAATATTATCGTAAACCATATAGAAAATGATCACGCAAGCGCATTGGGCAGGATAATGGAGCTTGTGCCTGATGCGACCATTTATATAACCGGGCGGGGGAAGAAGGGGATTGAAAGATTTTTTGATATCTCCCGGTGGAATATGAAGGTAGTAAAGACCGGTGACGAGCTTAAGACCGGCAAGTATACTTTACAGTTTATCGAGACTCCCATGCTTCACTGGCCGGACTCAATGATGACGTATGTAAAGGAGGCAAAACTGCTTATCTCACAGGATGCATTCGGCCAGCATCTTGCTACAGCGGCGCGTTTTGATGATGAATTTATAGAGTATGCATCCCACGCTGAACTGGAGGACGCCGTTATCGACTATTATGCCAATATCCTGATGCCCTTTGGGACGCTCATCAAGTCCAAGATTGCCCAGATACTGAAGATGGGGATACCCATTGAGATGATAGCGCCTGATCACGGTATTATATGGAGGGGTAACCCTGAAAGGGTTATTCAGATGTATCAGGAAATGGCGGAAGGCAAGACGAAACTCCGGGTGTCAATAATTTACGATACGATGTGGCACAGCACCGGGATGATGACCCGGCCGATAATGCAGGGCATTAAGGATGAAGGCGTAGACTGCAAGGTAATAAAACTGAGGGCTACCCCGATGAGTGTGGCGATAAAGGATTTCTGGAACTCGAGGGGGACACTTATTGGGTCCCCCACTTTGAATAATGAAGTTTTCCCTTCTGTTGCCGAGTTTATGACTCATTTAAGGGGATTGAGACCAAAAGACAGGATTGCCGGTGCATTCGGCAGTTATGGATGGGGTGGCGGAGCAGTGAAATGGCTCTATAATGAATTAAATAACATGAAACTGGAGACACTTGAACCCGGGGTCCAGGTTTTGTACAGGCCTTCTCCTGAAGACATGGAGCAATGTTATGAATTCGGAAAAGAATTTGCTCGAAAAGTAAAAGAGTATCACGAAAACTACGTGTAAAAGGAGAAATCTCATGCAATACAAGTGTTCGGTATGTGGTTACATTTATGATGAAGAAAAAGAAGGGAAGCCGTTTGACGAGCTTCCCGATGACTGGACATGCCCTGTGTGTAATGCGCCAAAAGAGGCGTTTGAGCTGGTGGAGTAATGTATTAACATCAAACACAGAGATACGGAGTTGAGGGCTTATTCAGATGAGATTTTTTCTCTCCGCAGTCTTCGTATCCCGCTGGTGAAAGAAGCTTAAAGGAGGAGGAAAATGCCGGAAAAAGGATTATTTTGCGGGATTAATAAACCAAAGGATGCATCAAGCAAAACCGATCTTGAAAAGAAACACACCCCGGTGATCGAGTGCCCGGATTCTGTTAAGACCGGGGAGCCGTTTCAGGTAACAATCAAAATAGGCGAGATGCCGCACGTTATGGAGGAAGGCCATCACATCCAGTGGGTCGATGTCTATTTCGGCCAGAGCTTTAACGAAAGGATTGAATTTACCCCGGTATTCACAAAACCTGAAGTGACAATTACACTCGTAAAGGGAGGTAAGCACAGGACATCCACACTCAGGGTAATCGAAAGGTGTAACCTGCACGGCCTGTGGGAATCGTCGAAGGAAATTACGGTAAACGAGTAGCTTTAATTTGACGGTTGACGGTTTTTATCCCGACAAGCCCCGACAAGGTCGGGACAGGCTACAGACTCCCGATAAGGTTGGGGGATGAATGTTGTCAGTCGGGATGTCGCCCCTATTAGGGTGTTTAGATTGGTACCATGGGCTTGCCCGTGGGGCTCCATTGAAATAGAGAGGGAAAGGCCCGGTGCTTTTTTTATCCTTGTAACCCTCGAAATACAGGAGGTCAAACATGATACGTGAAGACATATGTTGCGGATTGAGGATTGCACAAAAGGTTCCCGATTTTGAAATAGATACCTACGAACCCGTAAAGAGGAAGTTCGGGAAATTCAAACTGTCTGCAAATATGCGAAAGAAGAAATGGACTGTTCTGGTCTTTTATCCCGCAGATTTTACTTTTATATGTCCTACTGAACTGGCCGATGTTGCAGAGAGGTATAGGGACATCAGGAAAGCCGGAGCCGAAGTCGTGTCTGTAAGCACAGATACTCATTTCGTTCATATGGCCTGGCAGAGGGATGAGAGACTCCTTCAAGACGTGAAATATCCGATGGGCGCCGACCCGACCGGTAAGATATCCAGGATGTTCGGTGTTTATGATAAAGAAACCGGACTTGCATTCAGGGGTACTTTTATCATTAATCCCGACGGAGTTATGGTGGGTTCTGAAGTTAATTTTTACAATGTAGGCAGAAACGCTGACGAGCTTGTGAGAAAGCTCGAGGGATTTGTTCATGTATATGCTCATCCTGCCGAGGTATGCCCTGCAAAATGGGAAAAAGGCGGGAAAACACTTAAACCGGGCGAGAACCTTGTCGGAAAAGTTTATGAGGCCCTTGGCTAAGCGAAAGGAGGAAGAAAGTGGCAGTCAAAAAAGAAGGAGAAAAGTACAGGTGCAATGTTTGTGGAAATGAAGTGGTTGTGACGAAAGTCGGCGGTGGCGAACTGGTCTGTTGCGGCCAGCCGATGGAGCTGATGGGAGAATAGTATTCCGGTCCCGGGGATACGGAGCTACTTATTATTTATAAAAAGTATTGATTGCTGTGGACTCTGTGTTTCAGTAGTTGATAATAAAGAATAAGGAGGTTGAACTGTGTCAAAGACAGAAAAAAATCTTGCAGAGGCGTTTGCCGGAGAATCGCAGGCAAACAGGAAATACCTTGCCTTTGCAAAGAAGGCTGAAGAAGAAGGGTTTAAACAGGTTGCAAAGCTGTTCCGGGCGGCTGCAGAGGCTGAAACCGTGCATGCACATAATCATCTGCGTGAATTGAAAGGAATCAGGACTACTAAAGAAAACCTCGAGGAGGCTATAGGTGGCGAAACATATGAATTTCAGAATATGTACCCGAAGATGATCGAAGATGCAAAGGCAGAGGGAAACAGTTCCGCTCTGAGGAGCTTTAACTTTGCAAATGAAGTTGAAAAAGTTCATGCCGCACTCTACGAAAAAGCCCATAAATATCTTGACGATAATGAGGAAGTTGATTATTATGTGTGCCGGATATGCGGTAACACTGTTGAAGGTGAGGCCCCTGATGTTTGTCCGGTCTGTGGAGCGAAGAAGGAGATGTTCAGGAAAGTTGATTGATAATTATTATTTTTTTTGGGATGGTTAGGTATGAAAAAAGAGAGGCTGAGTCTTCTTATTTCCTTGACCCTGGTGTTGTTTCTTTTTACTGCTGTTTCTTATGCAGCGAAGAGGCCGCCCTTCAGTCCGCAGACCGAGGCCTGCTTGGGATGCCATAAGTTATATACACCGGGCATTGTCAAAGACTGGCTGACGAGCAGACACGCAAAGATAACACCTGCCCTTGCGCTGAAACAGCCGGAACTCATGAGACGAATATCGGCGGAAAGTGTTCCCCGGAAATTTTCAGGTTTCGCCGTGGGCTGTTATGAGTGCCACAGCCAGCATCCAGATAAGCACAGGGATAATTTTGAGCATATGGGTTTCAGGATTAATGTCATTGTATCTCCGAATGATTGCAGGACCTGCCATCCTGTTGAGGTTAAACAGTATGCGGGGAGCAAAAAGGCACATGCAATAGAGAATATCATGGACAATCCGGTTTACCATACCCTTGTAAGTGATATAACCGGGTTGAAGGAAATTGAGAATGGCAGGATAAAGCTTAAGAAACCCTCTTATTACACCCTGCAGGAGACATGCCTCGGCTGTCACGGTACAAAGGTAGAGGTTAAAGGGATGAAGACGGTTTCTACGCCCATTGGCGATATATCCGTTCCGAATCTTACTCACTGGACAAACCAGGGGGTGGGAAGGGAGAATCCTGATGGATCCTTCGGCGCCTGCACAGCCTGTCATCCGAGACACGGGTTTTCGATTGAGGTGGCGCGCAAGCCATATACCTGTGCTCAATGCCATCTTGATCCGGATGTGCCTGCATGGAATGTATATAAAGAGAGCAAACACGGGAATCTGTTTTTTTCAAAAGGTTACGAATGGAATTTCTCCGCCGTCCCGTGGACGGTCGGCAAGGACTTCACTGCGCCGACCTGCGCCGCATGTCATAACAGTCTGCTGGTCTCTCCCGATGGACAGGTCATCGCGCAGAGGACACATGATTTCGGTGCCCGTTTATGGGTGAGGCTCTTCGGGCTGATTTATGCGGTGCCACAGCCAAAATCCGGAAATACGACTATCATAAGGAATAAGGATGGGCTTCCTCTGCCTGCAACTTTCCTGAATGAGCCCGCTTCAGGGTATCTTATCGATAAAGCGGAGCAGAAGAAGAGATATAATGTAATGACCGGCATATGCAAGGGATGCCACAGCACGGACTGGGTCAACGACCATTTTGCGAAGCTTGACAATACCATTAAAGAGACAAATGAGATGACCCTTGCCGCTACAAAGCTTATGATCGATGCCTGGGACAGGGGAATTGAAGACAGGTCCAATCCCTTTGATGAGAATATTGAGATGATGTGGGTGAAGCAGTGGCTCTTTTATTCTAATGCCGTCCGTTATGCTTCAGCTATGACCGGCGCGCCCGATTATACGGCATTTAAACTGGGATGGTGGGGATTAACACATAATCTTCAGCAGATGAAGGACATGATAGAGATTAAGTCAAGGCTTAAAGAGAAATAGCCGGGATGAAGGTTATCGCTTTTCATGGCAGCCCCAGGAAGGGGGGCAACTCTGAACTGTTGCTGAATGAGACTGTAAGAGGGGTGGAGGAGATGGGCCATACGGTAACAATTTTCAGGCCGGGTGAAATGGATATTTCTCCATGTACAAATTGCGGCGGCTGTAATGAAACAGGTGAATGCATTATCAAAGATGATATGGAAGAGGTTTATAAAGCAATTCGGGAGGGAGACAGGTTTATCGTTTCTTCTCCGCTATTCTTTTTTGCTCTTACGGCTCAGATAAAGGCGCTCATTGACCGGTGCCAGGCCTTCTGGTGTGAAAAGTATCTGCTGAGAAGGCCTATACCGGCAGGACCTCACGGCAGAAGGGGCTTACTGCTTCTGGTCGGAGGCATGAAGCGCGAGATTGGATTTAAATGCGGAGACGCTACTGCAACGGCATTCTTCAGGACAATAAGTGTATCCAAACACAAGGTGTTGTCCTATCGGCAGATAGATGCGGCCGGTGCCATAAAGAAACATCCGACTGCTCTTGGAGATGCGTTTGAAGAGGGTAAGAGATTGGTGTCAGGAGGAGATTAAGATGGGTGATGGAGAGAGGGTTGTGCTGTTTGCTCTCAGTACCTGCAATGCATGCAGGAAGACAAAGAAATTGCTGAAAAAATACGATGTAGAATGTACAGTTGTAGACCTTGATACCGTTGATTTGGAATCAAGAAATAAACTGCTGGAGAAGATGAGGAAATATAATCCAAGGGAGACATTTCCGACACTGATTATCGATGGAGGCAGAAAGGTCGTGGTCGGCTACGGAGAAGAGGAGATCAAAGAGGCGCTTGATATAAACCAGCCTCGATAATGCCGTACACCATATTTATAAGGTATTATCATTATTCAACATGCATTATTCCCAAGTTGGCCGCCATGCGGATTTTTACTACATCCGCCGTCCGCATCAATGGTTCATGAATTATCAGGGTTAGTAAAATATCCTGTCTGGGGAGAAGTGATCATGCGCTTGAGGGTTGTCCCGTTATTTCTTATTATCGCTGCATGGTTATCCTTTATTTCTAATAGTTGGGCTGGAGAAATTCTTCATTAGGATTGAAATGTCTGTCTTTTTTGCAGGCAGCCTGCCCGCTAATTGATAGCGCCTATTCATGTAGAACCCTGACCGGCTGTGCAGCCGAAGCAGTGGTCGTCAGCAGCTATCTCCCGGACTGCCAGGCGTTCAAAATCAAAGTCTGCGATGTTTTCAGTATTTCCATCACTGAGCCCAATCCCGGCAACCTGATTAAAATCGCAATCATAGAGTTTGCCGTTCCATCCCACGCTGATCAGATGTCTGCACATGATGCCGTCCAGGGTTGAGGGGTTGAAGGCATCGATGAGCGTATCCATATATTTCTCAAAGTTGCCGCTCCGCCGGAGAAATTCACTGAATCGTCCTATC
This sequence comes from bacterium BMS3Bbin05, assembly GCA_002897855.1. Taxonomy (GTDB): domain Bacteria; phylum Nitrospirota; class Thermodesulfovibrionia; order Thermodesulfovibrionales; family BMS3Bbin05; genus BMS3Bbin05. Next base: position 26,251 of record BDTO01000084.1, read on the forward strand.
GGCATGTTTGCAAATGTATAGAGTTTATCAAAATCAACGCCGTATTTTTCTTTAAGTTCTTTTCTGTAGTCTCTTTCGATTGAACATTGTTCCGGAGGCAGGAATGCCCCTTGCGGGTTGTAGACAAGGTTCAAGGTTAAACCGTCCCGTCTTCCATAACCTAAAACATTGAGTTTTTTGATAGCGTTCATACTCTTATGAAATGTCCCCCTTCCCCTTACCCTGTCTACATTGTCTTTCAGATAATAGGGGAGGGATGCTATAACTTCAACTTCATTTTCCCTGTAAAATTCTGGCATATCTTCCATGCCGTCTTCAAAGAAGATGGTCAGATTGGATCTGATGATTATATGTCTTCCAATTTCCTTTGACTTTGTAACCAGATATTGGAAATGCGGATTTAATTCAGGTGCACCACCGGTAATATCAAGGGTTGCGATATTGCTCCTGCGAAGAACGTTTAGAACCGTTTCAACGGTCTTCATATCCATCATCTCCCGACGTGCCGGCCCTGCCTGTACGTGACAGTGTTTACAGGACATGTTACACCTGTATCCGAGGTTCACCTGGAGAATCTCTACATTCTCTGCTCTCAGGGGGTAACGGCGTTCTTCTTTTAATCGTTCGGCAAATTTCACTTGCCGGCCTTTGCTTGTTTTATTCGTAAAACTTTAGGCCTCATTGTCTTACATGGACATCCTGTCAACCGAGTTATGAGCCTGGATGCCGTGGATGAGCGAAGCTCCTCCGCGTATAGCTGAAGCAACGTGTACTGCTTCAGTTATATGTTCGAGGCTCATGCCTTCTTCAAGACTCGCCTTTGTAAATGCATCTATGCAGTATGGACATTGAATGGCGTGAGCAACCCCGAGTGCTATGAGAATTTTTTCCTTCTTTGACAGATTCCCCGGCTGCAATGAAGCATTATACCACTCCATGAATTTTTTAAAAAGATCAGGCTTGAATTTGCCGATTTCACCGAACCGGCCAAGGTCCTCATCATTATAATAGTCGCTCATGAATTCCTCCTTGATTTTGGATAAATATATATAAATTATGGTTCTTTCTCATTTCAAGTGGGTAAACTGTCACCCTGAGAGTAAATTACTGTCACCCTGAGCCCTTCGGCTACCGTTATTCCAGGCCTGTCGCTTTTTTTGTCACCCTGAGCCCTTCGACTACAGTCATTCCAAACCTGCCGTTT
>BDTO01000085.1 GCA_002897855.1 bacterium BMS3Bbin05
AAGCCTGATTATTTCCTTGAAACACAACACTAAAAAAAGCGACAATATGGTATGCCTTGCCCGAAGCAGCGGAGATTCTTCGTTAGCCAAGCGTAACTCTCCCGCTTCGGGTTCCTTTATTTGATGTCTGTTCCGGTTATTTTAATATGATTTGTTAAAGATTTGGGTCGGTCTATTCTGAATAATTTAAGGCTTTTGGGGTCGGGTTAATTGGGAAGATAACACACACATATAATTCATGATCAGCCATATCTTTCTCAGAACCCTCAGGACTTCTTCGTCGTATATCCGTTTCCGTTTCTTCTTCCTCTTTCTCCTCTTGTCCGCCTGAATCACTACATTATTCCTCACCCAGACCCTCTTGCCATACATCCTCAGTATATATGAGGCATATTTGCGGTCGTATCCGGTGAGTTTGACAAACTCATCAAGTATCCTGCTCCTGTCCTTCTTCCTCCCCTTCTTATACCTCTGCGCTGTTACGGCGGCTACCGATTGCCTCTCTTTCATTGTTAGCCTCATCCTTGCCTCCCATTGTTATTCTATGAGAAACAATTCTGACTCCTTTCAGGTAGATTTTTAAATGAGGCAACGATACCCCTTTCGGGTAGATTTTTGGTGAGGCAATTCGCATCATTGACATAAAAACTTAAGTCTGATATAAACTTATAAGAACATGACAAAGTATACTCTGATATAATGACGGATTTTCTGAATAATTTTCATCCTGTGGTCCAGGCCCTTTTTGCAACATTGTTCACCTGGGGCGTGACAGCATTGGGTGCGGCTGCCGTATTCATTAAAAAAGATATCAAACGTGAAATACTCGACCTGATGCTTGGGATGGCCGCAGGAGTGATGATTGCCGCCAGTTGCTGGTCGCTTCTCATTCCTTCAATTGAGATGTCTTCAGAAATGGGTATCCCTGCATGGGTTCCCGCTGCATCAGGATTCCTGCTTGGTGCAATATTCCTCAGGATCCTTGACAGGATACTTCCCCATTTACATATCAACTTCCCGTCTTCGGAAGCGGAGGGGATTAAGACAAGATGGCAGAGAAGCACACTGCTGGTCCTCGCGATAACCCTGCATAACATACCCGAGGGTCTCGCTGTGGGAGTTGCATTCGGAGCCGTTGCCTCAGGTCTGCCATCAGCCACTTTGACCGGGGCAATTGCGTTGGCCTTAGGCATCGGAATCCAGAACTTCCCTGAAGGGCTGGCTGTCTCAATGCCCCTCAGACGCGAAGGCATGTCAATGTTCAGGAGCTTCTGGTACGGACAGTTATCCGGCATGGTTGAACCCGCAGCCGGTGTTTTAGGGGCAGTTGCAGTAATGGCTGCAAGACCGATTCTGCCTTATGCACTCGGGTTTGCAGCAGGCGCAATGATCTTCGTAGTCGTTGAAGAACTCATACCGGAATCACAAAGAGGAGGCAATACCGATTTGGCAACAATGGGTACAATAACCGGGTTTGCAATAATGATGGTGCTTGATGTTGCATTCGGGTAGAAGCAAGAGGCCGGACCATATAAATGAACCTTCGCGCAGCCTGTCTACGTGCTACGCACAGGCAGGCAAGCTACAGGGAATTGCAAGTTCAAGCGATCAGTTCAGATTAAAACCTACATATAAACCGGTTGTGAAGTATGAGTCGGATATCACATGATATCTCAGATGAATACCCCCATATATCCTGTCACTAAAACTGTACTGAATGCCGCCGCCGGCTCCTATCCCGGGATTTATATCACTGTCATTGTTTTTTATGCAGCCGGCACCTGATATGCAAACCACATCTTCGACATTGTCGAAACTCATCTCAAGCCCGCCCTCTCCAAAGACCTGAAGGCCCTGCCTGCTCATGCTCTCAAGAGGGAAAAAATATCTGGCTCCAACAAATATCGGAATCCTGGTGTACTCAATATTTACACCGAATACATCGCGATCCCAGTTAAAATAACTTAGATCAGCCCTGAATTTTATATTTTTGCTTATCACGGCAAATTTCGTCCCTTCCGTAACACGAATAATCTTACCGAAATCCGCATTTACACCCACCCCGGGCCCAAATGTAGAACCAAAACCTCCCGAAGGCTCCGACGCGTAGTTCCCTGTAAGTTCAATACTGATACCATGTGCAAAAGCCGGACCGGCGCTAAGAAATAATATAATTAATACAATAAAGAATATCCTTTTCATAATACCTCCCTTTTATTAACAATTATTCCATTTTCTGATATTTTAATTATCAGATGATAAGAAATATTGATCTTCCCAACCGCTCCGCCTGTCTGCGTGCGGCACGCACAGGCAGGCCACCGGTAATCTAATGCAGGGAACTTTGCATTATAATATTCGCTCACTATACCCCGTGATAAACCACGGGGTATACGCTCACTATCCATTTAAACATCCGAACTGTTATTTGTCAAGGACGAGGTAATGACCTGGCACTTCTTCGGGTCATATTTATATTCATATATAAGCCCGGTCGCTGATGCAATGCTCATTGCCATTAATGCATGTCCATTTCCCGACTTAATAACTGTATAAACGGTCTTGCCCCTGAAATCCTTTTGCTCCCAACCATCTCTTATGCCGTGCTCAAAATCGTCTATAACGATCGCATTCTCACCGGCCATATCCAAGCAGATAATCACAGACAACATTAAAGCGGTTATATATTTTCTTACATACAAATCCACAGGCTGATAATCCTCATACTGTATACTGTTTCCAGTATAATCATAGTATAACAACTGTAATCAACCGACACAAACTAAAAATCAATACCCTTCAAATTATTTTCGTCTACTTACCCATTCTGTGACCTTCATCACATAAATTAATCTAAATATATTATATGATTTATTAAAGCCATAGAATATTTCAATTTATAGTTTCCGACAAGGGTAAACCCTGGGTAACCAGGGGGCACAAAGCCCAGGATCCTTTTATAGAAAGGACAGCCGGGTTGCCGAAGAAACAGATATCTTAAGTAATTAAGAGCCTGTTTTCCCTTGAGGAAACAGGCTCTTTTTTTGGGGGTATAAGGATATGAAAAAGCATATTAAGCACAGATCGGGATTTATTCTTCCCGGACTATTTCTCTCTCTTTTTCTCTTATTGATTACTACATCCTCTTTTGCCGGTGAAATCACACTGGCGTGGGACGCACCTGTGACAAACGAAGATGGAACACCTCTCACGGACCTCGCAGGTTACAAGATATATTATGGAACATCATCCGGGAACTATACGGAGATAATGGATGTCGGGAATGAAACCGCACATCAGTTTACCGGACTTCCAGATGGTACCGAATATTTTTTTGCTGTAACAGCATACGATGCCTCCGCTAACGAAAGCACATATTCCAATGAGGTTAGCAAGATCGCTCAATCAACCGACACCACACCGCCTGTAATCTCCGGAATTTACTACGATAACATGACAGTAGGCAGCGCCACTATCAACTGGACGACAAACGAGGTATCCGACACACAGGTAGAGTACGGCATGACAACATCTTATGGATACACAACGAACCTTGACGCTTCTCCAGTTATCAGTCATAGTCAGACATTGAATGGTCTTTATGCATCAACGACATATCATTATCGTGTTTTGAGCCGTGATCCTTCCGGAAATCTCAATGCATCAGCAGATTATACGTTTACTACATTACCGCCGGCTGATACGACTCCTCCTGCCATATCAAACATACAGGTTACAGGAGTAACATCCTCTGCTGTGACCATTACATGGGTTACCGATGAAGCCTCAACAACGCAGGTCGAATATGGTCTCACTGCCGGATATGGATATCAGACACCCATGGATTCTACCATGGCAACAATACACTCTGTAACATTCGCAGGCCTTGCGGCTTATTCAACATACAATTTCATTGTTAAATCAATTGACGCATCCAGTAATGAGGCTGTATCCGTGAATCATACATTTATGACATCGAATACTCCTCCGGTCATCAATTCTTTACAGGCAGATATTAATAATGGTTATGCGCCCCTTATTGTCGACTTTACGGTTACAGCCACAGATAATGATGGATATATAGTCAGTTATGAGTGGGACTTCGACGGGGATGGAATATATGATCAGGATACCGGATCTGTTTCCGATACCTATTTTACTTATGATTCAGCCGGTACTTACAACGTAAAAGTAAAAGTGACAGACAGTGGCGGAGCTTCCTCCGAGTCGAATCCTGTGACAATTACTGTTGCCCTTCCATCCAACCAGCCGCCGGTCATAACATCATTTCAGGCATCTCCTTCGACCGGTGCCGCACCACTAATCGTATCTTTTTTTACTTCAGTTACAGATGTTGACGGCAACATTGTAAAATATGAATGGGACTTTGATGGAGACGGAACTTTTGAGGCATCCACTCAATCTTCACCTGCTTCACATACATACAACAATTCCGGAAGCCGAACCGCCAGAGTGAGGGTAACAGACAACAACGGGGCAACTGCAATAAGAGAAACCGCCATTACCATAACAGCACATTCCGGCAACTTCAGTAATCAATATTCAAGCATATTCGACAATAGCGCAGGAGGTGGATGCTTCATAGCTACCGCCGCATACGGAAGCTATCTGTCAGACGACGTTGTGGTATTGAGAAATTTCAGAGACAGATACCTCTTGAAGCATCAGCTCGGCAAAAAATTCGTTCAGCTATATTATCACTACTCACCGCCTATTGCAGATTACATTGCACGGCATAAGTTTCTGAAAATACTTACAAGGCTGGCATTAACACCGGTTGTATATTGCATCAAATATCCATTTCTGAATTTCCTGTTGTTCGGTCTGGCAATAGGGGCATTACAATTCAGAAGAAAAGTTTTGCAAGCAAAAACATAAGACAAGATTCTTTGCCGACGCTCAGAATGACTGAGAGATGTTCGGCTCAGAGTGACCGGAGATGGAGAGTTAAGGATAATCGCAACAGGTGTCATTTTGAGAGACACTCTCCTTCCGGTTATTCTGAGGGAGCCCCGCATGGCTCTGCGGGATAAACTATGCGACCGGAGAATCTCAAAAGCAGGATTTTTCACCCGTGCCCGAACTCCTGTATCCCCGTCTGTTTTATCAACTTTTTTGGAGATGAACCATGAAATATAACTGCATCCTTTATCATCTTTGTTCGTCCAATCCTCTTTCCTGCAAGCACCAGGGTTACTGCTTTAAGAAATCACGTAAGTTACATTACATTTTCAAGACTATTTTAAAATATAATATATAATTATCTAATTATATGCATTATAATATCAGGAGACGCAGTATATTCTGACAAGAACATTTACATCCTCAAAAGAGGGGCCGTCAAGATCACAAAGCTCACGCCGCAGGGAAAAGAAATAATCCTCGACATATCCAAGGGCGGCTCGATATTCGGAGAAATGACGGTAGTGGAGCCGCATGAAAGAGACGAATGAAGACAAAGAAATATGGCATATCAAACTGCAACCGCAATTAATCTGATGAGGAGGTATTTTGTATGGAAACGGTTGAAAAAAAACGGAATAATCTGAAAGAGTATTACGGAAAGATACTGCAGGGATCAAGGGACATTAAGACCGGCGCCTGCTGCAACACGGAACCCCTTCCCTCGCATGTCCGCGATATTATAGGCAGCATCGCTGATGAGATCATTGTGAAGTTCTATGGATGCGGTTCTCCCATACCGCCGGAGATTTACGGATGCACCGTTCTGGACCTCGGCTGCGGAACCGGCAGGGATGTGTATATTGCGTCGAAGCTTGTCGGCCCCAACGGCCATGTCGTAGGTGTGGATATGACAGATGAGCAGATTATGGTGGGCGAAAAGTATATCCGGCAACAGATGCAGGAATTTGGGTACAGCAGGTCAAATGTGGAGTTCAAGAAGGGATTCATTGAGGATCTGCAATCCATCGGTATAGATGATAATTCCGTTGACGTAGTGATATCAAACTGCGTCATCAACCTTTCTCCCGACAAGAAAGCGGTCTTTTCAGAGATTTTTCGCGTATTGAAGCCCGGTGGAGAACTATACTTTTCAGACGTCTTTACCGGACGAAGAGTCCCGGAGCGCTTCAGGGACGATCCTGTCCTGCACGGCGAGTGCCTCGCGGGCGCCCTCTATATCGAGGATTTCAGGCGCATGCTACGGGAGACCGGATGCCTGGACTATCGCGTTGTTTCGAGCCGGGCGATCAGTCTGGACAATCCCGGGATTGAAAAAAAGATCGGCATGGTGAACTTCTTTTCCATGACCATCCGTGCCTTTAAGTTGCAGGGTCTTGAAGACATTTGCGAGGATTATGGTCAGGCGGCGATTTACCTTGGATCAATAGCCGGGCATCCTCACACCTTCAGGCTTGACGATCATCATCGATTTATAACAGGAAAGCCCATGCTCATATGCGGTAATACTTCAGCCATGCTTCAGGAGACCCGATTTGCAAAACACTTTGAAATAACCGGTGACCGCCAGATACATTACGGCCCCTTTGAGTGCGCTCCTGCGACGGTGAAAACAGAAAGTGCCGGTAATTATTCGGGAGGTGCGTGCTGTTAGATCTCGATGTACAAAGGAAACACACGGCCACTGATTTATACGGACGATAAAAAGCACATAGACCACAGATAACAAAGAAGGCACTGAGAACGTAAACAGTTCCGAGGTTATCGTGATACCTGGAGAAAAAAAGATAAACATATCGCAGATATTCAAGTGGTATGAGAAAGATTTTAACGGCAAGAAAAGCGTTATTGAATTTATAGAAAAATATTTAGTTGATGATGACAAAAAGGATTTTCTCGCCCAAAACAAAGACTCTTTGACAATAAAATACCTGTATTATGACCGGGATCTGAATATGTAAAAAATAATCAGCGTCGATCAGCGGAAACATGTACAGCCTGATTCGGATAAAACACGAATCCGTGCCCGGTAAACACAATGGACCAATGGCTCACTTTGCAATTGTAATTGTATGGGTTTCACCAAGCTACACTGAAATTATCAATATAATCCATCTACTGACTGTTTTCCTTTGAAACAAATCTTAACAAACCTGTATGTATCGGCATGGCAAATTTCAAAAAGAATGTGTAGATCATTGCTCCTGCAGCCCATATTCCTATGGTGACGGTCTTTTCAAGCATGGTAGGAGTATAATCATAGATTTCACCAAGTGTCCCCGGAACAAATCCGGGTACAACAAGCCCCATGCCTTTTTCAATATAAACGCCGATTATAACAAGGACACATGCAAGGTTAAGCGTAAAGAAATGCTCTCTCGTCTTAGGTAAGAGAAAAAGTAAAAAGGCGGTTACATTAAAGAAAAGCGCCGTCCACATCCACGGTACCATACTGTTGTGTCCATGCAGTCCGAAATACAGATACTCCATGGGAGCAAGATGGATACTGCCGGAGTAAAATTCCTTGAAGAACTCTGCTATAAACAGAAAAAGGTTTATACCCATCGCATAGGCTATCAACTCTCCAATCTTAAAGATAGCCTTGTTTTCGATATCGACCCTGGAGACCTTCCGGACTATCTGAAAGATAATAATCATTAGTGCCGGTCCGGAACAAAGGGCCGACGCAATAAATCTTGGAGCAAGTACGGCGGCATTCCAGAAAGGCCTCGAAGGGAGTCCGTTATATAGAAACGCGGTAACGGTATGTATGCTGATTGCCCATGGAATGGAAATAATAATGAGCGGTTTGATAATCTGCATGTTATAATCTTTGCCGTGAGCCTTCCTGTAGAGCGCATAAAAAGTAATAATAACATTTATTGCCAGGTAACCATTCAATACAACCACGTCCCATGCTAAAAGTGAAGCCGGGAAGTGCATAGCCCCTATTATGGGCAGAATATGCCAGACCCTCTCAGGCCTGCCGAGATCCACCATAATAAACATTAGACACATAATGATGGCTGTTGCCGCCATAAGTTCACCGAAAAGCACAATCTCTTTAATTGGCTTGAAATTATAAACATACGCAGGGACAACCAGATAAACTGCTGCTGCAGCCACACCAACCAGAAAGGTAAAATTTGAAATGTATAAGCCCCACGATACCTGGTCACGCATGGCTGTCTCAATAAGGCCATGATTAAACTGCTGAAAATATGCGCCGAGTCCCAGTAATATGAAGAACGACAGGAATGCCAGCCATCCATAATACCACTTATTCCCCTTCATTATCTCTTTAAGCACTATAAAAAAATTTCTTATTTCGTTTAACATCCGTCTTCCTCCACAAATATTTACGTAGCAAAGAAATAATAGAATTTAGGATTTGTATTTTCGTCTTCCTTGAGCCTGAATACTCTTTCGTTTTCTATGATGTATCGTATTTCACTGTCCGGGTCGAGGAGATTCCCGAATTTTCGTGCGCCCACGGGGCATATCTCGACACATGCGGGATACCTACCGGGATTCTCCCTGGTTCTCTGTATGCAAAAGGTACATTTCTCAACAATCCCCCTGTAACGGGGCCTGTTACCCAGATAATGCGTCTCAGGATTTATTTCCGATTTGCGTATGTGCGGAGTACCCCAGTTAAACCTCCTTGCGCCATACGGACATGCTGCCATGCAGTACCTGCACCCGATACACCAGTTGTAATCAACAACGACAATTCCATCCGGCTCCTTCCACGTTGCCTGTGTCGGGCATGCCCTGACACATGGCGGGTTTTCGCAGTGCTGGCACTGTACGGGCATATAAAAGTAACCATCCTCCGGGACTTTCTCCGGATAATAATATTTTTCAGCCTCTTCAAGGTCGTTTACCCACTTTTCGCCTTTCTTGAATCTTAAGACTGTTATCCATTGTACCTGCGGGTCCCTGGACTGGTTATTTTCCCTCATACAGGCATAAACGCATCTCCTGCAGCCGATACACCGTGACAGATCGAGTCCATACCCGAAAAGGGTTCCAGGGATTGCCCTGGTTGTCTTAATATTAAATTTGATATTGAATTTTCTTGCATATTCCTCTTCCAGCCTGTTGATGACCGCCTTCTTTTCATCATCATTCATTTCACGGAAATGTTTCTGGAAGAATGCTTCCCATATAGAGGCATCCGATGAACCTACGGGAATAGCAATCGAAGCAAGACCCGCAACCGTCCCTTTAAGGAAAGACCTTCTTGAAAACGACCTCCTTAAACCATCTTTCATCTTTTTATCTTTCAATCTACACCTCTATTATTTAATATTACCCAGTGGATTCAGCGGTATTTTGTCTTTCGGCAGTTCCCGGTATTTTATATTATCAGGCTTAATCGGCGGCGGCAATGGCTTTATCTTCTGGAATTTCGGCCAGTGTGGATAATGGCACTGGACACAGAGACGGTAAACCTTTTTGCCGTTCCAGTATCCGGTCCTCTTACCATGTTCTCCTGCCTTCCAGTCCCGGAAGATTGTCCCGTGACACTGACCGCAAAGATATTCAGATTCATCAAAACTAATCAATTTGCCGCTTGCCAGCCTCAACTTATCCCTGTCATCAGGATTGTGGCAATCGAGACACCATCTTTGTTCCCTGGCATGGTTAAAACCCTTCGAGATTTTCGTATGATATGTAAGCGCTCTTCTCGTCCGATTGGTTTTCATGTAAGCATGACATTGCGAACAGGGGAATATGCCCTTTGATAAAGGCGGTGGAGGCACAAAAAACTTCGGCAGGTCATCACCTGCTTCTCCATATGAAGAAAAGACCGGAATTGATATTAATATGGCACAGACAATAAACGGATAAAGAATTCTTTTCATAAATAGCGCACCTTATTTACTTCAGACAGGCTTTAAAATCAATTTTTATTATTTTTCTGTATAAAATATGCTGAAATCGCCAAACTTGCAAACAGCAGGAAAAGAAATGCCGAAAAGTTTTTCCTGAATCGTATTTCCTTGTAAATATCAGCAATCATTCCCTCTATAACGTCCAGTTTCCGAGAGAACCCGGCTGTCCTGCCTTTTACAAGAGATACATCAACCGAATGAAACAGTGTACGGAATCCGGCCTCAGTTCTAAAAAGCATCTTTTTAGCCTTCTCAGTTGATGCGCCTGAAGACCTCAATTGCCTGATACTATGATTTATATCGCTTATCCTCTTTTCAGTCATGAACAGGGCCTGTTTCATTATCTTTGCCCTTTTATACGAATGACATCTGGTACATCTGACCTTATTGATAATATTCATATTTGCTTTTTGGATCTTGTGAGAACCATGGCAGGTCACACAATTGGGACCCCGGCCTGAAGTCATTAATGCCTTTCCATGCTTGCTGTCATTGAATTGCTTCAAAATCCCGATATGGCATTTGCCGCACATCTTGGGCACTTCTTTATATTTTGGAATACCGACAAAACCACTGTGAGGAGTTCCGCACGAGACGGCAGAATCAGAAGGGTTTCCACCATGGCAATCATGGCATGAAACCTTATTCTCATAATGAATGCTCATCTTCCATTCCTGTGGGATTCCCAGGTAATCGGGCTTCATCACATCAGAAGTATGGCAATCGACACAAACACCCTCTTCAACTACCTTTGATCCTACCCATGGCTTGTTGACAAATTCCTTTTCAAATGTTTCTCTATAATCGGCCAATGCGGTAGACGAGAAAACCAAAATCAGAATCAAAACAAGTTTTATCCTCATCAATACCCCCCCCACACGGTCAATATCAACCATACTGTTATAGATAAAATAAATATTACTCTAAGGAGGGGCCTCTTTGATATGTTACGTTCATTTACACCATCAATAAACGGCCAGAATACAAATATAAAGACAAGTATCAAAATAGCGCTTATACCTAAAAACTTGTTGGGTATAAGTTTCACTATCTGATAAGGTGCAAGAAAATACCATGGAGGCCTTATAACATCAGGGGTCATGGCAGGGTCAGCCTGAACAGTTGCAAGTTCGGGCTGAAAGAGACCGGGGAAAAAGGTCATTATAAAAAAGATTGATGCTAAATAAACCATTACCAGCACAAGCGCTTTCAATAAATAGTCGGGATAAAACGGCATGCCGTTGGCATTAATCTCTCTCTTGTACACGCTCTGCGGCTCTGAATCGCCTTCAGGAGAACTCCCCGGATTAGTGGAAAAGCCGGTACGCCCGATGAAGAATAGATGAAAAGCCGCCATACATACCAGTGTAAAAGGCAGGAAAGCCACATGAAAAGCAAAAAACCTGTTCAGTGTCGAGCCGGACACATACTGTCCACCCCTGATGAATTCCGCAATACGCCCGCCTATCCCGGGAATTAATGTGGGGATGTAAGTCACTATAGTCGTAGACCAGTAACTAAGCTGATTCCATGATAGCAGGGAACCTGAAATACAAAACAGTATGATAAGAAAAAACATAATTGCACCGGATATCCATGTCAATTCCCTTGGTTTTTTATAGCTGATCCTGTAAAAAGTCACTACAAGATGCAAAAAGAGAACAGCCAGGATTATATTGCTGCCCATCATATGAATGGATCTGAATAACCATCCATATGGAACCTTATTCATGATAATGCGAACACTCATAAATGCGTGCGCCGTATCGGGAATATAGTACATAAGCAGAAAGATACCCGAGATTGCCTGAATCAAAAAGGCTACGAGAGCCACGGCTCCAAGAGTGCTGCTAAACCCAGCCCCCCTGGGGAGATAAAATTCTCTTAACCCGGAATCAATTATTTCCTTAATCCCCAGCCTGACCTCAATCCACTGTCTTGTTCTTTCAAACATTATCTAACTCCATAAATAGTTGGTTTTTTCATCCGATCACTATATTTTCACCCTTGACCAGAACAGGATATCTAACCAGAGGCTTTGGAGCCGGCCCGGAAATAACATTTCCCTCGAGATTAAAATTTGCAGCATGACACGGACAGATAAATCTCTTCTCCTCACCATTATAATTAACAAGACACCCAAGATGAGTACAAACTCTTGAAAAGGCAAGAAACCCCGCAGTCAAATCGTGAACAACCACTATGGGCTCGTTTTGATAAATCATGTTCTTCGCAGTTCCCGCAGCTATTTCGTTCCTGTTAATAACAAGTTTTTTTGATTCAATCTTTTTTTTCAAAGGTGATAAAAACCTGACAGCCGGATAGGCAATTGTTACCAATGTTGCAGTACTGAAAAAGGCAAGCAAAGTCTTCAGGAATTTTCTCCGCTTCATATATGCCACCGTTACCTGAACTGATGGTTTATCTTTTTATTATTTATCTTCATTTTAAACTACTATCCAAAAAATCCTGGAAATCTTTATTATAGTCAAAAATCCGTTGGAATTTAAAATATCCATGGACAGGTTTATTCAAATTCTAATACCAGACTGTCATATTCCGGAAAATACTGTCCAGGAAAACTGATTCGGACAGATGTAATCTTTTCTATAATTTATGAGTGTATAATTAATAACAAAAAAAATATTTATTTGTCAAGATAAAGTTACAATATACAAGTAATTTATTCTAAGTTAGAATGAATAATGCTGTTGTATTTTGATTGAATTATGTGTTATTTTTTAAAAGTTAAATTAAAATTATTGATATTCTATCAACTTTATTATTGTTTTTTTAGTATTAATCGAATCATGTAATATTATCACTCTTAATCAAGCGCTACAGTTGATACTCTTCTTAATTACTATTAGGATATAAAATTGAAACTTAGACATAAGATTGCCCTCCTGGTAGTTTTGATTCAGACAATCCTTATTGCTTCAATAACAATCGACAGCGCCGTAAATGAGATCAAAAATACAGATGCGTCAATGTCATACCATGCCAGGACATTGGCCAAAGTTATTGCCACAAGATGGCTTAGTGACATAATCAATGACACCATTACGGACAAGAATGAGTTCAACCGGTTCCTGACACTTAACATGTCGCTTGACAAAAAAATCGCTTACATAGTCGTATCCGGCAAAAAAGGGAATATAATCGCCGGAGATATAAACCGGGACTGGGTTAATTATAATGGAACAACGACCGAAGCCCTATCCAGAATTGTCAAATCCGCACCCGTCCACCATGGATTCAAGTCTGTTAATGTTGATATCAAAACTGGAAAAGAGACTATAGGCAATATCAGGATAGTTTTCAGTATGGCGCCTGTCAGAAAGAAAATGATTATGTCAATTATTACCTGGTCATCAATTGGGGCGGCTTTTATATTCATAGGTATAGTAGGGGCATTCTTTGTCTCGAAGAAAGTGACAAATCCACTCAGTAAAATAATAAATGCCATGCGAAAAGTTGAAGGAGGCGATCTTGAACAGAAGGTTGATGTTACAACATCGGATGAAATCGGCCATATGGCCGGGGCATTTAACAAAATGGTCGATGGACTCAGGGAGAGAGAACTCATAAAAGATACCTTTTCGAGATACGTATCAAAACAGGTTGCCGAAAAAATCCTGAAGGAAAAAGACTATCTTGGCCTTAAGGGCGAAAAGAGGATTGTTACAGTCCTTTTTGCGGATATCAGGGGATTTACATCATTGTCGGAAAAGATGCCTCCTGAAGAGGTTATCAGGTTACTCAATGAATACTTCAGTGTTATGATAGATATAATATTCAAATATGGAGGCATGTTGGACAAATTCATTGGAGACGCCATTATGGCAACATATAATGCTCCGTTAAATCAGAAACGCCATGAGCTGAAGGCTATCCTTACGGGACTTGAAATGCAGAAGGCAAACAGCAGAATGAATGAACGGAGGATGGCAAACAACGAACCACAGATAAATGTGGGAATCGGTATCAATACGGGCGAAGCAATTGCAGGGAACGTAGGATCGGAAAAAAGACTTGAATACACCGTCATAGGCTCTGAAGTCAATCTTGCGCAGCGAATTGAGGCACAGACGCAAAAGGGACAACTCCTTATCAGTGAAAAAACCTACGATGCGGTAAAGGAATATACGGAAGTCATAAAGCTCAACCCTGTCCACGTAAAAGGAATAGCCGAAGCAGTTCAGCTCTATTCAGTGATTAATGTTAACGTTCACGAGGACTTTAATGAAAATACCTAAAGCGTTCTGGTTAATAATTTGCCTATCGCTCATTTCAGGGTGCTCAGGAAAGAGCACACCAAATGAAGAAAAAATTACAATAACGATTGAAAAACCATCTCAGACGGCGCAGAAAGAAAAAGAAAATGCTCATGATGTCTCTAAATCTGTATCCGTTAGTCCTGAACACAAGCAAAAAGAAAAGAAGCCAGGCTCAAAGACTTTAAGAAAACCGGTTGCACCAACACCCTCCAGACTATCGAAACCAGCCCCTCAACGCTCATTTAATAAACCTGTGCAGAAGAATAAATTGGCAAAAAAAATGGACTTCAGAAGTGTTGCACAAAGGCTGAACATCGACATGCACTCCAAAAGTGAAATCGTCGGGTACTGGAAATCCATTGTTGGAAAATCAGTCACATGGGGAGGAGTAGTTTACAGAGTTAAAGCCGGAAGAAGCAGGTTCAAGATGCTTATAAATAATACAAGAGTGGAATCCACTAAAGGATTCAATGTTGTCCTTATCGGGGACAGGGATAATAAAGTTCAAAATGATATAACCCGTGGAAAAATCGTTCGCTTCACTGGGAAACTGGCAAAATACAAAAGAGGCAGCAACAGATCAAGCGCTATTATAGTTCTGCGGGACGCAAAAATTCTCGGGACAATCAGATAGTGCCTGTCAATAAAGCTGAAGAGATACAATAACGACTTAACGTTAAATAGAGACCGTGTATAAAGTCAGTCCCTCTATCTGTCATTCCGGCAGTCCTTAAGCCGGAATCTATTCTTTTCAATAAGTTCCGGATGTTCGATTACCGACTTCGGGTATGACAAAAATAAAAAACGGCAATTTATACACAGACACTAAATACAATTTCAACGGTTCAATCTGTTCAAATGGGTTGGACGGTTCGCCATGATGCCATAAATACTAACCGCAGGCCCTGCCCTTGAAGTTAAAGAAAAACTTGAGCCCTTTCCTGACCTTTTCGGAGAATATCTTTTTGGATAACAGCGCACCTGCAACTTTCCTGTTTATCTCACCAAGGGTCGGATATGGATGAACTGCAGCGGCAATGGTCGACAATTTGACCTTTCCACTTAATGCCGCAACCCATTCGCTCACCAGCTCGCCGCCATGAAGACCCAGTATCTGAACCCCCAACGGCCTCTCTTCCGAATCAAGCAGAAGCTTGATCCTGCCGATACCTTCACCTTCAGCAAGAGCCCTGTCATTGGCCTTGAACTCCTCTGTCCATACCGAATACTCCAGACCCCCAGCCCTTGCCCTTTTTTCGTTCATACCGATGCTTGCGAGCTCAGGTTCGGAGTACGTGCACCACGGCAGATAAGTATAATCCACTCTTCTCGGGAGATGGAATATTGCATTAGTTACAACCACCCCCCCCTCATATCCTGCAGCATGGGTAAACTGGTTTGCGCCTGTTACATCACCCGCTGCGTAAATGTGTTTCTGCGTTGTCCTGAGCCTGTTATTCACCCTGAGACCTTTCTTATCGAATTCAACTCCTATATTTTCCAGATTCATCCCTCCGAGGTTGGCCTCTCTTCCCAACGCCACAAGGATGGTTTCAGCCCTGAGATTTATCTGCCGGTCCCCGGACAGAATCCGAACTTCACTTTCGCTGCCCGGATCACTCACACTGACGACCTTTGAGTTCAGATGAAATTTCACACCTTCAGCCTTTAACACCTCCATAACAATATCGGCCATGTCCTTATCTTCCTTACTCAATATCTGCCCGCTACGTTGGACGACTGTTACGTTTGTTCCGAGACGGCAGAATGCCTGGGCCATTTCTATAGCAATCGGTCCTGCGCCAAGTACAATCATTGATTTCGGAAGATTATTAAGAGAAAAAATTTCCTTGTTGGTAATATACGGTGTTTTATCCAGTCCCTCAACGGGGGGAATATCAGGAGATGAACCTGTCGCTATAACCCACGACTTTGCTGAATAGTTCTTACCATTCAACGATATTGTGTGTTCATCAGTAAATGCCGGATTCCCGAATTCGACCCGTGCGCCAAGACTGCAGAACCTTTCCTCAGAATCATGTTTCTGGATTATATCAATAACTCCCTGTATTCTGTGAGCAATATCACGATAATCAACAGGAGGAACATCCACCCCGGGAAGGCCATATTTTTCAGCATTCTTTATCTGGCGATATACGGCAGCCGTTTTAATAAGAGTCTTGCTCGGGACACATCCGAAATGGAGGCAGTCTCCACCGAGCTTTTTCTCTTTCTCCACGAGCAGCGTCTTTGCACCAAGCTGAGCTGCTCCCGCCGCTACAGTCAAGCCCGCCGCGCCTCCACCCAGAATCCCTATATCATAATCATACTTTGCCATGATATCCCTCCTTTTCCGCTATTCGATTCCGATATTTTCCCCGGACTTTTTCCTGAACAGCAACATTATTTTTTTCACGGTTATCGGGAATAGTCCCAGAATGACAAAGGAACCGATTAAACCAGGCGATAATATTCCCGAAAGTGAATCGATCTTTGCCAGTTCCTTTCCGGCATTCACAAATACGATGGTCCCCGGAAGCATCCCAACCTGCGATACCCAGTAAAAAGTAGTGATTCTCATCTTTGTCACACCCATAACGAGATTTATCATCCAGAAGGGAAATATGGGTATCAGCCTCAGCGTAAACAGATAAAACGGTCCTTCCTTCTCAATTCCCTCATTAATCTTTTGAATTTTATCACCGAACTTTCCCTGTACCCAGTCCCTGAGAAGGAATCTCGCTATGAAACAGGCAAGTACCGCACCAATTGTACTCGCAAAAGAAACAGCAAGCGTGCCGGTTGCAAGACCGAAGAGTGCGCCTCCGGCAACTGTCATCACTGCTGCTCCCGGAAGCGATAACGACGTTACGATAATGTATATGGCCATATATATAGAGATAACAGAAAACTGATGTTCCGCATACAAGGCCGCAAATCTCTGCTGAGAATCTTTAATATAGGCAAGCGTCAGGTACTGCCCGAGGCCGAAGATATTAAAGATGACAATAAGAGCAATGATTACAAGAACAATGATTATTTTTTTTACTGCGCCTTTACTCATTTCAGCCTCTTATAAGAATCCGGATAATACTCATTATTAGCAGATCATCCCCGTATAAAACTGTAAGCCTGGACACATTTTCATCCCTGCTGTCCGGGATAAAGCGGACCTCCCATTATGGAAGGAGACTGAATGCCGAAAAAGCACAAAAGCGACACCTTGTTAAATACAGCTCCAGCTGTTTCAACCGTTCAAACGATTCAAACTGTTTAAACGGCTTGAGCTGTTCGTCATGAAGTGTTACGTCTTTCCCTGATATCCATTTTGGACAGGTGGTCATTATAAGCTTACTTATACCACTATTTACCATAATGAGCAAGCAATAAATTCCATTGAATCTATCAGCATGCAGGCCTCCTGTTCCGACTGTGTTACTTTGATAAAGATACAGGAAGCTTAATACAATCCTCGTGCAGCATTACTAAATAGAGCCTGTGTATAAAGACAGTCTCTCTATCTGTCATTCCGGCAGTTCTTAAGCCGGAATCTATTCTTTTCTATAAGTTCCGGATGTCCCGAACGCTTTCGGGACATGACAAAAACAAAAAATGGCATTTTATACACAGACACTAAATAAGGATCCTTCCGGCATTTCTGTGGATAATATAACGGGGGATTGGTGTTAGTTTTCTATCAACTCTTGAACCCTCATCTATTTGCCACAGAGCCTCACGAACCAAAAACCTCAACAGGCCGCAGATATCCGCAGATTGAAACGGATTTAAATGACTTTTAAATTTCTATCTGCGTTTATCCATGTAAATCAGCAGATGAAAAATGCTTTTCTTCTTAAGCCTTCAGCCTTTTCTTAATCCGCGTAAATCCGCGGCTGCATATGCCTTTTTTTCTCTGCCACTGAGCCATTGAGCTTGCCGGCTTGCCTGTCCCGGTTTTTCGGGTACCGGACAATCCACCCCCCTCTTTCCCCCCTTGGTAAGGGGGGAGGAAAAAGATATGTCTTCCCTTAGTAAGGGGAGATGAAAAAGATATGTCCCCCCTTAGCAAGGGGGGATGCAGGGGGTAGAAAAGACACTGGATTCCCCGATCGAGGGGTTGTGTCACAATTGTCATCCCTGAAATGAATTCAGGGCAGGCCCTGAACCATGTGTCCCGAATGCTTTCGGGATATTGTTTCAGGATTTATATAAAATGTAATATATTGAAAATACGGGATTCTGAAATAAATTCAGAATGACATCATATACGTCTTACAGGATTATGACATAACCTGCAAGTCGGGGAGTGACGGATTATCCGGATGATAATTTATATACAGACTCCAAATAGTTTTAATATAATTTTATGCTAAACTGAAGTATATTACAATTTTCTAAATAAAGTGAGAAGATATGAAAGACATCATTTACAGGAAAAGGCCTATCATAATAATCCTGACAGGTGTGCTTCTTGTGTTATCCTGCATTACCTTTGTATCACGTGCCAGGGCAGGCAAAATCGTTCTTACAACAAGTGACGGATACAGGATAGCCGGAGTTGTTACAAGACCTGAGAAAAAATCGAACGGTGCAGGTGTTGTTCTCCTGCATATGTATAATTATGACAGAAATATCTGGAAGCCACTGATACCCTATCTTTCTGCAAGGGGGATTACCGTTCTTGCCATAGATATGCGCGGGCATGGCGAAAGCCGTACAGGTCCCGACGGCAGGGATAACCTGGAAAGGGTTCTAAAGAGGGACCCGTCATTGTTTAAAAAGATGCATCTTGATGCTGAAGCGGCAGTACGTTATCTGCAAAATAAAGAGGGAATCAGCCCTGATCATACAGGACTGATCGGTGCAAGTATCGGCTGCAGTGTTGCCATTCAAACTGCAGTTGCCCGGAATGTGAAGGTTGACGCCGTTGTTGTTATGACACCGGGCAAGAAATATCTTGGTGTGCCGACTATGAAGCATATTGAGAAATGGCCCGGCATACCACTGCTAATACTCTCAAGCAGGGAAGAAGCAGGCAAAGGTGCCTTATCCATCTATAAAAAACTGAAGCACGGAGGTGCGGAACTCGTCCTCTTTGATGAAGAAGGTATTCATGGAACCTTTATGTTTGGTAAAGTAGACGGTGTGGAGAAGTTGATTTCAGACTGGATTGCAGATAAGTTAAAGTAACCACGCAGTAATCATCAGCCAGGAAGCATCAGGAATATGCTATGAGAGACTTTAAGGAATTGACCTGTTTAAACCATGTCGGACCCTGTGCCGCTCTCCGGCAGATAATCCTTTATCCTCATAACACTCGTCATGAACCTGACACGCAGCGTCAAGGCTATCAATGGAAGGCAAGGGATAATTGTTGCCAGGACCACAATGCATCTTTGGGGACGTTGTTACTTACTATGCATAACTTATGCATTATTTAGTTTCTCACCTCGCGCAATTGCACGTGTGACTGTGGACGTAGCTACCCCTAAGTGTCTCGCTATCTCAGCAGTAGACAAGCCCAATTCCTCTATGCTCTTATAGGCTATTAATGCACGAGTTTGACTCACTTTATTCCGGCGGCTACCACCTTTTAGTTCTTTGACACTTACCTGCCTCTTTTTACATTCTTCCTTGATTATGTCTGTAATACTCTTGCCTGAAAAATGTATCTTTAACTGTCGAATCTCTTTTTCTTCCACTTCCTCCAGTATATTATGTACAAAATCACCCTCTCCCAGAATCCTTTCGTCAAATTCTCCTTTTTGTCCTTTTCTCCTCATGGATAATACCTGCGACCATCCACCAAGACTACGAATTAACCCACCACCGGTTAACTCTGTGCCATACTTTATATTTAACCCCTCTTCTATAAATCTTCGATAGGCCTTTCTCGCTGCTTTTTT
>BDTO01000086.1 GCA_002897855.1 bacterium BMS3Bbin05
TATGATGTCATTCTGAATTTATTTCAGAATCTCGTGTTTTCAATATGTTACGTTTTATATAGATCCTGAAACAAGTTCAGAGCCTGCCCTGAATTTATTTCAGGGATGACAATTATGACACAGCCTCAAGAGGGGAAGGGATAATGTAAAAATGACTCGCTCGATTACGCGAAGACCCATAAAATTCAGTCTGTAAATATAAAAAGGGGGCAAGAAAATGAGGAAAGGAGATTTGGGGCCTGTGCTTGTAAACATAGGCTTTGGAAATGTGGTATCGACATCCCGTGTGATTGCAGTGGTTACGCCGGGGTCTGCGCCTATAAAAAGGATGCGTGAGGAGGCAAGAAAGATCGGTAAACTTGTGGATGCAACCGAGGGGAGAAGGACACGTTCTATTATCATAACCGACAGTGACCATATTATACTTTCGGCGCTTCAGGCAGAGACGATTACCCAGAGGTTTCTGGAGGATAGAAATGAGTAACGGATATGAAAGCGGAAAACGCTTATAGATCAAATAAAAGGCGCGGAAGTCTTTTTGTTGTATCGGCTCCTTCCGGTGCCGGCAAGACATCTCTCTGCAGGATGCTCTGTAATAAAACCGGGGGAATAAAACATTCTGTATCGTATACTACCCGCGAACCGAGAAATGGAGAAATCAATGATATTGATTACACTTTTATAGATAAAAAAGAGTTTCTCCAAATGGTGAGAGAAGGAGAATTTATCGAGTGGGCCGAGGTCTATGGTAATTACTATGGCACCTCTGCAAGACGTATAGAGGAGGCGATATCTGCCGGTATCGACATAATAATGGACATAGATACCCAGGGCGCAAAACAGCTTATGGAGAAAAAGGCCGATGCTACCTATATATTTATACTTCCGCCATCACTTGAAGAGCTCAGAAACAGGCTCGTTTGCAGAAATACCGATTCCGGGGAGGTCATATCAAAGAGGCTTCAAAGGGCGGTAAAGGAAATACGTGACTATAATCTATATAAATATGTTATTATTAACGATTCAATTGAATACGCTCTGGATGACCTGTCGGCAGTTGTAAGATCAGAAAGATGTAGAATGGAAAAAATTGATGAAATCTGGATTAAAGAGACATTCCTTAAGGAGGTTGGATAAAAATGGATATTATATCGTTTCCTGTAGAATTCGATAACAAGAAATATTATGGGAGATTCGGACTTGTAAATATTGCAGCCCAGAGGGCAAAGGACATTGCGGCCGGATCAATGCCGAGAATTGATTCCAGGAGTACGAAGGTAGCCACTATTGCTATAGAGGAGACTATCGAAGGAAAGGTTGATTTTCTAATAGGTGAAGAGGCTGTAAAGGCTAAAGAAGAGGCAAAAAAACTTGATTACAGGAAGCTTTTGGAAGAGAAGAAGAGAGACTCGGAGAAAGAAGAACTCACCGAGTTGGAAAAAGACCTGAAGATATATCTTCATGAAAAGGAAGGGTCTGAAAACGCATCGGCAAATGATATCTTCAAAGAAGAAGAAGGTGCTGCAGAATAAGAGAATAATAGTTGCTGTCACAGGGAGTGTTGCAGCATATAAGAGCATAGAACTGGTCAGAGAATTAGTAAGGAAAGGGGCTGATGTGAGAGTTGTTATGACTCCTTCAGCAGTCAGGTTTGTTACGCCATTGTCTCTTGAAATTGCCTCCGGGAATGAAGTTGTTTCCGATATATTTTCTCATCCCTTTGCCCATATAGAATTACCCAAATCGGCGGATGCCATTATTGTTGCACCTGCAACCGCCAACACCTTATCAAAGTTTTATTCCGCCTCTGCGTCGGATATGGTCAGTTCATGCTTTTTGTCTTTCAGTGGGCCTGTAATTATAGCTCCTGCAATGAACTGGCGAATGTATACTGATCCCATATTTCAGGAAAGGCTCAATTTTTTAAAGGACAGGGGTGTGATTGAAGTTGTTCCCGAAAAGGGGAATCTGGCCTGTGGCGAAACAGGAATCGGGAAGATGGCTTCAGTTGAAAAGGTAATAGCTGAGACAAAGAAGGTTCTGTCGGAAAATGACCTGACCGGCAGAAGTATTGTTGTCACCGCCGGGCCCACAAGAGAGTATATTGATCCGGTAAGATTTATATCGAATCGCTCTTCCGGAAGGATGGGTTTTGCTATAGCCGAACATGCATTTTACAGAGGGGCTGATGTAACTCTTATTTCGGGCCCGTCATCTCTTGAAGCGCCTTATGGTGTAAACACTGAATTTGTAGAAACTGCGAAAGAGATGCTCGATTCTGTTAAAAAGAATACCGTCAAAGCCGATGTTCTGATCATGGCGGCTGCAGTTGCTGATTATTCTCCGAAACATGTGCATACCGAGAAAATTGACAAAAGTGAGGGGCTTGACCTCAGGCTGATTCCTGCAATTGATATAATAAAGAGTATTTCGGCACTTAAGAAAAAACCATTGATAGTCGGCTTTGCTGCCGAAACGGGTGATAGAAAGGACAGGGCGCGGGAAAAATTGCGGCAAAAAGGTATGGACATGATCGTGTTTAATAATGTAAGCTTAAGTGGGGCAGGCTTTGATGTTGATACCAATGAAGTTACGTTGATTGATGAGAAGTCGGAAGCATCTTATCCCCTGATGACTAAAGGGGAGGTTGCAAGGAAAATAATTGATAAAATATCGGGTATGCTTACTTGACATTTTGTTATATCCTGATAAAATTATAATAATATGGGATTGGAAGAAATAGAAAAACTGAAAGAAAGGATCGCCAGGAATCCTGATTCAAAGCTCGTTGTCCCTCTTGCCGAAGAATACAGAAAAGCAGAAATGTTTGATCAGGCAATTGATGTCCTGAAGCAGTGCCTCGAGGAGCAGCCCTCGTATATGAGTGCAAGGGTTGCGCTTGGCAAAATATATCTTGAAAAAGGAATGCCTGAAGAAGCACAATCCGAGTTTGAGGAAGTTATTAAAACTATTCCGGACAATCTTTTTGCTCAGAAAAAACTTGCTGAAATATATAAGGAGTTGGGTCAGGCAGGGAAAGCGGTTCAGCAATATCAAATGGTTCTTAATATCAATCCTCTTGACGAAGATGCGCAGAGAAATATTGAGCAGCTTTCCGGTTCTTTTTCAGATGAAGTCGATACTCACGAAGACACATCAGCGGTTGAGAAGGCTGAGCTACCGGATGATATATCATCCGCTGATGAAGAAGCAGAGGTTGAAGAGGAGGAAGCCGGAGAGATTTCACAGGAATTGCCGGCTGATGAAGAAGATGTCATTAGTGACGAAGAGTTAGTTGATGCAGGTGCATCTCAAGGTGAGGCCGATGAGCCTGTGCTAAGTGAAGAGTTCGAATCTTTCAAGGATTCCATACAGTCGGATGTCGGACCCGACGATGAGGTAGTGGAAAATGTTGATGCCGCAGCCGGGATGTTTTATAGCCCTGACAAGAGTCCTGAAGCCGAGGCATTGGAAACCGATGATCAGGTTGATGAGAAAAAATTCGCCGGAAACAACGTTTTTGATGAAAAATCAGTGGATAATGCAAAATCCGGAGATATTGAGGCAGAACTTGCACATGCCGAGGAACTGATTGGCCAGTCGAAATTTTATGATGCAATAATGCATTATAATAATCTTTTAACGGAATATCCCGATAATAACCGGATATTGCAAAGACTTCATGAATTAAGAGCTTACCTGAAGATGATTGGAAAGGATAAGGAAGAAATCATTAATAGACTGGAGCTTTTGTTGGGCATGATTAAGCAGAGAAAAGATGGATTTTAAAGAAGTCCTTAAAGAGGCCGTAGAGAGTGTCGATGGCGCTGTATCTGCTCTGATAATTGCTTCCGATGGCATACCGGTAGAAGAATATTATGATGAAAGACTATTGGATATGGGTGATCTCGGTGCAGAAATAGCTGCCATGATCAGGGATGTTGAAACAGCAGCGAATGATCTTAAGCTGGGTGATGCAAAAGAATTTTCCATAATCTCGGACATTTGCGGAATATTGATGAGAAAGATTAAGAATGGTTACTATCTGGGCCTTATTATCAGGCCTGATGGAAACTACGGGAAAGGCCGGTTTGTTCTTAAAATGGCGGTTCCAAAAATAGAAACGGAATTCTGACCCCTCCTGTATCCTCCCCATCCTGATAAATGGGAAAATATAATTTAATAAGAAATGAATTGTCCGGGAAACGACTGGATGGCATTCTCATTTCCGATATAGTGAATATCAGATATTTGACGGGTTTCACAGGTTCAACTGCCATGCTCTTTGTTGGATTAAAGAGAGTCATTTTCTTTACGGATTTCAGGTATAAATATGAATGTGAGGACTTCCTTGAATATGAGGAATTGGTTATTGTTAAAACAGAATTCCTGCGTGATGTTAAAAAGATTTTAATATCTGCCGGTGTCAGGAAACTGGGATTTGAATATGGGGCTCAATACCGGGTTTTTGAGAAGCTGCGGAAATCGTTCCGTCTAAGGGCACTAAAGGGGCTGGTGGAGAATATCAGGATGCATAAGGATGAAGCGGAGATTGTGAACATAAAATTGGCTGCAAGAAGGGCCGAGGATGCATTTGATAGAACCAGGAAGTGGATACGTGCCGGGATTACAGAAAGAAAGATTGCGCTCACGCTTGAGACCAATCTGAAAAAGGCAGGATGTAAAAGAATACCTTTTGATATAATTGTTGCTTCCGGAAAGAATTCAGCTCTACCTCATGCATGTGTGACTGATAAGAAAATTCAGCGTGGTGATTTCGTAATCATTGATTGGGGTGGAGAGGCCAACGGGTATGTTTCGGATATTACGAGGACATTCCTGATAAACAATGGAAATATCAGTGAGAAGAAAAAAATTTACAACACGGTACTGGCGGCAAACAGGAGGGCAATTGACAGTATTAGAAATGATATTCCATGCAGGGAAATTGACCGTGCTGCAAGAGAATATATTATTGATAAAGGATATGGCAATTATTTCGGACATGCGACAGGCCATGGTGTGGGGCTCGATGTCCATGAAAGGCCATCTGTTTCGTCAGCATCAAAAGATAAAATGTCCGATGGTCTTGTATTTACAATAGAACCCGGTATTTATATCTCCGGCATAGGCGGCGTAAGGATTGAAGATATGATCATGTTGGAACGGGGGCGGAAGAAGTGTCTGACAACATTGCCAAAGAGTCTTGAGATACTATAAAATATTACTCGGCATAAATAATTCAGGGAGACGGAATTGATTTCGACTAACGATTTCAGAAAGGGCACAAAAATAGAATTTAAGGGCGAGCCTTATGAAGTAATAGATTTTCAACATGTCAAGATGGGAAGAGGGGGCGCTTTTATCAGGACAAAAATGAAAGGTCTCAGAACCGGGAAAGTAATCGAGGAAACTTTCACTGCCGGGGATAAATTGCCGAAAGCTCCACTTGAAGAAAAAGAGATGCAGTATTTATACAATCAGGATAAGCTTTATTATTTCATGGATACCGGGACATTTGAACAGATTCCTCTGAATGAGGAGCAGCTTTCGGATGCGATTAAACTCCTGAAAGAGAACATGAAGGTAAACATCCTGTACTACAAAAATGAACCAATGAGCATTGAACTTCCGACTTTCGTAGAACTTCAGGTAACTGAGACAGAGCCTGGATTCAAGGGCGATACGGCATCCGGGGGAAGCAAACCGGCAAAGGTTGAAACAGGTGCGGTTGTCAAGGTGCCCTTCCATATAAATGAAGATGATATTATTAAGATTGATACAAGAACCGTGGAATACATCGAACGGGTTAAGCAATGAACCTGGATAATGTAAAGAGGATATTAAGGTTACTGAAAAATACTGATATCAGCGAGTTTCAGTACGAAAATGACGGCGAAAAGATAAAGATAAAAAGGGGAGGGTTTAGCTCGTCCGGGGAAGTTAATGTGCAAAAGTCCGAAGCAGAAGCGGTGGTTGATCAAAGAACCGTTAGTGAGGAAATAGCGGCTGAAGCAGATGGACAGAGACTATTTACGGTGACTTCTCCCATTGTGGGAAGTTTTTACAGGGCGCCGTCTCCCGATGATTCCTCTTTTGTAGAAGTCGGGATGGAGGTTAGAAAAGGTCAGGTCTTGTGCATTATTGAGGCGATGAAACTTATGAATGAAATAGAGAGCGAAGTTGATGGTATTGTGGCGAGGATACTGGTTGAAAACAACCAGCCCGTTGAATACGGGGAACCACTGTTCCTGATAGACCCTAAATAGAGTCTGTCCATAAAGTCAGTCTCTCTATCTGTCATTCCGGCAGTCCTTAAGCCGGAATCCAGTTTTTTCAATAAGTTCAGGATGTCCCGAACGCTTTCGGGGCATGACAAAAATAAAAAATGGCAATTTATGGACAGACACTAAATAAAGACAGGTAATTCATCCGGTTTTTTTCTCCCCTGTGGTTCGATCATATATTAATGGACTATCAAAAAAGTCCAAAAAGAAATGGCTAAGCAAAAATCATCAGATACAAGGCGCACAAATTTCGAGGAATGAGGCGTACCTGGGTACGCCGCAGTGAGGAGATAATTTGATGCAACGCAGTAGCTGGCGATTTTTGCGACGCCATCATAAATTTGTGTTGATATATTATTATGTTTCTTCAGAAGAGGAGACGAATATTGAAACTTTTTAAAAAGATCCTTATAGCAAACAGGGGCGAGATAGCCGTAAGAGTCATTCGTGCCTGCAGGGAGCTTGGGATAAGCACCGTAGCGGTTTATTCGGACGTTGATAAGGAAGCGGTTCATGTAAAAATGGCTGACGAGGCCGTGTGTATCGGTCCCGCAGATGTGTCACTAAGTTATCTGAACATGCCTGTTATATTAAGTGCTGCCGAGATAACGGATGCGGAGGCCATTCATCCCGGATACGGTTTTCTGTCGGAGAATGTGCAGTTCGCTGAAACCTGTCGTAGCTCGGGCATTACATTCATTGGGCCATCGCCTGATAACATAAGGATAGGCGGTGACAAGGCAAAGGCCAGACAGCTTTTGAAAAGGAAGTCTGTTCCTGTGATACCCGGGAGTAGCGGTGTACTGAAAAACGAGAAAGAAGCACGGAAAACAGCAAAAAAAGTAGGATATCCCATTATATTAAAGGCATCTTCCGGCGGAGGCGGCAGGGGGATGAGGATAGTCGAGAGCGAGCTGGAAATGGAGAAATCTTTTGCCACTGCGCAAAGAGAGTCTCTTACCGCCTTTGGAAGCAACGAGCTTTACATCGAAAAGTATCTCTCATCTGTCAGGCATATCGAGGTGCAGATAATGGCGGACAATAACGGCAATGTCATACATCTCGGAGAGAGAGACTGCACTATACAGAGGAGGCATCAGAAACTTATTGAAGAGTCGCCGTCTCCGTTTATAACTAATAAATTAAGAAAAAAGCTCGGTGAATATGCGATAAAGACAGCCAGGGCTATTGGATACAGGAATGTCGGTACCGTGGAATTTGTAGTTAATGATGACAGCATATATTTTATAGAGATCAATACAAGAGTTCAGGTAGAACATCCTGTAACAGAGATGGTAACCGGTATTGATATAATCAATGAGCAGATCAAACTCGCTGCCGGTTTGCCCCTGGAGTACAGGCAGAATGACATAACTGTTACAGGACATGCAATAGAGTGCCGTATAAATGCAGAAGATCCAAAAACATTCATCCCCTCGCCGGGAAAGATTGACTTCTTCTATCAGCCGGGCGGGGCCGGAATCAGGATTGATACGGCTGCATATTCCGGCTGGGAGGTGCCTCCGCAATATGACTCACTCGTTGCCAAGGTTATCGTACAGGCAGCGAAAAGGGATGAAGCGATCAGGCATATGCTTCTTGCCCTGGATGAATTTATGATCGAAGGGATAAAAACTACGATTCCCTTTCATAAGAAGGTGTTAAGGGATAAAAGATTCCTGGAAGGAGATTTCGATACTCATTTCTGTGATTCCATGAATAGCAGGGATTATATCCGCCCAGGATAAATAATTACGGCAACCCGGAATATTTTGCGCAACAGGACCTGGACACCACGATGAGTAAGAGATGTATTTAGGTGGTATATGTTTCATAACAGACAGAATGCTTTCGAATCTGAGCGTTGAGGACTCGGTTAAGAAGGTTCTTGATGCCGGGGTAAAGTTTATCCAGTACAGGGAAAAAACCCTAAGCAGGAGGGATATATACTTTCAGGCCGGGATATTGCGCAAACGTACCGAAGAATATAATGCAACATTCGTTGTCAATGACCATTGTGATATTGCTCTTGCTGTAGATGCAGATGGTGTTCACCTCGGGCAGGACGATATGCCGATAAATAACGCAAGAAAAATCATGGGTGGCAGAATAATAGGCATATCTACTCACAGCCTCCGGCAGGCGGTTGAAGCCGGGAAGGCAGGCGCCGATTATATAGGTTTTGGGCCTGTATATCATACAGATATGAAAGATGCCGGTAATCCGAAAGGACCGGAGCGGATTGCCGAAATAAGCAGCAGTATAGAAATTCCGATAGTGGCAATAGGTGGAATCAACCTTCGGAACATGCATTATTGCTTTGAGTCCGGAGCAGCCGCAATTGCTGTAGCGTCTTCTATCCTGAAATCAGATGATGTTTTTGCTGCAGCAAAAGATATATGTGATATGGCACGGAGATTGACATTCTGAAACAATTACTGGATTATCCTGTATTTTTTTCTTACCTCTTTGATACTTCCGCAGGTGTATTCGCTTTCCGGACATGGGCCAATGAGACATAACGGACCGGATGACGCAAAAATAGTCGGGGAAACCCTCTTTACAAGCCTGAGCATTTTTTCAGCCATTGCCCTGATTTCCCACTGAGCACGGTTACAGCATCTCTGGTTAAAAAAGTGGATGAGCTCCCTTGCATTCATTGTTACGATTATTTTTGTCTCGCACGCATTGGGAAGGACAAATCGGGCATCCTGATTTGCCGCTTCACCTTTAAGCTCCGATTCATTCAGCCCCCTGACCAGCATGTTATATGTCTCCTGGGATTTTTTCATAAAATCCACAAAGATTTTTTTCAGTTTCTTATCATTCTTTACCGACGGGGGAATAATATAATCAAAACCACTTTCTTCGCTAACATACCTCTGTGACTGCTGGCTGTAAGATGCTACCCGGTGCCTGACAAGCTGATGCGAGCAGGCCCGGGAAATGCCTTCTATGGCGAACGTAAATGAAGCATGTTCTATAGGTGACATATGACCCATTTTCATCAGTTTTCCGATAAATGATTTCTGGTCTCCGGATGATATCTTTTTTTCCAGGCTTTCTATATCGGAAGGGCTGTAACAGAGCTTTGCAGCCATCGATATCGTCTCTTCCGGATTTGGTGTATGCCTTAATAATATAACCTTCAGTTTCGCCTCCGGCATCTCATAACCCCCTGTTTGTTTATTTATTGTAACTATCCGGCCGCAGACTTTTGTCCGTGTCCGCATGTGGCTGAAATCCTTCTTTCTTTTCTGTGCGGTCTCTGAGATAAAACATATTGCATTACTTAAAGCTCTCTTTTTCAGAAGGAAAAACTCCTTTCTTAACCTCACTTATGTATTGCTTTACCGCTTTGAGGGCATCATCTTTAAGATTTGCATATTTTTTTACAAATTTCGGCACGAATCTGTCAAAAAGACCTATAACATCGTGAAGGACAAGTATCTGGCCGTCACATCCCGGTCCTGCCCCTATACCAATGGTTGGTATGTAAAGCCTTGATGTAATTTCTTCCGCGAGTTCCGCAGGCACGGCTTCAAGTACCAGACTGAATGCCCCTGCCTCCTCTAACCGCAGTGCCTGTTCCATGAGAATCTTTTTAGATTCGTCTGTTTTGCCCTGAACTTTATATCCTCCTATCCTGTGAATTGCCTGGGGTGTCAATCCTATATGGGCCATTACCGGGATTTCCGATTTTACGATCGCATCTACCCTGTCCGCGACTTCAAAACCTCCTTCTATCTTGACTGCCTGTGCCCTGCCTTCTTTAATGAACCGGCCTGCATTCCATATTGCGTCCTCGACCGATTTCTGGTATGACATAAAGGGCATATCGCCTATCACCATCGCATTTTCGGTCGCTCTTGACACAATCTTCGTATGGTAGATCATCTCATCCATGGTAACGGGAAGAGTGTTTTCAAGACCTTGTACCACCATTGCGAGAGAATCTCCCACGAGAATACCGTCTATACCGGCCTCATCAACAATTTTAGCAAAAGGGTAGTCATAAGCAGTGAGCATCGTGATCTTCTGCCCATCTTCTTTCTTCTTGATAATATCGTTTATCGTTATTTTGCCCATAGGTATTTTACCCCCATTATTTGCAAAAAGGCATGTATGGTGAAAAATGGCATGCTGCTGCATGAACTTTTAGAGCCATGCCTGCCTTTTTGCACTTGAAAAATAATTGATCTTCCCAGCGGCTCCGCCTGTCTGCGTACGGCACGCACAGGCAGGCCGCCGGTAATCTAATGCAGGGAATTTTTGCATTATTATATTCGCTCCCCGATAAAAGACCCGGGACAGGCACATCCGCTCGCTATCCATTTAAAGAAGTCCTGCCCGTTCCAGTATTACGGGCACCTTATCTTCCATGCCTATAGCCATGATATGCACGCCGTCACAGACCCCTTCATCCTTAAGTTGTTTGATATGTCTTGCAGTGATGCTCAGGCCCGTATCAAGGGCATTTTCCTTTCCTGCTTCCTTAAGTTCATCAATAAACTCCCGGGGGACCTTGATACCGGGCACGTAGTTGTTTAAAAAGTTTGCCATTCCCGCACTTTTAAGTACAACCAGTCCCGCCAGTATCTTAACAGGAAATTTTCTTGCAAATTCCATAAAACCCCTGAATTTTTCTATATCATATATTGCCTGGGTCTGAAAGAATCTCGCCCCGGACCTGATCTTTTTCTCGAATTTCATCAGCTGAGGTTCCAATGGGTTAGCCTCGGGTGTTACAACCGCCCCCTGGAAGAAAGCCGTTGCTCCCTTCATTTCATTGCCTCCGAGGTCCCGGCCATTGTTGAGGCTGTCCACAGTTTTCAGGAGCTGGACCGACTCAAGGTCATAGACCGGTCTGGCATCCTTGTGGTCACCGGCAGAAACATGGTCACCGGTCATACAGAGGACATTCTTTATTCCGAGTACACTTGCCCCCAGCAGGTCCGACTGCAGTCCGATCCTGTTTCTGTCCCTGCATGTCATCTGGAGTATCGGCTCCAGGCCCTGCTCCATGGCGATTTTACATACGGACAGTGAGCATATCCTCATGACAGCAGACTGATTATCAGTAACATTGACTGCATCGATTTTGCCCTTTAACAGTTCCATGTGGTGGATCATGTCCGCAATCGCGGTACCCTTTGGAGGTCCGACCTCTGCTGTAACAGTGAATTTACCGGATTCGAGTGTTTCTCTGAAAGACATGTATTTCCTCCTTATTTCTTCTCTTTTTTCTCTCTGGTCGAGAGCGCTGCCGGTTTCTGCCCTTTGGACCACGATTTAGCATCGAGAACGGTTTCTCTCATCTCGTCGAGCCTGTCTATTTTTTTCATTCGTTCATATATCCTGACCCATGCGCAGTTAATATCGGGACTTACCTCGCATTTCCCGTCCTGCATGCCCCCGCATGGCCCATTGAGAATACCCTTGGGACAATTCGTTACCGGGCAGATGCCGCCTGTCCTGTCAAGGATGCATTCGCCGCAGAGTGAACATCTTTCATCAAACATCTGGAAGCGGGTCATATTTCCCAGGAACAAGCTGTCATTGGTCGGGTAAACAGCTTTGTCTTCAAAGATTTCTACGGCGCTCTGAGTTCCTGCCCCGCAGGACATCACAAGAATACACTCGGTTTTATCAAGGGCTTCTTTATGTTCCTTGAGCTCCTTTTTCGTACCAAGGACCTGGCAGCCTGTCCTGGCAACAATACCGCCCGTAACTTCCTTACCTTTCCCGCGGAGTACCCCGGTGAGTTCCTTTACCTGTTCTTCCCCGCCCGTGCCGCACAATGTCGCACACTCCGAGCACCCGATGAGAAAAAAACTCCTGTAATTTTCCACATTTTCCAACAGCCTGGACAATTCTCTCTTTTGGGTAATGATCATATTACAGCCTCCTGACTAATTTGTTGAGACGCCATTCCTTCCCGGACTTTTTACGGGTCCATCAATTTCAGGATTTTAACGTATCCTTCATTGCCTTAACGGTGTTCTTCATGAGCATGGTAATGGTCATCGGTCCGACACCACCCGGCACGGGAGTGATAGCCCCCGCAATCTCCTTTGCCGCATCAAAGTCGACATCTCCCTTGAGAATCGGTATCATCCTGCCGGTCTTTTCGCTTTTCTTTTCACCAACCCGGTTGACGCCGACGTCTATAACGCACGCGCCCGGCTTTATCCACTCGGGTTTCACGAGACCGGGTACACCGGCAGCCACGATCAGGATATCGGCGCGTTTGCAATGCTCCTCAAGATTTTTCGTTCCCGTATGCACGACCGTCACTGTTGCATTCGCTCCCTTGCCCTTCTGGAGCATGATATTTGCGATCGGCTTGCCGACGATGTTTGAGCGGCCTACAACGACTACCTCGGCGCCGGAGGTCTCATAACCGGAGCGCACGATCAGTTCCTGGATGCCGGCTGGAGTGCATGGCAGGAACTTTACTTCATCCCCGCCTATCATCATGCGTCCTACATTAACGGGGTGGAAACAGTCCACATCCTTGTCGGGGGTTATGGCATTGAGAATCTTTTTCTCATTGATGTGCCCGGGCAGCGGAAGCTGGACAAGAACACCATGTATCTTCGGGTCCTTGTTGTACTTATCCACAATACTGAGCAAATCTTCCTCGGATATGTCTTCCGGCTGGTCGTCCTGGATCGAATTAAAACCAAGCTCATGGGCTGTTTTCTGCTTGCCGGTGACGTAGCTGACCGAGGCGGGGTTCTTGCCCACCAGGATGGTCACCAGTCCGGGCACGACCCCGTATTTCTCCTTCATCCCGGCGACTTCTTTCCTGAGTTCTTCCCTGATCTGTGCGGCGATTTCCTTGCCGCTTATGATTTTTGCAGACATATGACCTCCGTATGATATGGGGATTTGGGGTTAGGGATTAGGGGTTAGTTTTGAAATAAGGGACCTAATCATCCTTCCCAATGTATCTATTCTTATTAATAATATTTTTATACATCACAGCTGTTACATAACCCAATTCGCCTGATATAATGAGTTGAGTTTCCAATTCCGCCAGGGATCCCAAAGCTATAAACAGGAACTGTCTGAATTCAGCCTTGTGTCCTCTTATATGGCCTTCCGCGATATTTGATGGGACAGACACGGCTGCCCGTCTCAATTGACTTGTGAGTCCATATAATTCTTCATGTGGAAATAATTTCGTTAGTTGATATATTTCTTTTACCAATTCAATTCCCATGGCCCATATCTTAAGGTCCCTGAAAGACTGTATTTGTTTCTTTACCAATCCCCCAACCCCTATTCCCTAATCCCTTCTTTTCAGCAGTTCCAGCATTTCTTCCCTTGTAGACTGTTTGGACCTGAAGATTCCCCGCACGGCGGAGGTGACGGTCTTGGAGCCGGGTTTTTTTATGCCCCTCATGCTCAGGCACAGATGCTCCGCATCGATTATAACCATTGCTCCCTTCGGGTTCAATTTATCCATTATCATGTCTGCAAGCTGGGTATTCAGCCTCTCCTGCACCTGGGGCCTCCTGGCGAGCATCTCAAGGGCCTTTGCAAGTTCTCCTATTCCCACTATACGGCCGCCGGCCGGTATATAACCTATGTGGGCGCGTCCGAAGAACGGCAGCAGGTGATGTTCACAGACGGAATAAAAAGGAATATCCTTGAGCATGACCATTTCGTCATGGCTTTCGCCTTCAATATGTTTAAGTATATCCTCAGGAGAAGATTCAAGACCTGCAAAAATTTCCTCGCACATCGAAGCGACCCTGCCAGGGGTATTTCTGAGTCCCGGCCTTTCGGGCTCTTCGCCTATGCCCTCGAGTATCAGCCTGACACCCTTTTCAATCTTTTTCCTGTCCATGATCATTCATCTCCGGCTGTCTTTATTATCCTGCGGTCGGTTACTACAGCATCAACCCTGATATCATGCCCTGAAACCGGTACATCATCAACAATCTGTTCTTCGTAGGCAATCGCAACTGTTTGGGGCATCTTCTTTAATCCGCCGAGCAGACGGTCGTAATATCCTCCTCCATATCCGAGCCGGCCGCCGTTTTCATCAAATGCGAGGCCCGGAACCATTATAAAGTCAATTTCCCCGGGGAGAAACTTTCTTTCGCCGGTTACGGCGGGTTCGGGAATTCCCATATAGCCCGGTGTCAGTTCATTAACCGACTTGATCAGGTAAAGTTCCAGTTCTTTTCTTTCCCTGTCCACTTTTGGCAGTACAACCTTCTTGTTACCCCTTAACGCATCTTCGATTATTGGTAATGTATTCACTTCGCTCCTGAATGATGCGAATAGCATGACACTGTCTGCATCGATATATTCTTTCATTCCCGTGAGCCTCTCTGCTATCATCCTGTCCTTGGCCCTGCGTATATTCGACGGGATGGAATCTCTCTTTCTGATAACACCGGCTCTGATTTGCCATTTATTATTTGTCATTTGTCATGGAAAATGACGAATTCATTTTACAAGTTCCCTCTCCATTATCTTTTTCATCTCTTTTACTTCCTTTACAGTATCAGGGCATCGCTGAAAAGGAGAGTCGCCTCTGATATCAGCCTCCATTATACAGTCGGAAAAGCTGATAGCGCCAAGGAAAGACATGCCCTTCAGCATGTTTTTTATAAACTCTGTATCTTCCATGCCCCTGACCTTATTTGCAACGATAAACAGTTTTTTTATCCCAAGGCCTTCAGCCATTTTCCTGACGGTATGTGCGGTCTGTATGCTGCGCTGTCCCGGTTCAACTACGATGATAAATACATCAACGGCTGAAGATGTCCCTCTGGTAAGATGTTCAATCCCAGCCTCCATATCAACGATGACAACGTCGTTACTTTCAATAATCAGGTGTCCCAGCAGTCTTCTCAGAAAAACGTTTTCAGGGCAGTAGCATCCGGATGCAGCCTCTTTGGACCTGCCCATGATCAACATTATGATATTGCCGAGTTTATATCCAAAGTCTTCAGGGATGTCATCTACCCGTGGATTGAGCCTGAAGACTCCCCCGCTGCTTCCGGGCCTCGCGCCTGTTCTTTCTGCTATGAGATCAGTCATTTCGGCAATGGGCCTGATTTTTTCCGAGTCTTCCATACCTATTCCGAGCGCAGCCCCGAGATTGGCATCCGGGTCTGCATCTACGGCTATGACCCTTTTCCCTGTTTCAGAAAAGAGGTGGCTCAGTATCGCCGAGAGAGTAGTCTTCCCGACACCGCCTTTTCCGGTTATCGCTATTTTCACCCGTAAATACCCCACCCCTCTTTAATTCCCCCCTTACCAAGGGGGGACTATGGGGGGTGTTTTCATCCTCTCCGCTGTCTCTTTGAAACCTGAGTCTTTCATTTGAAGAAGATACTGTCCGTTCCGCCAAAAAATCAGCTTTTTATAAACAGAAAAAGTGAAGAATTTTAACATTTAGCACGGATGGCTGTCAAAACGGAGGAGAGCCGGAGTATTTGCTTTTCCTGCAAAACATTGGATACTATACTATTTATGGGTTTTAAATATCTGCATAAGATACCTGAAGCAAAGGAAATCCTTGAGGCAATTCCCCTGCCGGATAATCTTAAGAAGATCAAAAGTGAGAGAGACAGGGAGATCAGGGCGATCTTCGAGGGTAAGTCGGATAAATTTATCCTCATAATCGGGCCGTGTTCGGCCCACGATGAGGATGCCGTATGCGACTACATCTCGCGGCTTGCCGGGCTTCAGGATGAAGTCGGTGAAAAGATCATACTGATTCCAAGAATCTATACCAACAAGCCGCGCACAACAGGGCTTGGTTACAAGGGCATGATGCACCAGCCGAATCCGCATGAGGCCCCCAATATTGTCGAAGGGATAAAGGCGATGAGGGGCATGCATATAAGGTCATTGAGGGAATCTCATCTCACTGCCGCAGATGAGATGCTTTATCCCTTCAACTATCCTTATCTTGAGGACGTATTGAGCTATGTGGCGATAGGAGCGAGGTCGGTGGAAAACCAGCAGCACAGGCTTACCGTAAGCGGACTGGATATACCCGCAGGAATGAAGAATCCCACGAGCGGTGATATCGAGGTGATGCTTAACTCCGTCAAGGCGGCACAGTCGTCTCACAGGTTCAGTTACAACGGTTGGGAGGTCGAGACATCCGGCAATCCCCTTGCACACTGCATTCTGAGGGGAGCGGTAAACAGTTTTGGGCAGAATATTCCCAATTATCACTATGAAGACCTGGTCAGGATTGCGGGGAATTATCTTGGTCGTTCATATGTA
This sequence comes from bacterium BMS3Bbin05, assembly GCA_002897855.1. GTDB lineage: Bacteria > Nitrospirota > Thermodesulfovibrionia > Thermodesulfovibrionales > BMS3Bbin05 > BMS3Bbin05. The sequence continues at coordinate 16,551 of BDTO01000086.1, forward strand.
AACCCTGCGATAATAGTCGATGTGAATCATGCAAATTCCAACAAGGCCTTTGATGAACAGCCGAGGATTGCGCTGGAAGTCATGGGGAGCCGGCAGCGCTCGGGTTTGCTGAAGCGTGTGGTGAAGGGACTCATGATTGAAAGCTTTATCGAGGAAGGCGCCCAGGAGACATCCGGGGATGTGTACGGAAAGTCCATTACAGACCCCTGCCTCGGCTGGGAGGATAGCGAAAAACTCGTCCGCAAGCTCACTGAATTCCTTTAACCTCCATAATATCAGCCGCAGATTTATGCAGACTAAAGGCTTAGGAAGAGGTTTAAAGACTTTTCGGCCACAGACGAACACAGACTAAAGAAATAAAAGGCTATATTATGGTTTTAAAAAAAGAAAGAGTCTTTAAAAAGTCTGTGAAAGTCCGTGGCAAAAAAAGGATTTTTCAGCTGCTGATTTACGCAGATTCCAGCGGATTTGAATGCTCCCGCAGAAGGGACTCTATAATAATTTCAAGAATTCGTTAATACTCATCCTTGCCTGACGAACAATTGACCTTAAAGTGCCGGGATTTAAATCGCCGGAATAAACAGGCACCGTTACCAGAAGATTACCGCGCTTCATTTGAAGATGACTTCCTTTTTGCCGTGTCTTAAAAAAAACCAGTTGACTCCAAGGCTCTGATAACCTCATGGGGTTTTACAGCGGGAAGTTCAGGCATAAGCCTTTATCTGGAAATCTACCTTTAAATTGAAGATCTTTATGATAGCTTCAGGATTTAATGTCCTTGGGTCTTCATTTTGCGGGACCGGACGAAGAAACGGAAGATTTGCTTCTATTGCTGTTTCAAGATAAAGTGTTACTGCTTCAAGTAATTTTGTTGATGCCTCATCTACGGTGTCGCCTTCCGATGCTACATCAAGTTCAGGACAAAGGGATGTGAATCGTTCACCTTCCTTGCAGATAATGCCGGTAAAAATAAACTCATTGGTTTGCATATCTATAAATAACACAGGTGGCATGAAAATTACAACACTTAAGTACAACAGGAGTTCCCCTAATTTTTGGTCTCATTGCAACCTTTTTAATCCCTCTCCCCTTCGAGACTGTGTCATAATTCCGAAAACGCATATGATGTCATTCTGAATTCATTTCAGAATCTCGTATTTTCAATATGTTACGTTGTATATAGATCCTGAAACAAGTCCAGAGCCTGCCCTGAATTTATTTCAGGGATGACAATTGTGACACAGCCTCTCCGGGGGGAGGGGAAGGGTGGGGGTGTTTGAAAAAATATTATCACCCTCCCCTTAATCCCCTCCCCTCAAGAGGCTGTGTCACAATCCTAAAAACGTATATGATGTCATTCTGAATTTATTTCAGAATCTCGTGTTTTCAATATGTTACGTTGTATATAGATCCTGAAACAAGTCCAGAGCCTGCCCTGAATTTATTTCAGGGATGACAATTGTGACACAGCCTCCAAGGGAGGGGAGATTCTTCCGGGTTCCTCCGGCTTTCTGAGAATCTTATTTCATTCAGGATCGTTATACTTTCACCTCCTCTGCTTTTTGCCCACAAAAAGTTCCACCATTTTTTAAAAAATCTTATGGGACCACTTCCTAAATCCTGTTTTCCTTTATCTTGCAATAGGTTTCGCCTTTCAGTGCGTTATTTTGGGGGAACTCCTGTTAAGTACAAGTAATTGTCTTTATCAGCCACAGACGGACACGGACTAAAGAAAGGCTGAAGGCTCAGGGCTGAAGAGAAAAATAAATGGAGATTCATGGTTTTAAAATAAAAAAGAAAAAAATTCTTTTAAAAAAGTCTGTGAAAGTCCGTGGCAAAAAAGGATTTTACCTGTGCGGGTTCAGGTTTGCAACCCGGACCTCACTTCTTTCTGTTTAAAATCACCACCGCTCAATCCTGCTCCCGCAGAAAATCTCACAGGAGTTCCTTAAATTTATGGTTCTTTCTCATTTCAAGTGGGTAAATGTGAGCCTGTCATGGTGAGCCTGTCATGGTGAGCCTGTCATGGTGAGCCTGTCATGGTGAGCCTGTCATGGTGAGCCTGTCCTGTCATGGTGAGCCTGTCCTGTCATGGTGAGCCTGTCCTGTCATGGTGAGCCTGTCCTGTCATGGTGA
>BDTO01000087.1 GCA_002897855.1 bacterium BMS3Bbin05
GCACCAGGATATTCTATCCTCAAGGGCCTTGCCATTTGGTATTTTTATCACAGCCTGTCTTGTTTTGTCAAGTGTGTAGACCTGACCCCTCTCATGGTGCCTCTCCACCCGCTGGTTGTGCATCTTCTTATTGTTTGGTGCAATAGTAAGTTCCGATCACTCCATCTTCTATATTCTTACTCTTTATTGCGAATCCGGTTCGCGACAAGAGACCGTCCATAATCCAATCATAAGTGGAAAATTCTTCCCTAAAATGCCCTTCTGCGTCTTCTTGAAGAAAATTACCTCCTGCAGCAGCAAGTTTTTCGATTAAAGCCGCAATATTTTCAAGAGCATGATGCTCCTCGATGATTGCATCATGGATAAAGAGCTGGCCTCCAGGTTTAAGCATGATATTCATGCGCTTTAATGCTATTCCTTTCCAGAAATCAGGCAGGTGGTGAAAAGCGAAAGTAGTTGTAATGAAATCTACAGAGGGGCCTTTATATTCAAAATTGAGAAAACCACTGTGACAAAATTCAATATTTGAAACTCCGGCCTTTTCAGCTTTGATTATTGCATAGTCGATCATAGGTTGTGAAACGTCAACTGCATAAACTTTGGCACATCGAAGTGCCGCTTGAATAGCAAAAGTGCCGGGTCCGGAGCCGAAATCAATGATTACATCGTTTTTGCCTGGTTGAAGTATATCAAGAACAGCGTCGCTTTCTTTTTCAATGTCTCGGAAATCCGAATGACGAGAATCGTACATCTTGACTTCACTTGGCAAGCTGTAGTCTTTACCTACCTGTTTAAATTCATTGTATTGCCAGGATAAAATATCTTTCATATTCAACTCTTTTTTCTGTACAACGATCTAAATCAACGACAGATAGAAAACAGATCGCTATGGTAATTGTTGGTTGCTTTCGTCATTTTTGTAATGGGCAACACTAAAATATCTTGGATACCTTTCCATTTCCGGCGGGATAACAGCTTGGTTCCAGTTTTCCCCGGCAAATGCCGCAAGCGAGTCTTCGTCTTCCCAGTAAGTAACCATGATGTAATCATCCGGGTTCCATTGCGTGGGGCCGGCAATATGACAAGATATCAAGCCTTTGTGGTTTTGTACGGTATCGACAGATATTGTTCGGAAATCTCGCTCAAAGTCTTCCCGATACTCTGAATGTATTGTCACTTGGAAAATTCTTATTATCACGACTGCCCTCTCTTTTCTGCACAACGCCGGGCATCACCAGCAAAATAACGGTGCAGAGCAGAGCGACGCAGCTTTATTTTGTCTGAGTGCATGCGTTTGTTAGCTGCTTTTCTATAAATCCAAATCAATTCCTTCATCTCCTGGCAACTCAAGTAATGGTACTGACTGGATAGCACTACCAGCAATACCTTTGATTGAACCATACATACCAGTGGTATTTAAAAGGACTTTATCAATTTGTTTTTCTCTTTTTTTCCAAATCCCTCTCATGGATCGTTGCTCTGACTCTAAATCAGATTTCATTTGAGTAAAACCTTCAACAATTGCTTCGATTTGAAGCCTGAATTCATTGCTTATCAGGTAGTCATAAAGCATGCCCATTTTATCGCCTTTATTGTCTTGGGCGACAATTGCACTGCTAATTTGAATTATGGACTCTCGCAATACAGCACATAAACCTTTGAATTCTTCAAACGAGCAAACCCAAATACTATCCTTTAACCCAAGACGATCCATGTCTTGTGGCATAACTTCTGTTACCAATACACCTATATTTGCATTCTTTTCACGAATATCTGCTTTAAATTTTTCGATCCAGCTTGGCTGAAATGCTTTTGTACGCTTGCTCTCGTAATATATTGAGCCACAATTTTGCCTCGTGCGCGTGTGAACAATTTGCAAACAATCTGCGCCACGCTCTCCCTTTTTAATTTCTTCAATGGTATCCAATGGGAACTTATTAGCTAACCATTCTTCTATACCAAGTTCTTGTACCTCTCCCTGCGTTTGCATTGATCCTTGCTCTTGTTTTCTTTTCATTTCCGCAGTCAGCTTTTTTTGATCTTCTAACTGTTTTTCTATCTCTTTGAATTTTAACTCATTTTTTTTGCTCTCTTCTTTCTGGATCTTTTTCTTTTCAGTAAGCAGCTTTCTATTTAGCTCTTTTTCTGCTTCAGCCTTAATTGACTCTTCCAGTTCATCCTTTTCTCTTCTTAATTTCTCAAGTGCTACTGTAGTTTTATTCAACTTTTTTATTTTTCCAGACTTTTCTTCAAGTTCTTCGCGAAGTGAATTGATTGCATCAGATTGTTCTTCCTCCGCCTCTTTTTTGTACTTTTTCTTTAAATCTATTTCTCTTTGTTTTAGCGCATCAGTAACTTGCGTTGCTATTTCTTCTTTTTGTTTCTTTTTTTCTTCTTCAAGTTTTTTCTTTTCTTCAGCTAGTTTTAAAGATTCCGCCTCATACTTTGCTTTTTCCTTAGTCAACTCATCATTGTATTGCTTTTTGAGTTGCTGACTAACTTGGTGATACAAAATATCGTTGACATCAATTTCTTCGCCACAATTAGGGCAGTTAATTTTACTTTTTTCCTGAGTCATGATTTCTCCTATTGCAGTTAACGAGTCTGTAGAAAAAGTCTGTTTTAAAATTGCCGCTCTCTCTTAAATTTGTAATCCATTATTTCGGGATTTACTTTCTCCGAATACCCATGTTTTTCACTTGAGCAGGTTTATAGGGAGATTTATTCCTTATGTTGTTGTTATTTTTCTCTTTATTTCTTCTGTTTTTCATTTTCTCTATGCAAACCCCTCTCCATATCTGTGAATTTTTGTGAGATTATGCACTATGCAGTACAGAAGCCACTGCGCATTCACCTTTCGTTTCCCCCTCAGAGTGAATCTGTCCAGCCCCGGAGTCAAAAACTGAGAGGTCTATTTCGTTGTCGATTAAATAATGAAGGGTATACTCAAATGTGCCGGGCAGTATCTGCCTGTCAAAGTATACAGGTATGAATTTCCCCTGGGAATAGTTGTATTCTTTGTATCTCGCCATCCCTTCCTCCTGAGCGGGGCCGTTTGTTTCTATTGCTATGGATTTGGCGATATTATAACCCTTTTAGGGCTTTTTCTACAGGCTCAACGTAGAGTTGACTTGATGAGTACCCTTGAGGATATTAACATGATGAAGGCCAGTTTGCAAACGAAAAATAATCAAAAGCTATCCAGTCACCGCTGCTACTCGTTCAATGTCCAACGACTGGTTATCTGTTCATTTCTAAGATCATCTCTCTCGAATTTCACGAACTATATCAACAATTTCTTTTGCCGAAAGATTAACATTGATGCCGGCAACATCCAGAGGAGACCGTTTTGATGACATTGGTTTTACTACAAATATAGAACCATCTTTTCTTTTGATCAGTACCTCCCCCTGAGTTCGTGCCTTTTCAAGGACAGATGATAACTTCTGACGTGCTTCTGAAAAAGTATATGTTGTCATATTTTTACCTCTCTAATTTTTACCCCGGCTTCTTTGGCAGCCTTTAATAATCCCCCATCAAGAGAGAGTAAAGCCGCATTATGTTTTAATGCAGATCCAATAACATATGCATCATAAGCATAAATATTTAAATTATGAGAAAGCTCAAGAGCAATACCCAATTCAATATCACTAAAACGTATAGGAATTTGATGATATGCTTCAAGCGCCGCAATTGCCTGTTTTATGCTAATTCTTTTGCGCTTAAACATTGCTGAGAAAGCGTTTCCAATTTCCCAGTGAAGTGATGATGGAGCAATCAAATCAGCACCCTTGGTCGCCTTAATCAATTGTTTCTTATGCTTTTCGTTTGTTATTACTGCTATGATGATTGAAGTATCTACTATCAAGTTCATATTTATCACCTATTGTACAATTGTACATCTATCATAACTTATATTACTTAAGATTGCAACATATTTAATTCTCTTGATTTTGACAGATAACGACCAAGCTCACCGGCGGCGATTAGCCGTCCGGTGCAGCGACTTGATACTCATTAAGGCCTCCTTAAGAAGCTTTCCATATACCTAAGGTATGATGGAAGTAACCAAATCCAACTTAAAGTGTAAGCGGAAAATATAATATAGCAGAAAACGGCAAATAAAAATGACCACCCCATATTAAGGAAGATAAGCAGAGGGGTAAGGGGAAAAGGGTTGGGAAATGCAGTTGCTCAATCCTTGACCAGCAGGTATATTGTGAGACATTCCACAACCTGCTAAAGGGATCCAGGATTTATTAAGATAACCCCCATAAGAAAAACGATATGGGGGTTAGCGAATGAAAGGATGGGCAATGATACACAAGATAAAGGCTATGTATGATGAGGGGAATGGATATTCAAAGAAACAGATAGCGGGAGAGCTGTCAATATCAAGGAACACGGTAAAGAAATATCTTGGGATGAGCGAAGAAGAGATAGTGCAATATTTGGACAATCCCGAGAGGGAGAAGAAACTCGACAGGTATAAGGACTACATAGTGCATCTGCTGCAGAAGTATCCGAAGCTGACGGCGACGAAGATAAAGAGGAAACTGGGGGCAAAGATAAGGGAAGGTATAGCCTCAGAGAGGACGTTCAGGAATTATGTAAAAGAGTTGAAGGAGGTTATTACAGTAAAACAGAAGCGATATTATGAACCGGTAATCGATATGGTACCGGGAGTACAGTGCCAGGTGGATATGGGAGAGATCAGGGGAGTATTGATAGGAGGGGTTCCGGCAACGATCTGTTTTGCGGTATTTGTACTGTCGTACTCACGGTTGATGTATGTGGCGGTATCTGATAAACCGATAACCACAAATCTGTTTATACAGATGCATGATGAGGCGTTCAGAGGCTTTGGATTGGTAGTAGAAGAATGTGTATACGATCAGACAAAGCTTGTAGTGATAAGGGAAGAATTCAGGGAAGTCTGGCTCAATGAAGAGTTTTCCCGGTATGCCGCATGTGCCGGATTTGATATTCGTGTATGTGAGGGATACGACCCTGAGAGCAAAGGGAAAGTAGAAGCTGGGGTAAAATACGCCAGGAATAATTTCTTTTACGGAGAGGAATTCGGCTGCATGGATGAGCTTAAAGAGGAGTTAAAGAAGTGGATAAATGAGGTAGCAAATGTAAGGGTGCATGGCACAACAAAGAGGGTGCCCGCAGAAGTATACGAAGCTGAGGAGCGTGAGAAGATGAAGCCGTACCTGAGACCATCATTTTTGAAAGATAGCGATGCAGGACAACTAAGGGGAGTGGATAAGACATCACTGATATCATACAAATCAAACAAGTATTCGGTGCCGATGAACTATCAGTCATCGAGAGTGTTGATAAAAGAAGAAGGCTGGAGACTTGCAATCCTTGATATTGAGACAAAGGAAGTGATAGCAGCGCATACCCTGAGTGAGGGGAAAGGAGAGATTATAAAGAACACTAACCATTACAGGGATTACAGGAAGATAATTTCGAGTATGGAAAATGATATTAGAGAAATAACAGGCAAGGAGGCATCGGAGAAGCTCTTCAATGACAAGAAAATAGGGGACACATCCCATATTTTAGTCCTTCTTCTTGGTCTCCCAGCTAATTTTAACGTAAACTTTCTATGAAGTTTCTGTTCCATTTCACTGACAAATTGTTCACTGCCCAATGGTCTGCCCATTCTTGGGACCTTTTATTTTATAAGGACACATCCCATATTCTATACCCTGTTGTTACCTTCTTGTACGATATCGACAGACACGCCTCTTGCTATCCTCGACATACAGGACTCTAAGTAAATAAGTTATGTACTGTCAAGGAAATATGGGATGTGTCCCCATATTTTTATTTTTAATGAAAACTATCCGAAAATATCAAAATGGTTTGTCACTATTGCTTCCTTTTGCCCCTGAGAGGAGGAGACCATATAAGTCTGGTGCAGACTCCTCTGGCACCGTGAATATCACACCACGATCGGGACGAAAGGTTTATGGCAGGGTTACCTATCAACCAAACTAAATGAGGGCAATGAATGAATTAACAAATAATTCAGGTTAGGGGCTTGACTTGCTTAAACCAGGGCTGACCCTATGGCCTTTCTTTTTTTTTGGAGTGGCTAAGGGGTCAGGGGTTATTATATCATGTATTGAATCGTATGACACTCTCCATGCTTGGCCACCAGCCGCGAGGGCATTCTGCTTAGATGCAGGTGTAGTGCGGTTTTCATCGTCTCATCGCCATCAGGTATCTTAAGGGAAAGCCATACCTGCTTTCCCTTATGTTTTTAATGATCGTATATTCGTTTATCAGGAAATCATCTATCTCAACGGGATGACACCCCCGGCTGATTGCCGGGACATATTGGAATATCCCTGACCACAATTTACCCAACCAGCCGCACGGGATATCCATATGAACTGAGAAGAGCAGTCCGCCTTTCTTCAGTATATCATTAATTTTCCTTATGGACCTCATCACTTCTTCATGGGGGCAAAAATCAAAATAGCAATTGGCAAATACTATGTCGAAATACCCGGAATCGAACCCGGCCTGTTCTAAATTTGACAAAACCATGTTCACATTATCTGTTTTCTTTTTCCTGACATATCCATATGCTATCGCCTCTATCCGATCCGTAGGACATAGAAATATAGTTTCCCCCTTGCGATTGGATTCAGCAAGCAAAATTATGCCGGGGTCGGTCGGTGGTGATAATATCAATACCCTTTCATCCCCCAAATGCGAATCTTCTACTTCCCTCTTCCTGAGATGATATTCAAATAACTTTACCCATTTCTCAAAAAATGGAGAAATACCTATATATGATTTATTAATATCCAAATTGCCCCACTTCGATTCCTGTTGCATAACGGCTTCGGCCAGGCGGCCGGCAGAGGAGCGCCGACGGAATAGCGGTCGGTTTCAGCGACTTTTTATGCAATCTACATTCAACCCCGTGGATAAAACTGCAATACAGTATCAGTTGCCTCTTGAATCCACTTGCGCCTCTGATCCTTCGTGCTTACAACTATAATTCTGAACATTTTTCGATAAAATTGAGTTACACCACATAACCCAAAAATACAGTTCTTCCATAAGGTTTCGAGAGGATCACCAAAAACTCCTTTTTCCCTTTCAACTGAAGTATTGGATGTATTAAATACAATGGCCGATCTTGCTTTCAACAATCCTTTGGGAACCCCTTCACCCTTATCACCTTCTAAAAATTCATAGGCAACTCCAGGTCGAATAATTCTATCAATCCATCCTTTTAGAATTGCCGGGGGCTGTCCCCACCAATTCGGATGAATGATTATAATTCCATCTGATTCTTTTAATTCATTACAATATTTTTCTATTTCAGGTGGAAGGTTGGCATCCCTGTCAATCTCATCACCTGGCAGGATGGGATCAAATTTCTCTTGATATAAATCGTGAAAGAAAACCGTATGTCCCTGTGAATTGAGTGTCTCCAATGCAACATTGGCAATTGCATGATTAAGACTTTTACTATCCGGATGCGCTAGAATCAGTGATATTTTCATCTTTTAAAACGCCCCTCTCAAAGCTGTTGTTGGGCTTTCCCCGTATCAATTAACGTTTGCTCACCAAAGAGAGGCTTGAAGTCAGCCCTTGACCTGTGACATCTTCCTGTTCATTCGGGTGATGCGTCTCCTCATGTTCCTGTTCGCTTCCATTTCCCGCTCGGCCCTCTCCATTACCTTCGACACTGCCGAGTAGCTCACACCTCCGAATTGCTCCCCTATCTCCCGGTTCGTCACCTCCGTGTGCTTCTTTATCAGGTATATAGCTGCCTTCCGGGCCTCCCTGTTTCCGCCATCAAGTATTTCTTCCGGTGTGATACCGTATTGTTTTGCCACGAGTTCAATGATCTCATCCATGTCGTATCTTCCCATCAGCTGCCGCCTGTGTGATATGTCATCTCTTTGCAGGTACTGCCTCTTGAGTTTCTTA
>BDTO01000088.1 GCA_002897855.1 bacterium BMS3Bbin05
GGCTATAATCGCTGGAGATTATGAAGAGTTGGTAAAATTATCTAAAAGCCACCCTTCGACAGAGCCTGCCCTGAGCGGAAAGACATGGAAAGGCGAGATTCTTCGACAAAGCCTGTCCTGAGCGGAACGGCGAGAAAAGGAGAACCCTTCGACAGAGCCTGTCCTGAGCGGAAAGAAACGGAAAGGAGAACCCTTCGACAGGCTCAGGGTGACAAAAAGCGACAGGCCTGGAATAACAGTAGCCGAAGGGCTCAGGGTGACAGTAATTTACTCTCAGGGTGACAGTTTACCCATTTGAAATGAGAAAGAACCAAAGATATTATATTATCCTCCGCAAGAAAAATGAAAGGCGTGTAGAGTTTGCAAGAAGATGAACATGATTGCTCATTAAGCAATACGAAAGAATTGAAGAGTGCCATTTTTCTGAATATTTTATCAATAATGACAGGTAGTTATCATTGTCTTTTTTATGAAAAAAGATATTCTCCCTCTTGTTACCTCTTTGTACGATATGATGGGAAGAACCAACAGCCACGCCCCTTGCTATCCTCGGCATACTGGATTCCAAGTAGATAAGTTATATATTGTCAGGAAAATATGGGATGTGGAGCCTGTATTTTATTCCTAAACACAAAAAAATCAGACAGGATATACAGGATGAACATGATATGTAACTAAAATAAAAAATCCTGTTAATCCTGTTAATCCTGTCAAAAGAATCTATAATTTCCTACCCTGAAGAGGTTTGCAAGGATTGCGCCGGTACCCCACAGTTCGCATCCAGGCACCCCGACGCCATCAAAGCGGACGGGCCACCCCCGCGGTGACCGGTTACCCGCATTGGTGGACCAGAGACGCGCACCGGTCTGTGAATCTGGTGGAAAGGGGTCGGTGACAATTGAAAATGATTACGTTTCGTCACCGGCCCCTTTTACTCTGTATTTGTACTACTTGAGGGGTTTCCCCCTCAGTAGTGGTTAAGTCTATTTTTCAAATAAAATAAAGTTACCGCTGTTGTACACTCCGGGGCCCACAAACTGCTTACCGGTGCTCGGGTTGGTATCATGAGTACTGCGGTAGTTGTCAACCATACCGATTGCAATGACTTTGTTGTTGAATTTCATTGCGGCCAGGATGACGCGGCCTTTGTCTAATAGTTTGCCAAGCTTAAACAGGCCGGGTATGTCTTTCGGTGTTTGGTAGGCTGTTGCCAGTGGCGAACTACTGTACCCCGCCGGTGACGTGGAAAAATCGGCATAGGCAGGGTTGGTCAATGCGGAAGAGGTGCCCAGCGACATAATATTCAGACCTCCTGAGCCAATGACTTCCGGGAGCTGAAGCGAAATAGAAAAATCGATCTTGTTATTGGCAATGGCGCCGAAGGTCGCATGGAAAGTTTCCGGCGAGCCGTTATCGGGAAAATTAATACCAATGAATGATTTGTTGGCAAAATCGGCCAGGCTGGCGGCTTTTTGGACATTAAACGACAACATGCCGCCTTGTCCGGCGGGTAAATCAAGAACGAATACACCGCCGGCAGTCATCATCGAGCGAATGGTATCCGCACCCATGCTTCTTGTGCGCACACCATTGCTGCAACCTTTATCAGTTAATGCTGCAGTTGCTCCTCCACTCGTGAGATAAGTCACCCACTGGTTGGTGTAGTCAGCCCACGTGGTTGCTGCTGTATCAAAACCAAAGTCGGAATGCACGATATTGATAAGATTTGCATCGGAGCGGTACATGCCAAAGCTGTCCCGCAGGCCTACACCGGTCCGAATAAAGGTGTAATCACCGCTGACATCATCGTTGCAGGCATTTGCATCTTTAACAAAACCCACCTGTAATTCATCGCCGCCTGTGCTTGCAGTGGTATGCACCAGCAACGCGACCCCCGGCACTTCCATCATGTCAAAAGCACCGGTAGGCGATGTAGTCGGGCAGGTGGCAAGGCCGGCTGCACAGCTCGCTGTGTCGATAGTGCATGTATGGACACCGTCGGCATTAGCGGGACCACAGGTGGCCGCGATAGTGTAAGTATAATTTACATCACCACTGCTGTCGATAACTTCCCACCTGGCATTGAGCGAATTGCCGGACAATGTCCATTCGCTGTAATCGCCTTTATTGCTGGTGGTTGAATAGGTAGTGCTGCCTGCTGTTGTATTTGGAGTGCTTGATGAGCCTCCTCCGCAGCCGGTCAGCACAAGGGCAATCCCTAAAAACAACATTGAAATGATACCTGTTCTCTTCTGTCTTTTCATAGCATCCTCCTTTTCATTAATGTTGATGTTTTCGTAAAAAAGTCCATTACTCTCATTGCAAGGAGCAAAGCGACGAAGCAATCTGTTTTAAAATCAGACGGTTAGAGATTGCTTCGCTCCGCTCGCAATAACAAGAAACAATGAGAACAAACACTAAAAATCAGACAGGATATACAGGATGAACATGATATGTAACTAAAATAAAAAATCCTGTTAATCCTGTTAATCCTGTCAAAAGAATTTATAATTTCCTATACATCAAGAAACGCTGGTTTCCGGCTTTTTACGACTTAATCAATGTTGGTGAACTCGTAAAAAGTCAGAAATACTGTATTCTGTCATTCTGAACTTGGTTCAGAATCTATATAAATCAACGACGAGACCCTGAAACAAGTTCAGAGCCTGCCCTGAATTTAGTTCAGGGGTGACAATCAGGGTCTTTTTACGAAACCATCAATGTTTATTTATAGCTTTTTTTATGATGCCGCAATCGTACCACAGGGGAGGTGACATATAGGTGACATGAGATGAAAAACAATCGTGGGGGTATTAGCGCGTGGGTTTGACAATGGATTGATAGATGGCCTCGGTCTCGGCAGAGGGGGCAAGCCCGATTGCCGTCTCCAGCACCTCTTTACATTGCGTATAGAGTTCAGCCGCCTTTGACCGGTTGCCGAGATTGCTGTAACAGAGCATGAGACGCTGGTAAAAACCCTCAGATATCCCGTCGAGTTCAAGTCCCTTTTCATACCACTGAACAGCCTTTTGAAAATTCTCTAACTTCTCATAGTGGTTTCCGATTTTTTCAACAGTGTGGATCAGTTTTAACTTTAAACTCTCCCTTTTCCGGATAATTGGAAGTCTGTCGACCTCACCTTCAAGGAAATCCCCTTTATAGAGGTTAAATATCTTTTCATCGATCTCTGTTACACTTTCAAAATTTCTTTCTCTTAATTCTTCCTCTACCCTGACAATCAGACCCTCTAACACCCACAGGTCTATCCAGAAATATTTCTCATTGAGGCTTATGCGACCTTCATGTATTGCAAGAGCTTCTTTATTGCCAAGGAGATTTCTTAGACGCTTTAAAGTGGTCTTGAATGACCAGTTTGCCCTGTCGCCATCTGCATCAGGCCAGAGGTTATCCATGATAGAGCCCTGATCGACATCTCTGCCACCGGCGGAGATAACGATTTTCAGTAAATCGAGCGCTTTCTTCTGTGCCTTACCCGAAGAAAGGAAAAGGTCACCAGCCTTGAAAAGCTGAAATCCACCCAGGGTATAGACCTTTATCGGCCAGGGCCAGCGCTCTGTACAATTGAGCGGGTTTTGTGGCAGCAGTTGCCGTTTTTTTATGAGGTCTCCGGCATATTCTGTCTCTATGCCGGCCTCAAGCGCCTTTTCACATAAAAAAGCCATAATCGAAGGGGTCCACCAATTCAGGTTTATATAGCCCCTGTTATGCCCGATGATGAAGGCCCTTTTCAGGTACTCTTCCCCTTTTGAGGAATTTCCCTGTTTATATGAAAAACAGGCATTAAGGCAATGACATGAATAGATGAGATAATCACTCCTCATATTGGTTGCTATATCTTCAGCCCTGTTCAGATACCCAACGGCCCTTTCCGTATCCCCTCTCTTGAAGAGTATATAGGAACTGCCGATGAGACTCAGCTCAATCGGGAGTATTGCCCCGGTCCCTTGAGCAAGCTCCAGTGCCTCCTCGGCGTATCTTGCTGCCAATGGCAGATTGTCTTTACCACTGGATAAACAGGCCATCAGATAATAATACCGGGCAAGATCATTTAACCTGGACTTGTCGAGCGCTGTTTCGGCCATCACAAGTACCTCTTCTGTTTCGTCGAGACGCCCTGCGGAAAGCATTGCATATGCGGTCTGAGCTAACAATAAAAAATCGAATGTGAGAATGCCCGCCTTCCTTCCTGTTTTAAGTCCTTCTCCGGCAGCCCTCCGTGCATTATCCGGCTCGGCTTTCAGCCGGTAATAAACAGACTCCATTATCTTCCATAAAATAAATGGTGTCGGCCTGGGCAGACCCTTTTTTATTTCCGGTTTCAGGTACTTAACGAGAATTTCAGCAGAGGCAATATTCCCGATCCAGAAGTAATAAAGTATCAGACGTGCAGATAATGTAATCTTCGGGTTGATGTCCGGGCATTTATAGACCAGATCGCCTGCTTTCTGTGCAATAAAAGGCAGGATGTCCGAGTCGGGACTACGGTATAAGAATGCGACCAGCATACTCCCGGTAACCCGCATATCGATCTCTGCAGGAAGAGATCTCAGGCTCTCCCGGTCCAGACCGTTAATTTCTTCAAGCCAGAAGTCAAGCGCTTTGAGATCTTTGCATTCAAAGATATAAGAGTCCACGATGGATGCCCAGGTTAACAGTCGCCCTGCAAGGTCCTTTTTCTTATAAAAAGCCTGATATGCCTCCTTAAGCGATTGCCTGGCATCATGAGGGCTGTCAAATATGCGGCAGATACCGTTCCAGTAAGAAAGCCATGGATTATTATAAAGGACCTCATGAGGAAATCGGTCCAACCATTCCTGAACAGCGCTGCTGCGGCCCTGACCAAGAAAGGCATCTGCATTGTTTAAAACCAGTTGTGAGAGGTTTTCCCACATGCCGGATCTGATATAAAGCGCTGCAACATCCTCAATCTTGCCTTCATCTTCAAGCAGGATGGCTGCTTTATGCCGGAGGCTGCTGAGGTCTTCTTCAGAAAGCATTTTCTCGGATTCCGAGGCAAGAAAATCCCTGAAGAGGTTATGGTACCGGTATGTTGCCTTTGATTGGCTGAGACGTTCAATAAAGAAGTTTTTCCTGTGCAGTTTTTGAATGATCTTATCAGAGTCTTTTATGCCGGTTAATTTCTTTGCCATCAAAGGTGTAAATTCAGGAAATATCCATGTCTTAAGCAGGAAATCCCGCGTCGTACTGTCTGTATTTCTCATGAGTTCACTTGTAAAGTAGTTAAAAAACTCCTTAAAGCGATATCCCTTCAGAGAATAATTTTTTAAATGGTTCGCCTTTATCTCCCCAAGCAACAGCAAAATGCCGGATATCCATCCCTGAGTTTTACGATGAATTTCTTTTAATTGAGCAGTCGGAAAGGATTTTTGCATCAAGCTTGCTAACTCTTTTGTTTCATTGATATCGAAGGCAAGGTCCTCCCATCCCACCATTCTTATTGTATTATTTATCTTCAGCCTTGACATTTCCAGAGGAGGCGCATCCCTGCTTATTACAATACACCTTATTTCATCAGGTAATTCTTCGAGGCCATAGCATATTGCAGTATGAAAGGCAGAATCACGTGGCACATCATGGTAGTTGTCAAAGACAATAACGGAGACCTTTCCTATCCTGTTGTAAAGGTCTTCAAAATAGCTTTTTGTAAATTCTAAAATACCGGGTAAAGATTCTGACGTTAAAGATGGAACTGGTCTCTTCCTTCCCGGTGCAGCCTTTTTAGCTGCAAGGCCCATGTAATGGAAAAAAGTGGCTAAGTCCTTATCCCTTTCATCGAGGTTATACCACAGGCAATCTTTCCTGCGGTTTTTAATATAACTTGCAACCACTGTGGTCTTGCCTGCGCCAGGAGGGCCTGCTATCCAGACAATAGGGGCATTCAGGCTTTCATCAATAAGTGAAAACAGTCTTTCACGCTCTAATACATTTGATATTTCTGGTAAGGTTATCTTTGGACTTTTCATATAAGTTCAGCCCTTGACAGGCTATTAAAAAACTTCTTAATTGTCACCCCTGAAATAAATCCGGAGTCTCCTGGAAAATATTATATATATTTAACTCGTTTTTTTTCAGATTTAACTAATTGGCCCGGCCTTTTCAAGGCCTCCCCGGGCTTTTTCATTTTTGGAGGGCACATCAGGAAGGGACATGGTTGCTCATTAATACACATGCATATACTGAACTCTCTGCCTTTATTATATTTTCCCTTAACCTTTGTAAAAAATTCACACTGTCCTGATCATCCATGAATATATCTGTGGTTCTTTCTCATTCCAAGTGGGTAAATGTGAGCCTGTCATGGTGAGCCTGTCATGGTGAGCCTGTCATGGTGAGCCTGTCATGGTGAGCCTGTCATGGTGAGCCTGTCATGGTGAGCCTGTCATGGTGAGCCTGTCATGGTGAGCCTGTCATGGTGAGCCTGTCATGG
>BDTO01000089.1 GCA_002897855.1 bacterium BMS3Bbin05
GGCGAAAGGACGTGACAGCTCCAGCGTCTTGTTGGCACGAGCGAATCAGCGCTCAAGCCAACGCTTCATTAATCCCTTTAATTTTTGCACAATCCCTCCTCATGGTTCAAGCCAACAGGGCGGTGGACTATAAGCTCAGCTCCCGCGTTGGCGCCGAGCGCAGCGAGGTGCCAACGCCTGCATGAGTGATGCGGTGCCTGAAGCATACTCTCATGCTAAAAAGATAATTCTTACTTCTTACTCTATAAACAACCCAATCCAATATCTGCGGTACTGCATTCACTCCATGCTGTTGTTTATATCCCCTTCAATCTCAGCAAATCCTGTGTAGTTTTTTAAAGTCAGTCATGTTTATCTTTATTTCATTTAATATTTCATTCTGCTCTTTTCCGTACGTATTTGGATGTAAGCCTGTCGTTAGAACATATATCGATGAGCTCTTTAATGTTTTAAAGTTCTTTGTATTTTTTCTGAAATCATCTGACTTTATATTCTCAGCTGAAATGACAACAATATGATATTTAAGTCTCTTGGATATAGTCAGATTATTCTTTGGTAAACTTTTGTCTAATCCGTCATTAAACTTACATTGTTTTCCTTTTATTTGTTGAATTATCTTATCATTCCTCCTGCAATTATCTATGAACTCTTTTCTTTTATATCCTAAATCCATTTTAAGATCGAAAAAAGCATATGCTTTACCTGAAGAAGCGAGACAGATATCTGGCTTCATAATTAAATTTCTCTTTCTATCTGCAAGCTTAAAGTCAAATGACAGTATTGGAGATATTAATATGTCATATTTGTTATCCACAACCCCAAGTAAATATTTCGCAAAAAGATCCTCTACTAATGAAGATATACTCCTACTCTCACCCCTTTTTATTCTCCTCCTATGTCCAAATTTAGGTTTTCTTGCATCAAAGTAAAGTTTAATAATTTCTTTAATAAAGTTGCGTGGACTCATATCACTTCCTTCTTTTTATATCTAATTAATGTCTGAGCCCACCGGCGCAAAACAGCACAGCTGTTTTGCATCCGAGTGGGGCGATTTGTTCGGCCTTATCATTCTTGTATCTACGTAATTTGATGAGGCAAATACAATGACTTCTCCGCAACCTTATGACTCTCCTTTCCGGTTTCAGGATACCAAACATCGTTGTTCTCACCTGTCCATTCTGGGAACAGGTGGTCGATGACATTATGGATGAAATAAGCCGGTGCTTTGTTCTTAAGGTGATAGGCATGCCACATATAATGGCCTTGCGTAAATAGGCTATTCGGCGGACTAGGCCAATATCGGACGAAATAGTCTTTTCCAAATGAAGCTGAGTTTATTACCCGTCGAGTATTCCCCCCGACACACTCCTGAATGATGTTGAGCACTCTGTGCGCAGCGAAACCTGGCTTTTCATAGGAAAAAACGCCGTAAAATAGATTCTTGCCATAGTTGATTGAAGGGCTTACAAATTCGGCAATTCGAGACACCGAGTTTATTGCGTCGCGCAGACTATCTATCCGTCGGAGTTTCGTTTTGACCTCTATGACACCTTTAACGGAATCCGCCGTTACTATCACAAAATCACCGTCTCGAAACAGTATGGGCTTTGTGTTGTCATATAATAGAATGTCAATTTGGGTGGACGATTGTTCAGCCTTTACTATGAAGCCTCTACCGACCCCAACGTTGCTGGGCAGATGCCTCTTCAAAACGGTTCTAAGTACGCTTTCTTTCCATTCCCCATCAGATACCCAATGAACATCATGGATGTAATGTCGCACCCTATTCTTGAGCGCCTCAAGTTCCTTCGTCAAATCCTTGAAGTAGTTCTCAGTATCCATACCTTATGGGGTCCATATCTTAGTGGCCGAACGCAAAGCTGTGGAGCAGCATGCTTTTCGCCGTCCCCACCAGCGATATGTTCTGTGAGTTTCTATTTCTTCCACCAAGCTTTCATAGAATCAATCCATATATTGCATGAAGGAATAGACCAATTTTTTGATGAAAATTGATCACGCCTTCGTGGCAAAAAGTCATCAACAATATTTATTTGATTGCGAGGGCATTTAACTGGAGCCTTTAAAGCGCGGGCGCCTTTATAATAGCCACCTGCATATTGTTCATCGCCATATTCGTCGTACCACTCTCTTTCTTTAACGTATATTTGAAAAGTGTTGAAATGATAGGGGGAAACAAAAAGTCCATTTTTCCAATAATACAGACGGCCATAATACATCGCATGGAAATATTTTTCCCATTCTTTCGGACGGCAAACCCATTCTTCCTCACCATCATGCCATGATAATTTCGGAGAATCATAAGGAATTAACCAAAGGACATAAATCCCAAGCTTGCTATAAATGACAGATTTTTTAAAAATATCATCAAGGTCTATATTGGTTTTCTGGACTTCAATTGCAACTTCGTTTGACCCAATCTTTGCATAAACATCCGGCCTAACACCATCGAATGATTTCTCAACCTCGTATTTAGAACATCGTGGATGTGCTGAAAGGGCCTCAAATATCTCTCGCTTGCACCTATAATGAATTTGTGATTCGCCAGTTCCGTATATGCAATCAAAGGGAGGTTTATGTGCGTAATGATGTTCCCTTATTTTGCCTTTTTAAAGCATTACATCACCCAAGCATCCCGGACAAATAAAAGGGCCATCAGCTTTTTCAGCTCTCCAGGCAACGCATTTATTCCCTTTTCTAGAAATCGCTACTTGCATAGTTTTAACTCACAGAACGCGGGAGCTGAGCGGAGGCGAATCGGCGACAGCCGATCTCGCCGTCAGCTCGAGAGCTTTGATACTTATTAAGGCCTCCATAATTATACCGCAATACAGTAAGCTGTGTGAACTGAAAAACCATCAAGAGAGGAGGTCTTATGAGATTTTATACCAAACAGCACAAATTTTACTGTGAAGTTGATTTCATACCTACTGGCTGTTAAGCCACTATAAGTGTTTGGTGTCCCGAAGAATTTCGGGGAAACCGTTTATGGAAATAAAGCCGGAACTAAAAGCAGTCTTTTAAAAAACAAGGAAATTTATTTAATGAATTTTCCGACCAGGATCGTTTTTGCGTCTGCCTGTCCCGATGCAGAGCTTTTCGGGAACAAGCGGGGGCCTTATAAGTGTTAGTCATTCTCTATTCTTTTGAAAAATACTTCACTCCTCGAATACTTTTGAAATCTGAATCCATCGTCCAGAGGGTCGCTTCATACGCTCTTGCCGTTGCCAGAATAACGCTGTCTGCCATCGGCAGGTTGTGAGTTATGCTAAGTTTTGAAGCGGTCATGGCGAGTGAAGTAGTAAGTGCAATGACCTTACCTTTTTGCATTGCAGAGACAGCCTGAAGGGCTTCATTTTCTGTAGATTCGCGCAATACAACCTTGAAAACCTCATAAATTGATATTGTTGGAACGACCAGGGTAGAGGGGGCGCAGAGCTGCTTCTGAAAATGTTTCGCCTGTGGTTCATCTGCAAAATAGGCAAGCCAACCGGAAGAATCGACAACATTCATACCCTGTCGTCCTCTCTTTGAAAGTTTGTATTGATGCCTTTCAAGAAACCCCGAAGCTCCTTGATCTCCCTATCAAGAATTAATTCTATCCTGCCCTCATATTCTACAACCTGCATTTTTTGACCTGGTTTAAGACGTAAAGTTTCCCGAACCGATTTCGGGATAACGACCTGGAATTTGGGTGATACCGTTACTGTATGCATGTCAATCCTCCATCGATAGCGTATTTGTTATACAATATCACAATCGATGCGAATATGTCAAACATATCTTGGCCAACGAGTCTGTAGAAAAAGTCGTTTTTTAAGGAATACCGCTCTTTTAACTTTCTTGTAAATCATTATTTTGTATCAGATTACTATCAACTGTATCCGATGATATTCTTGTTTAACATGTTTTACTGTTCTGTTGCTGAACCATTCTCTCTTTGCTTCCATTTACTTACGCAAATCCTTCTCCATATCGGTGCACTTTTGCCAGGTTATGAACAATGCAGTACAAGAGCCACTGAGTATTCACCTTTCGTTTCCCCCTCAAAATGAATCTGTCCGGCCCCGGAGTCAAATACTGAGAGGTCTGTTTCGTTGTCGATTAAATGGATAGCGAGCGTATTCCCCGTGGTCTTGCCACGGGGTCAAGCGAGCGGATATAGTAAAACAATTTTCCTTACATTAGATTCCCTGCGGTCTTGCCGCAGGGAAGATCAATAATGAAGGGTATGTTCAAACGTCCCAGGTATTATCTGTTTTTCAAAGTGTATAGGTATGAATTTCCCCTGGGAATAGTCGTATTCTTTATATCTCGCCATCCCTTCCTCACTAAGTGATGCCGTTTGTTTCTATTGCTATGGATATGGCGATATTATAACCCCTTTTGGGACTTTTTCTACAGGCTCAACGCCCTCATCAGCGGCAGGCAAAAGGAGCACGACTTTTTGCGGATGCAAAAATCGTGAACCTTTTGACTGTCAGCTGGATGAATTTGTTATGCATTTCTCGCTTCCCAATATTCTGATTCCAGCCAAGAACACAGCTTTTCTACATTGGAAATTGCATCCTTAATCTTCTCTTTAGTTGGAGATATCGTCGGTGGAAATAGCCACGAATGTCCTTCTCCCTCTGAAGCCAGTGTTAGCTCAGAATCATGTATAAAATAAGGGCTTGGATATTTTTTTAAATCGTTTTCTGAATGAGAAACATTGATTGATGTAAGCTGTTCTGGATGCTGGATACGATTTCTCACCAAGGGAATTTGCTCAACGATATCTAAATTTGCTGGGCAATGAGACATATCTAGGCCAACTTCTTTAAATATTTCCCGGTAACCGTTCAGCCATCCTTTTTTCTTGAAATCAACCTTAAAAGTCATTCCATGATACCTATCTAGACGATCAACCCAAGCTTTCAAATACAGTTGAAGAGAGGAAGAAAGCATCGATAAAGCATGATGCCCACTCGCTTCTAAACCAGATTTAGCATCTAACCATTCAGATAAAAAAGGTGGTTCCCCATCTTCGCTGTATGGTGGAATATACGGTTTAACCTCATTTTCAATGTCAGCCATAATCTGAGTGAATGGCGCAGAAGCATTGTCGTAAAAGTAGCAGATAAACTTTGTGCGTTCTTTAAGGAAAAATTCAATATCCAAATTTACCACCTATTGCATAACGCGGGAGCTGAGCTACACGGCCTGAGTCAAAAAGCGCAAAGCGCTTTTTAAAGGCGAAAGGACGTGACAGCTCCAGCGTCTTGTTGGCACGAGCGAATCAGCGCTCAAGCCAACGCTTCATTTATCCCTTTAATTTTTGCACAATCCCTCCTCATGGTTCAAGCCAACAGGGCGGTGGAGCTATAAGCTCAGCTCCCGCGTTGGCGCCGAGCGCAGCGAGGTGCCATCAATTAATATACGAACTACTTATTTCTTCCTCAATTTCTCCATACTATATCACTTTTTAGAAGGACATGCAACTCTGCGCATTGCTTCCTAAAAAATCCAAACTAACCCGTCTGCGTGCTTTTACGCACAGGCAGAAAGGTATCGATGCCTTAGAAATGAAAACTATCCGAAAATATCAAAATCATTTGTCACCATTGCTTCCTTTTGTCCCTGAGAGGAGGAGGCCATATAAGTCTGGTGCAGACTCTTCTGGCACCATGAATATCACCACGATGTCACAGGTCAAGGGCTGACCCCTATGGCCTTCTCAAGGGC